>NZ_AGJJ02000001.1 GCF_000243415.2 Mycolicibacterium tusciae JS617
TGCCACACTCATTGGGTGGATTTAGCCACCCATGCAGGGGTAGGATCAGCACAACAGGTCTACCTCATCGACCCGAAGGAAACCACACCCATGCCCGCCACCGCGACCGGCGCCAAGTCCAGCCCCGACACCTCTGTGGCCGACCGCGTCCTTCCCATCGTGGGAGCCAACATCGTGACCCGCCGCGACAAGCTAGGCATGTCACAGCGCGCACTGGCGGACAAGGCCGGTGTCGACCGGGTGTTCCTGCGCGACGTCGAGCGGGGCAAAGGCTCGGCCACCCTCGTGTTCCTCGCCAAACTCGCCGCCGCCCTCGACACCACCATCGAAAAGCTCACCCACGGCGTCTGACCGGCGGATGTGTCAGAGGCTGCTGGTAAAGATCGACTATGCACAGCAGCACACCGACCCGCCGGCACGACGCGCCGCACACACCGGGGCGCGGCATCCACCGGCTGAAAGCAGCGCTGAGGCCATGAACCCGTTCGACTACAACCCACCCGAGTCCCAGCAGGCCCCCGCCAGCGACGAGGTGTACGTCGCCGCAGTCAAGCCCTACGCCGCGGTCTCCCCGTCCGACCGCCAGCCCTTAGCCCGCGTCCGCTACACCAACGGCAAGACCTTCGTCGGCCACCACGTCATGCGCCACATCGACCTGCATCCCGAAACCGGCCGGCCCGTGGACTACTGGCTGGCAATCGACCGCGTTGCACACGAGGTCGTCGCCCAGATCGGCACCCTGGTCAACCAGGGCACCATCCGCCAAGTCACCTGCTTCACCGAACTGCGCTCCCAGATCGACGCCGACGCCGCATGGTCCCCCAAGGTCGACGCCCTCCCCAAGGAGGACTGGGCCGCGGTGCAGTGGCGCGTCACCGACATCCTGCGCACAGGATAGCTCTGACCGGCCCAAACCCCGCCCCTCGCCGCCTACACACCCACTCAAGGTTTCTTCCCCGCCCCAAGCCAAAATCCTGAAGCCAAAATCCTGCCGCGCGGGCCGCGCCCTGCTGGGCGGTGATGTGAGGGGCGGTCTGCACCGAGGCCCGCCGCGCTGCGCCGCCGCGATCCACACGCTGCGCTGCGGCCCGTGCCCCAATCGCAGAACGTGCGCCTCGACGCGAGGAATACCGCCGAAGGCAGTGATGGCCGAAGCCAGGCCGGGCGGCCGGGGTGAAAAAAGTCAGAACAGGGAGTCGCCGTTGGCCTGCTCCCACAGCGTCTCGAACGAGGGACGTTGCTTGTCGTCGACCACCGCCGGAGCGACGACGAAGAGGTGCTCACAGTTCGCCGCCGCCGCAAGCCGGTGGCGCACGATGCGATCAGCACCGACATCGCGGCGGCCAGGAAGCTCGGCCAGGCGGGCATTCATCTCGGCTTGTGACCCGCACGCCAGGCGGCGCACCGACCGCGCCGTGACTCCCCTACGGCCCTCACGACCAGCCGGGGTGACCCGGCGCACCTCATACACTGCGAACTCGGTCTCATCCATCAGCCGCTGGAAGGCCACCTCGACCTCGACCAGTCCGGCCTCGGAAATCATCTGGGCGACACTGCTTCCCGCGATGAGAGTTTGGCGTTCGTTGAGTCGACACGACACCGCCTCCATGAACATCGCCTGCGCGCCGGCCAGCGGCTCCCGGCGGTAGCGCTGCACCATATTCTCCCGACCCGCGGCCGTCGACATGGCATACACACAGAACGTGCAGCAGCTCTTGAACCAGGACGTCCCCAGTTTGGCTGGCCCGCACATACGCAGCGCACGCCTGACGATCCATCCCCAGCTCAATCAACGGATACCAGCCTGTGCGGCGTGAATTGTTGTACAGCCGGTCCTTGTCCGCCCGTCGCTGCTCACCGGCCTCGAAACCGATGACGTGCCGGTAGGGCTGCCCACCGGTGACCATGCTGATCACCGGATCCAGCGCCCACCCCTTCGCGTGAACCGAGCACTTGCGGGCTCCGCCGAGCTGAGGAACCGTGCCAGCAGTGATCATCTCGGTCGACAGGCGGTAGGCCCCGTCGATGTGCAGACGCTGCGGGCAGCTCGAGTCGTCCAGGATCACCACCCCGTCCCCACTGGTCGTGGTGGTCCGCTCGGACCGCGCACATTGGATGTAGCGAATCCCGAGGCGGCGAAAGATCGGCAACATGTAGGTCTCGACATCCTGTGCAGTCGATGCGAATTCGTCACCGGTCATCGCGGTCACGACCACCATGTCGGCCAGGTCGAAGTCGCGGGTCTGCGGCTCGGTCAACCACCGCAGCAACAGGCACGTGCTGTCCAACCCAAGCCCGTAGGACACCACCACCGACGGACGCCCAGCGTCGTCGCCGATCCCTGGAATCTGCAACTCCGCTGCCTGTGTGCCGGACACCGGTACCTCCAAAATCTTCCTTAGTGGGTGGCTTTAGCCTACCATTGATGGTAGGCTAAAGCCACCCACTAAGGAAGGATCGACAGCCCGCCATGACCGCCACCATCGAGGGCCACCAGGCAACCGTCACCGCCGCTGACGCGCCCGACTTGTGTTGCTACGACATCATCTTGGTCAACTCCAGCGCCGGAAAGGACTCCCAGGCCAGCCTCGATGTGGTAGTCGCCGCGGCTCGCCAGGCCGAAGTCCTGGACCGCGTCGTAGTGGTGCACGCCGATCTGGGCGAGGCCGAGTGGGACGGTGTGCCCGACCTCGCCGCCGAGCACGCCGCCCACTACGGCCTGCGATTCGAACTGGCGCGCCGCGAACGCGACGGATCTCTGTACACGATTCTCGACCACGTTCAGCGACGCGGACTTTGGCCCAGCGCGTCCCAGCGTTGGTGCACATCGGATTTCAAGCGTGGTCCGATCCGCAAGGTGATGACCAAGCTGGTCGCCGAGCTGCGCGAGGGCGGCCAGATCACCGGCCGCCCCGTGCACCTGCTCAACGTCATGGGCCTTCGCGCCGAGGAGAGCAGCGCCCGCGCCCGCCGACTGGCCTACTCCCCCAACACCTCGGCCTCCAACGGGCGACGCCGCGTTGATGACTGGTACCCCATCCATCACTGGTCCACCAGCCAGGTCTGGGAACGGATCCGCGCCGCGGGCACCCGTCCCCACCGGGCCTACGTCGAAGGCATGTCGCGCCTGTCGTGCCGGTTCTGCGTCTTGGCCTCCCGCGCCGACCTGGTGTGCTCAGCGCGCCTGAACCCCACGCTGGCCCGCCGCTACGCCGACGTCGAAGCCCAGACCGGTCACCGATTCCGCGCCGACCTGTCGATGGCCGACATCATCGCCGAATCCCACGCCGGTCAACAGGGTGCCTTCATCGCACTCGCGGACCTGCATCCCATCCGGGCATGACCGCACCCAGACAGGAGCTGCCATGCCCGCGAACATCATTCACCCACCACGAGAAGGAGACACCCAATCATGAGCAACCACATCGAACACGGACACGCCCGCGGCGCCCTCTACACCCTGCGCCAAGCCGACATCCACGAAGCCGGCGACTACCACGAGCAACAGCACCGGCCCGACGAACGAACCTGCGCGCCGGTGTTCGTCCTCGACCTCACCAACGAAAGCGGCGACGGCCTATCCCTCACCGGCAGCCGCCGCGAACTCGTCGAATACCTCGAACTCGTTACCACCCACGTCAAACGTGAAACCGACCCTCTGCCCGCGCTCGACCGCGCGCTGGCGCAACTGGCTGCGCTGCGCGCACAGCGAGCCGCCGCCTTGCTCACCGCCGACGAGACAGCCCTCGACCACCTCGACGACCAGCGCGCCCGACTCCTCGAGGACGTCGCGGCTGCCGCCGAAGCCGTCAACGACTGAGCCCGCCGAAGGAGCCCACCATGACCACCCCCGCCCCAGTCCTGCCTGCCATCCCCGATGACACCCTGCGCGAGCTGCTCGGCGCCTACTTCGTCGCCCGCGACGACCTCTACGAAGCCGAGGCCAGAGCCGGGCACGACGATCTCAATCCCGCCATCAGTCGACAGGCCGTCATCGACCTCGCCGACGAGCTGGTCGCCCACTTCGTCCCCGACGTCGCCGCCCGCTGCGCCCTGACCGGCGAGGACCCCACCGACCTGGCCTACACCGGCCCGACGCTGCCCAGCCCTGGCGACCCCATTTCGGCCATCCAGCCCGGTGTTGGCCGCCTCGCCGGCACCGTCGAGGCCGTCACCGATCGCGGTGTCCTCGTGCAGTGGCACTACACCAACCTGCTGCCCATCACCTACCCGCGCCGCCAGGTCGTGCCCACCGCATTGGGATGGCACATTCGCCGCACCTGAGACCACGCCGACACGCAGCAAGCCCAAACACCCAACCGCACAAAGGAACCCACACCATGGCCATCTCCGACCGCTTCGCCGACAGCGTGCGCCACCACTTCAGCAACCCGCCGCACGACTGGTCCGTCTGCAAGCTCGCCACCCGCCGGTGGGCGATCGTCAACACCGCCGACGACGTCATCAGCACCCACCCCACCCGCACCGCCGCCGAGCAGAACCGCACCGCCGGCCCCTACGTGCGGATCTGGACCGACCGCACCGCCTGGTACCTGGGCACCAGCACCGATCCACGCTGCCGCGCACTGACACCGGACGAACTGCGCATCATCGCCACCGTGCTCATCGACCTCGACCACCCCGACGCGCCGGCCGCCTGCCACCGCGCCTGGCCCGACGCCGAGTTCTGCGACCTGTGCGACCTGCCCCTGCGTGGGCACAACCGGCTCTGCCCCCGCTGCGATCACTGTGCCACCCGCGGCTGCGCCAACCCGCTCGACGACGGAGAAGGATTCGACGGCTACTGCGGAGACTGCGCCGACCGCCGCGACCACCTCTACACCTGACCTCGCCATCACCGCGCTGACACACGGCGGGACGTATACGCCGGTTCACCCACGCCCCGCGCCCGACGTACTCGACCACGACACCGAGGCCCGTTTTGGCCAGGCCATGTCCGTTCCACCGCCAACGGGAAGGGGCGGTGCTGCACCCAGGCCCAGCCGACCGACCATCGTTTTTCCGCGCCGGGCGAACTCGCGACGCGCGATTGCGCATCGAGAGGCACCACAAGGCCGAGGTGAACACGAGGTGGTAGCGAATTGTCGCTGCCCTCCGTTCCCGAGGGGGTGACCGAAGTCGAGGCATTGAGAGCAACGGTGGCCAGGCTGACGACGGCCGTGAACCCGGACACCCCATCCGGGCCGGGAACGCGACGATTCCACGCCCTGCGCACGCGACGCACATCCACGGCAACCCTCCGTGATTCCTCCCCCGGACAATCCCAAACATTCTGGCGTACAGACGATTTCCCCCGCTAATGGGTGGCTAAACCCTCCCGTCCTGTGGTAGGCTATAGCCATCCACTCCGCGAGAGGAACACCGATGCCCGAACCGCAACCGCTCACCCGCACCGTGGCGGCCTACCACGACCACGGGCGCCTGCTGTGCCCGACATGTACCCAGGCGGCGATCCTGCCGATCACCGAAGGCGCGGAGTACGACGACACCGAGCACGTCCTCGATGTCGTTGCCCAGGAGCGCCGCATCGACCGCGCCGCAGTGGCCAGTGACGTTTTCCCGACACCGATTCCGGCCGCCGAAGCCCTCAATCAGACCTGCGCCGAGTGTGAGGCGCGGCTACTGGAGGGCGACTACTGGACGCTCTACCACGCGGCCCTGGACGCCATCGCCGCCGAAGCCGACTCCGTTGAGGCGCTCATTGCCGTGCTCAACCACTTCTACCGGCCCGAGTCCGGAGCGGCGTTTCACCCCGGCGGCGCGGACCGCGATCTGTGGAATGTCCTGCGCTGGGAGCGCAGCGACTGGACGACGGCCTGGTCCAAGGCCAGCTACTGGTACGCGATGCGCGACAGCCAGGGCAACACCTTCACCTTCATCGAAGGCGACATCGATCGAGGGTCGCAGCCGTGATCGACACCGAAATCACCCACCTCAACGAGCAAGACGGAGAAACCGCGATGACCATCACCCTCTACACCAAGCCCGGATGTGTGCAATGCCGCGCCACCGCCCGTCAGTTCGACAAAGCCGACGTGCGCATCGACACCATCGACGTCTCCGCCGACACCGCCGCCGCACAACTGCTGGCAGACCTCGGCTACCGCAGCGTGCCCGTGGTCATCGCCGACGGGCAGTCCTGGGCCGGTCACCGGCCCGACCGCGTGGACGCGGTGATCCGCCAGATGGCACAGGCAATGTCATGCCCGCACCTCTGAGCGCAGAGCAGCGCCATCTCATCGCCTTCGTTGCACGCTCCAACGGAACCATGCTGCTGGAGGCCATGATCGACGACCGCGCGATGCGGGCTCTACTCGCCAGGGCCGGAGGAGCCTCGGGACCCACCGCCCCCGACGGCGCCCCGGACTGGATGACCAGCTATTGGACCGTCGCCGACAAATTCGTCAGCCCCGGCCAAGCCAACGTTCGCGTCAAAGTCACCGCCGCCCAGGTCCGCAACCTCGGCCGCAGCCTGCCCCCCGGCCTGCACGCTGAGATTCGCCAGTGTCTCGACGCCCACAGCGCCGAGCACGCGCGCACCCACCAATGGTGCTACTGCCCCTACGCGCACACCGCCCCCAACGCCCACAGCGGGCCCTGCACCCGCCACCACCCCAGCGACGACGAGGACGCCGAGCACCGCCACCGCACCGCCGAACTGCGCACCTGGTCGCAAACACTGCTGCGCCAAGCCCTCCACCCCGCTACCGCCGTCCAGCTCGATCTGTTCGCCAACCTCCGCTGATAACCACTGCCACCAAAGGACACACTGCGATGACAACCACCCCTTGCCAACAGCCGCCCACCACCGTCGAAATCGACTCCGGCGCTGGCGTTCCGGTCACCGTCGACCTCGGCACCGCAAACGAATACGGCGACTTCGACGCCGCCCCATACGAAGGCAACCTCTATCTGACCATCAACGGTCGCCTGTACGGCTCGCTCTACATCCGCCACGACGCGGCCGCCGGGCACCCCACCATCACCCTCGGCCAGTACGACCCAGCCGCCCAGCAGTGGGAGCCCCGAAACGAGATCGGCCCGGAGGCATCCGACGATGCCACGCCGGTCGTCACCGCCACCGATGCGGCGGTGAACCGATGAGCGCGACCGCTGAGCACCGGCCCGCCACCCAGCGCCGCCGGTTCGCACACGACGACCTGATCGCAGTCGACCTGTTTTCCGGGTTCGGCGGTTTCACCCAAGGCGCCAAGCGGGCCGGGTTCACCACGATCATGGCCGCCAACCACAACCGCTACAAGGTCGAGGTCCACGAGGCCAACCACCCCGACGCCGAGCACTGGATCGCAGACCTCGTGGACCCCGAGTCCTCGAACTACCATTCCGCCCGGGAGTTGCCCGCTGCCGACCTCCTGCTCGCCGGCGTCAGTTGTGTCAACCACTCCCAGGCCAACACCCAAAAGGCCTACGAGCAAGGGCTGTCACTATTCGACCTCGACGACCCCGAGTTCGATGCCAGCGTCACCCGATCCGAGCGTGACCGCGCGACAGCCAACTGTGTGCTGCACTACGCCGCGCAGCACCACCCACGCCTGATCCTCGTCGAGTGCACCACCGAACTCACGTCCTGGGGACCGGCGATCCCAGGCAAGCGCAAGATCGGCGACGGGTCCACCTACCGCTGGTGGCTCAAACAGTTCGAGAACCTGGGCTACAAGTACCGAGTCCTCTACCTCAACAGCATGTTCTTCGGTGTGCCGCAGTCGCGAGACCGCCTGTACATCGCGATGTGGGACCGACGATTGCCCACACCCGACCTCGACCACCGCCCGGCCGCGTGGTGCACGTTCTGCGACGGTGTGGTCGAGGCAGTGTGGACCTGGCGCACCGGGGTGCCTCCCACCGGCTCAGTGCGTTACGGCAAGCAATACGACTACCGGTGCGAGCGGTGCCGCGCCGTGGTGACTCCGCCGATGACGCCGTCGCTGGCCGCGCTCGATCTGAGCGACCTTGGCACCCGTATCGGTGAACGCAAGAAGCCGTTGGCCCCGGCCACGATGGCTCGTGCCGAGCGGTGCCGCCAACGGTTCGCCGAGTTCCCGGCGGTCCTCATGCCAGCCAAGGCCGTGCACGGCTCCGAACGTCACCCGTGGCAGCCACTGGCCACCCAGACCAGCCAGCAAGAGACCGCTGTCCTGTCGACCGGTGCCCTCATGGCCGCCGCTGGCAACACCTACGAACGCCCAGGTTCAGACTGCCGCAGTCGCGATCTCAGTCAACCGTTGTGGGCGCAGACCGCGACCAACACCACCGGGCTGCTCACGCCACCGGTCGCGGTTACTGGTCAGACGCTCGCCGCGCACCGCCACAACGGCGACGGTAAGCACATCACCCAACCGATGGACACCGTCACCAGCACCCACGAAAAAGCCGTCCTGCTAGGTGTCGCCAACTTCCAGGGCATCGCCCGCGGTGCCAACGAGCCCCTGCCCACCCAAGGCGGCTCCGAGACACTGGGCATGGTGTCCAGCGGCGTCCTGCCCTTCCGCCGCAACACCGTGCCCACCGCACACGCCGAACCGATGCCCACCATGACCTCTGACCAGATCCCAGGCGTCCTCACCGCAGCCGGTGTGATCAAGAACAACGGCTCGATCGACGAGGCTAAGTACCGTTCCCACCCGATCAGCGATCCTCTCGGTACCACCGTGGGATCGGCTGTCACGCAGGGTGTGTTGTTCTCGGGCTGGTACAAGCAGAACGGCAGCCACGGCACCGAGACCTCCCCGCACCCGGTAACCGATCCCTTCGGCACCCTCACCTCGCGCGACACCACCGCCGTGTTAACCGCCCAGTGGCGCGCAGTCCTCGCCGACCTGACGCTCGAGGACTGCTACTTCCGGATGATGGCCGCCCACGAGATCGGACGAGGCTGCGGCTTCGACGTCGACTTCGCCGACTACCAAGGCACCTTCGTGGTCTGGGGAAGCGCCCGCAACCAGGTCGACGGCTATGGCAACGCCGTCTCCCCACCAGTCGGAGAATGGATCGGCACACGATTGCGCGCCGCACTCCACAGTGAAGCCGCCGCCTGAAGCCACCCGGGTGGGGGTCTCCCCTCACCCCCACCCGGGGTTCCCACTCCCACGGTCATCGCCCACTGCAGGAACCGAAAGACCAACCGCCATGAAGTACTTCGACGTCGCAACCAGTGAGGCGACATCGCCCGGCCCTGGGCCAACGGTGCGCGGTTCATACCCCACGGCCCGTCTGGGCGCCCCGCACGCGCTTCCCGCGCGCGCTCACCGGACGGGCGCTGGACTCCCCGGCGGATTCGCCGAACTGTCGATGCACCGCCAATGGCGCACCGGCGCACGCGACGGCGGCGTCGCCCTGGCGGGCGCCGGATGCCCGCCTGGCGGCGGGCGCGTCCGTAGCCCCTCACCCCCTCACCTGTCAGCAGGGGCGCCCAGCCTAATCGGTCGGGGGCCCCGACCGGTCAACCCACGCCCACACCGGGCTACGCGGGCCGAGTGACCTTTTCGGCCCTATCGAGCTCGCTGCCGCTCGCGGGCCGAAAACCCCGCTGCGCCCGGCGCGGACTCTTCGGGGTTGACCGCCCACCCTCGACCGATTGACCGCACCCCAGCGCTAACCGGCGCACTGATCACCAACCCGAACGGAGCACACATCATGACCAACATCGCCACCGCGACCACCGACCCGACCGACCATCCCGGCGACGCCGCGATCGTGCACCCGGCCGCCAACAGCACCCGCCTGTCGCTAGCCATGGCCCGCGCCGACATCCACACCGCCGTCAACGCCGACGACGGCCACCGCCGCCGCCAATACGCGCTGGCGGCCCGCGACTACGCCGCCGAGGTCCTCTGCGATCCCACCTCAACACCCGCCGAGATGCAGTACGCCGGCTACTACTTCGCCGACGCGGAAGCGATCATCGCCCAAACCGGGGCAGATCCCGACGCCTGACCAACCCGCCGAGCTGGCCCGTCCCCACCAAGGGGCGGGCCAGCTCACTTCTTGTCCGGCCACCCAGCCGTCAAGAATCGAGCCACAAAGAAGCGACGGGTGCGGATTCAAACTCCCCACCCGTCGCTGAAAAGCCGTTCGGGCTCACCACAACCGTGGCTGCGTCCCGAGCATCGCCGCCTCCACCGCGGCCGCATCCCACCCCGACCGCACCGCCGCCCGCAGTGCCAGAGCCCGTTCGCGTCGCGCTCTTACACCCGCGCCCCGCGCGATCACCGTCGGCCGGCCACCACCGCGGCCCCGCGCCGCCATCTGCTCCATGTTCTCCTGCTGAGTGCCCGCCATCACGTGTGCTCGCACCCCGCCACGAATCTCCTCGGCGGTCACCACCCGCACGCACAAAGTCACGTCGCACTCGTGCAGCGCACGCACATCCCCCTGTAGCGGTTCCCCCGCCTGTGCGGACGCCAGCGCATAGCGCGGTGGCCGTACCATCACCGGGTGCCGCCAGCCGCTGCGCCGCAACGCGAAACGCCCGTATCCATCTGTTCCGATGGCCCCGGTCCACAGCCAGCAGTCCTGCCGCCCAGGACCGCGCACCACGTGTGCAAAAAACTGCGCGATCTCGCTGGCATGACGCACCGGGTCGACCACTAACTCGCGGCCCTGCCTCATCCGAGTCGTCAGGCGCTCAGTGCCTCGGTGGCTGGATCCACCGCGGCAGCCTCTTCGCTCACCGGCGACGGATCACCAACCGGCACTGCGCTATCCGCGCCGCTGCCCGCGCCTGTCGCATCCTCACCCTGCTCGCCCGGCGCTGGCTGCTCACCCTGCCCGCCGGCCTCGTCCTGTCCGCTGTCGGCCAGACGCAACAGTTCTCGCACCCGCGCTTGGGTCTGACCACTCTGCGCTGCGATACCGGCGATCGTTTCGCCATTGGTCCGCAGCACCTTCGCCGCAGCCCCGGCCGCCCGCCGAATCGTCGTCGCCTTCTCCTGCGCGCTGCGCCGAACCCGCTCCAGCCGTTCGTTCAACTCGCGCTCGATCCGAGCGATCTGCTCGGCGGCCCTGGCCAGCGCCGCCTCTTCATCCTTGGCTGCGGACTGCTCGATGTGCTCCAGCTTGTCCAGCTCGTCCAGGAACTCCTTGAGCGACTGGACAATCGCCCGCTCACGCGCCTCCCGCTCAGCATTCGCCCGGCGCCGCGCCTCCAAAGCCCGTTGCAGATTCCCTGATTTCTTCGTTGCATTTCTCATGCTTGCGGACTGTAACCAGCCCTGCTGACGTAATCACCCTCCCAACTCCCCCTCCCACCATCACCTTCCGTCACCGCCCAATCCCAGCCCACACCCCTTCCCACCAGCACCTCCACCCATCAGCCCTGGTTTTGTCCCACACACCTCTTGCACTGAGGTCACGAAACGGTAACGCCGGTTGGGCGGCAGGGGGTGTCGCAGGCTTGGGATCGTCATCACCGCTGCCTAGCGTCCGAGCCGTGATGGGCATTCACAAGTTGACTGCCGGCACCGGATACTTGTATCTGGTGCGGCAGGTGGCTGCCCATGACCGCACCCACACCGGACCCGACTCCCTCGGGGACTACTACTCCTCCAAGGGCGAGACACCGGGCCGCTGGGCGGGGCGCGGGCTGGCCGGGTTGTCCGCTGGGATGGCGCACCGCGCTCACACCGACCAAGGCGCCCAACTATGGAACGTCGAGGCCGGGTCCGAGGTCACCGAGGATCAGATGAAGAGTCTCTTCGGTCTCGGAGTCCACCCCAACGCGACCCCGCTGGCGCGGCACCTGATGGCTCAAGGCGCGACCCGCAACGGTGCGCTGGCCGCGGTCAAACTCGGCCGCCCCTTCCACGTCAACGCCGGGGAAACCGCGCTGCAGCAACGGCTTGCTGTGGCTTTCCGCGACCACAACATCAGTCAGGGCAAGCACTGGAACGCCCCCATTGATGAAGAACTGCGGGCCGCGATGCGTACTCGTATCGCCACCGAAATGTTCGAAGAAGAACACGCCCGCCCCCCCGCCGACGAACGCGAGTTGACCGGATACATCGCCCGCGGCACCCGCCAGCTCACCACCTCAGTGGCCGGCTACGACATGACCTACACCCCGGTCAAAAGCGTGTCCGCGCTCTACGCGCTGGCCCCGCTGCACATCGCCGAGATTATCGAGAAGTGCCACACGCGCGCGGTCGAGGACGCGCAGAACTTTCTGCAGGACCACGCCGCCTACACGCGCATCGGCGCGCAAGGTGTTGCGCAGATCGACACAGACGGATTCATCGCCGCCCACTTCCTGCACCGTGACACCCGCGCCGCCGACCCCGGACTGCACACCCACGTCGCAGTGTCGAACAAGGTTCGCGCACAAGGAACCGACGGAATCTGGCGCTGGTACGCCCTCGACGGGCGACCCCTCTACGCCTCCACCGTCGCCGCCTCAGAGCTGTACAACACCCGCATTGAGGCATACCTCGGCGCCGAACTGGGGATGCGGTTCGCCTCACGCGCACACACCCCTGACGGCAAGCGCGAGGTCCGCGAAGTCGTCGGCGTCACTCCCGAACTTCTCGAGCTGTGGTCCTCTCGGCGGGCCGCGATCGACGCCGAATACGCCGTATTGGCCAAGAAGTTTCAAACCGAACACGGCCGCGAACCGACCACACCCGAGTCGATCGCGCTGTTTCAACAGGCCAACCTTTCGACCCGCGCCGCCAAGCACGAACCCCGTTCGCTGGCCGAACAGCGGCAGGAATGGCGCGCCCAAGCGATCGGACTTCTCGGTGACGAGCAGGCACTCAACGCGATGCTCGGGCGCTGTCTCAGCGGCCGCGCCCGCACCGCTGCAACCATCACCTCCGACTGGCTCACCACCCAGGCGCACCGCGTCATCGCCGTCGTTTCCCAGTCACGTTCGACCTGGCAACGCACCCACATTCTGGCCGAAGCACTGCGTCTGACCCGGTCCACCGAGCACGCCAACACAGACGGATTAGCCGAGCAGATCGCCGACATCGCACTGTCGGAACCGTTGAGTATCCGCCACGCCAGCAGCCCCGACACCGACCTTGGCGAACCGGCAGTGCTGCGCCGCAAAGACGGCACCAGCGTCTACCGGCTGGCGGGCAGCCAGACCTACACCAGCGCCGAAATCCTGGCCGCCGAAAAGCGCATCCTGGCTGCCGCCACCCTCACCGACGGCCGGCGAGTCGATCCCATCGAGGTCGAAATGGCGCTGCTGTCCGAGGCCGCGCACCGCCGCGAACTCAACGCCGGTCAAGCCGAACTGGTCCGCCAGATGGCCAGCCGCGGTCAGCGAGTCATGCTCGCGCTGGCCCCGGCAGGGGCTGGGAAGACCACCGCGATGTCGGCGTTGGCGCGGGCATGGGAGGGCACCGGTGGCAGCGTGATCGGGCTGTCCCCCAGCGCAAGTGCAGCCCAAATCCTGCGCGACGAAATCGACATCGACGTAGCCGACACCGTGGACAAGTTCAACTGGCTGCACAACAACCCGTACGCCGATGCAGGCGATCCCGCCCGCGAGTGGTTCGACCGTATCGACCACACAACCCTTCTCATCATCGACGAAGCGGGCAAGGCCGGCACCCTCGCACTCGATGCGGTGATCTCAGCAGCGCTGGCCCGAGGTGCGTCGGTGCGGCTGATCGGAGACGACAAGCAGTTGGCGTCGATCAGCGCCGGTGGCGTGTTGCGCGACCTCGCCCACAGCAGTGAAGCCATCACTTTGTCGCAGGTGATGCGGTTCGCCTCCCCCGCCGAGGCCCAGGCCGGGCTGGCGATGCGCGAGGGCGACCCCTCGGGCATCGCCTTCTACATCGACCACCAGCGAGTCCATGTCGGCACCGACGCGATGGCCCTCGACATGGCGTTCGACGCCTGGCGCGAGGACAACGAACAGGGCCACCACTCCCTGCTGTTGGCGCCCACCCACGACCTGGTGACCGAACTCAACGAGCGTGCCCGACTGCACCGACTGACCTCCCTGGGCGACCAAGCACCCACCAGGGAAGCCGGATTGGCCGGTGGTTCGCGCGCCAGCGTGGGCGACATCGTGTTCACCAAGAAGAACGCGCGGATGCTCACCGTCGGCTCCAACGACTTCGTTCGCAACGGCTATCGGTGGGAAGTCAGCGCCGTGGAACCCGACGGATCACTGACCGTGACCCATCTGGAATCCGGAGCCCACCGCCACCTTCCTGGCGACTACGTGCGGGCTCACGTCACCCTCGGATACGCCGCCACCATCGACAGCGCACAGGGCGCCACGGCCCGCCATCGCTGCCACACCGTCGGTTCTGACCGGCTCAGCCGCCAGCAGATCTACACCGCGCTGACCCGCGGTGTGCGCGAAAACCACATCTACTTCTCCACGGCGGAAAACGATCCCCACCGCATCCTGACCCCGAAGGCAACCCACCCCGACACAGCCGTGGACGTGCTCACACGTGCCCTTGGCCGCGACGCCGCCCAGGTGTCGGCCACCTCACTGCAGCGCGAAACCGCCGACCCGCGCCGCCGACTCTCAGCCGCCGCGCACATGTACAACCACGCCGTCGGGTCGGGGGCCGAGCAGCTGCTCACCCCCGCCGAGCATGCCGCGCTCGACCGCCACGCCGAGGAGATTCTGCCCGGCCTGACCACGGCCGCTGCGTGGCCGGTGCTGCGCCAGCACCTGTCGCTGATCGCCGCCAACGGCTACAACCCGCTCAAGCGGCTCACCGCTGTGGTGCGCGCCGGCGGCTTCGATGACGCCGCCGATCCCGCCGCAGTGATCGACTGGCGACTCGACCCGTCAGGTTCGCATTCCGGGGGCACCGGGCCGCTGCCGTGGCTTCCGGCCATCCCCTCACGGCTGCGCGATGACCCCCGCTGGGGCCCGTATCTGAGCCGCCGCGCCGAACTGATCTGCGACCTCGATACCGCCGTGCGCGACGACGTGGCGGCCTGGACAGCGGCCACCGCACCCCGCTGGGCGCGACCCATCGTCGGCCCCGACGCCACGCTGGCCGCCGATCTGGCCGTCTACCGGGCCGCCACCGACGTCGATGACGCCGACACCCGCATCGCCGGAGCCGAGCAGTATCCGGCCCGTCTGCGCGCCGCCCAACACCGCCTCGAGAAGCGGGCCGCCACCGTCGTCGGCGCCCAGATCGGCCACCGCCGCTACAACGAACTGGTCGACTCCATCAACCCCCATATCCGCAAAGACCCGTTCTGGCCACAGTTGGCCACCCACCTCGCCGAGGCCTCCCGCACCGGAGTCAACGTCCAACAACTCGTCCTCACCGCCGCTGGCGAACGCCCACTGCCCGACGACCTTCCCGCCGCGGCCCTGTGGTGGCGGCTGTGCGGAACACTGTCGCCGGCCATCGTCGAGACGGCCCACAACGGGCTGCGCCCAGCCTGGCTGCCCGAACTGCACACCGTGTTCGGCAGCGCCCTGGCCGAGACCATCGCCGCCGACCCAGCATTCCCCGCACTGGTGTCGGCCATCGCGGCCGCAGACCCTCAGCGGTGGCAACCGCTGGATCTGCTGCAGGTCGCCGCCGAGCACCTCGCCGACGCTGACGCCGCACTGACACATCACCTTCGACCCGACGAGTACGCCCGCCTGCTCACCTACTCCATCGACCTGTTCATCACCGACACCCCCTACGACCACGACATCCCAACACCCGAGCACCCTCCGCTGAGCGACGAGGAATACGAAGAACTCCAACACCTGCACCCCGACCCCGAACGCCCCCACCCGGCCGCCGATCCCCTTGTGCTGACCGACGCGCTGTCCGACCCAGACGTGCTTGCCGCCGCACTCGGCTTCCATGACGACCTGCCCGCCGACCCCCACCAGGACCTGTCGCTGGCCCCGCCCGACGATGAGTACGCCGCTCCCGAGGACTACATCGACTTCGATTCTCTGTCCACCACGAGACCCGCTCCGGCCGCCGCACTGGCCGCCGCACAGGTCGATGTGCGTGCCCTGCGCGAGCGGTACGAGGCGGCCCTGGCCGACTACGAGACCCTCGCCACCCAGGTGAGATCCACCACCGGAGGCCCCGCCATCGAGGCCGCAGGCAGCCGGATCACGGCGATGCGGGCGCGCGCCGACGCCGACCGGCCGTACCTGGCAGAGATTGAATCCGTCCTCGACCGCTGGCACGACGACGACGAGACCTACACCAGCCACCTAGCGTTGATCGACGCCGCCCAACACGACTACGACACACTGCGCACCGACCCCGACAGCGACCCGCTCGACGTCGCCTCGGCCGCCCAGCACCTCAACTGGCTCAAAGGGGCAGTGCTGCCCAAGCACACACCCGCCCAACGTTGGTACCCGGCCCTGCGGGAAGCCACCGAACGCCGCGAGGCCGCCGCAGGCGGCGCAGACAACATCATCACCCACGCCGACGTGGATGCGCTGCTGGCACAATACCGCGACGAAGACGACAGACTCCTCAGCACCCGACGTGCCGAACTGCGCCGCCAGCTCGACCAACTACTGACCGCCGAATCCGCAGCTTCGCGCGCCTTCGCCGAGGCCCAGATGCGCACCGCCGACCACATCGTCGAACAACTACCCCGCATCACCACCGAACTGCGGGTGCTCGCCGCCGCCGGCCACAACACCTTCCACCCCCCCCTGCGCCTCGACCCCGAAGCACTGGCCAAGCTGTCGGCCGGCCCCGCGTTAGCGTCCGTAGCGGCCACCCCCTTCGCCGTCACCCCCGTCACCGCCACCGACCGCGCCGAACTCATCCCCCAGATGGCCGTCCTAGCCGACGCTGCCGCGGCCAACAACCGCCACATCATCTGGTCGGCTCCCCACGACGTCCTCAACGACCCGCACACCGCAGCGCTGCACCCCGAGATGGTCGACGCCGCCACACTTCGCTTCGATCCCGCCACCACAACACCGGGCACCATCGCCGTCGTCGACCACGCCCAACGGTTGACGCCCACCGAGATTGCCGACCTCGCCGAGAGTGCAGTGAGCGCAGACGTCCGCCTGGTGCTCATCGACACCGACACCCGCCAATGGTCGGCCGCACCGTCGGCGCCGCTGCTGCGCCTGCTCAACAAAGACCTGCCCTGGTCGCGCACTCTCAGCGCCGACCACACCATCCGCAACCACCCCCTCCCCTCCCAGTCCCCCGACCTGCAAGCCGCCCTCACCCAGGCCAGCGACCTGGACCCACAGCAACACACCCCCGAGATCACCGCCGCCCTAGCCGAATACGAAAGCCTCATACAGAACCACCGCAGCGCCCACGGAGTACACGACCGACTGCAAAGCATGAGCGGCCACCCCGACCGCGCACTCGGCCGCAGCCGTGCCCAGTGACACGCACGGTCATTTCCTTTGCGGGGGCTGAGCTGCGTAAACATGGCGAAAGCGGGCAGCGGCGTCGGGCGCGCCTGCCGGGTGGTGTGGGTAGGGCTAGATCGTCCGTTCTAACCCGTGATAAGTCCGCGCAGACGGGCGGCGTTCTCCAGGTCGTTGCGGAACTGGTTGAGCGCAGAGACGGTGTAGAGGCCGTCGATGTCGTTGGTGGTCCAGAGGTCGTGGATGCGGCGTAGGTCGGCCCTGCGTGACTTCCAGCCGATGCCATCGACGACGGCCATGACGAACTGCGTTGGTTTGCGTACGGCGGCCATCTTGGCGATCTCTTCGTAGGCCGCGGTGAGCTTGCTTCCCGTCGAGTCGAAGCCCTTGGCGGCCACCATGATGACCGCGTTGGCCGAATCGGGGATGACGAGATCTGCGGGGCCAGTTTGGTCGCCGCGGCCGACGAAACGTGTTCTCGTCGCGTACGGCAGCCGCAGTTCCTTGGCGATATCTTCGATCATGTCCTCGATCGAGCGGCCGGCGGCGGTGGCTCTGGTGGCGGTCACCCGGGTTCCTGCACGGGCGATGAGCACGTCGGCCAAGCCGTACTTGCGACCGGCCTGCTTATTGACCATTTCGATGACATCAAATCGATCGGTAAGGAACGTGATCAGCTCCTCGGGCCGATCTCGGGCCAGCGTGATTGCCCCGCTGGTGCCCAGCCCATCTTTGAGCGCCATAAGTAGCTTTTCCTGTGACAGCCCGACGACCAGGCCCAGCACATGCGCCCACCGCGGATGCTCATTCGCCCACTGCGCCAAGGACTGACCGGTGACGGGGAGGATGGCCTGGAGGCTGTCGACTGCGGCGCGAATACTCTGCGTCTGGGGTGTGGTCGTGGTCGGGTCGACGTGCGGGGTCATCGCACCCAGCGCAGCGAGATACTGCTCGAAAGAGACTGGTGTGCTCACTCGTCTCGCCCGATGAACAGGTACTCGCTCACGTCGCGCCGGGTAGCGGCGGCATGCGTACCAAAGCTGTATTTGTGGTCGATGGCGATGGTTTCCACGTGGGGCTTGACCTTGCCGAGCAGATCGAGGATCCGGGTGGCGTCGGGAATCGCATTCGACGAATACGACAGCACGATCGCCCCCGCGTCGCTGAAATGCTCGAACGTACGGCTCAGCGCATCCTCGATGGTCCGCTTGTAGGCGAACGGCGTGAAACGCTTCTCAAGCTTCTTGGTCTTGGTGTTCTCCATGATGGTGACCCCACGCCAGTACACGCTGAGTCCCTCCAGGAAGTGGTACCGCTTGATGTAGTCGTTGTCATCGCGAGGCGGCGCGTATGGCGGATCCAGATACACCAGGTCTGGTGCCGTCTCGGGGATATCGAAGACATCCCCGCAGCGCGCGGTGCTGCGCAGTCCATTGCTAAATACAACGCGGTTGTAGTCGGCTACCCGCTCCCGAAAGTGCTCCCGCAGGGAGATTCGCAAGTCGCGTCGACCATCGGCATAAAGCGTCGAGTCAGTGAAGGTGAACACGCCGCGGGGTTGCTTACGCGCTGCCGATAACACCAACGCGGCGATCGCCAGGTCACGCCGGTAGCCACTCAATCGGTCGATGTGCGACCACGCCGAATCGAGGAACTGACGGTCCTCAGCAGTGAAGTACAGCCCGTCGAACCTCCGTTGAATGAAGTCGCGGTCATCAGCCGCGGGCCCACAGATCTCATCGATCAGCTCAGGCTCTAGGCGAACCGAAGAGTTCGCCACCGACGCCCGGGCAATCACGGTAGGAAAGTTCAAAAAGTCGTTGGAAGTGACCTGGTAGCCCTGCGCCTTGAGCAGATACGACACCACCCCCGAGCCGGAGAACGCATCGACTGCAGTGGTACCGCCGAGCTCGGCGAAGACGCGCTCCAGGTGCGGCAGGAGACGGTACTTCGATCCCATGTATCGAATTCGCGGAAACGTCTGCGCGCGCTCCACGATTGCTACCGACGTAGCCTCCCTAACCACACCGTAAGACTCCCACACCAACCCCGAACACCTCGGAAGCTCCTGCAGGTGAGCCGCCCAGGCGGGAGGCCCCTCCCGGGGATTGGGCATGAAAAAGCCTCGCGCGTCGAATCGGCGCAACTGGCTAGGGGTGTCTTACCGCGTGACTTCTCGGCCGCTGGAAGCGACCGGCTTCTTTTACGCCGCGGTTGCGGTGTGTAGGGCCAGCTGACCCCACACTTAAAGGCACCGTCTGACCTTCGAACATCGGTGTTCGGTGTGTGTCCCACCCGAACTCACGACGCGTGCACCACCGGAACGGTCGCGCCGACGAGGCTTCCTTTGCTGATCGCTTCCGCCAATAGTGCCGCCGCGCCCTGCGAAGCGTCGTCCTGGAGGCCGACGTCGCCCGCGAAGATCCACACCGCACCGACATCGAAGGCCGCCTGTGTCCAGTCGGGCAAGTTGTCGGGCAGATGGTCGAGCAGCACCAACTGTTGGCCAGGATGGGCCTTGTCGTTGAGCAGTACCCGGCCCCGGCCGGCGGTGTCGAGTTCGATCGCGCACGTATTCACGACAGGGCAGGGCTGGCCCGTTTCCAACAGGAGGTCGAAGCCCTGCTCAAGAAGCATTTGCGTCCAGAGGTCTTCGACGTCACCGGTACGGTGCAAAGCGGTCACACCGCTAGAGCGGTCGATCACCAGCCCCGCGCTGTAGCCGGATGGGGTCGGCCACAACAGCTGCAGGCTGGTGACGTCCTCGCCGCGCTCCCAGTCGGTGCGCGCGGAAATCGGCAGGGTCGTCGAAATGACCTGCGACTGCATGCAACGGCCGTGGGCAAACTTGATCACCGGCGGTCCGTCGCCGGTCACCACGACGACGTTGGTGCGCTCCCGCGTCGCCTTTCCCGGTTGACCACAGCTGAAACAGTTGTAGTCCTTGGACGTACGGCTCACCGTGATGAGCGCGTCGCGGCCGAGGAAGTCCGCGACGTCGCGCGACCACTTGACGAACGTGCTCACGGCAGCGCGCCGCGCGGCCCGCGTCGACCCGCCCCTGTCTCTTCTCGCTCACGCTGCTGTTCTCCCACCACGACAACCACTGAAGCAGACCGGCCCGACAAAATCCCGCTCAACTTCGCCCGCCTCCCCATACGCACCACACAATTCGGCCCTTAGCGAGGTCGGATGTACTCCCACTCCACCCGACGTGGCCCCAGGCTGATGGCTCGCACCACGCCCTCGCCGGCGAGGCTTCTCAGATGCCGGTAGATGCCTGCTCCGGAGTCCTGGGAGGAGCGCGGGCGCCGCACCACGTGCCAGGTGCCGTGGCACTCAACCACTTCCAACGTTCTTGTGCGGCGTGGGGCCAGGCAGACCAGTTCGCAGCCGAGGTCCAATCGCTCGGTGTGCCACGGCAGCATTCTGGCCAGCGTCGCGCTGCTGATCGGTTGGCCGGCCTCCCGCAGCAGTTCGAGCAGCTGAGCCCGCAGTTGGTAGGTCTCGGCCCGCGTCACGACGTCTCCTTGCCAACCGTGGCGTCCGCGACGTCGAACAGCGGCTGCTGGATCGGTGGCGGCCTGTTCGACCACAGCAGCACCGGATGCCCGGACTGGACGGTCAGCGTGGCCTGTGCCCAGCCGGGCGGTGCCGTCATCTCGACTTCGGTGTGGTCCACTCGGACCACCGCTGCCGCTTTGGTTTTGGACAGCGCCGACAGCACAACGTCGGGTCCGGGGCGAAAGGCCGCACCGGGGTCGGCGCCTTGGGCGTCGTACAGGTTCGCCCGCAGATCGGCGTAGAAGCACACACCGCGGTGGCCGCCGAGTGCTTCAACGACCTTGACCGCAGGCAGGCATTCCAACGTGACTTCCTTCATGCGCTGCGCCAGCGCCTCGATGTCAGTGTGCTGTCGACCGCGTCGTATCCCTCGCCATTGTGGGCGCATTCGTGCAGGCCCGTCGGCGCTTTGGCTCAGCCGCACCCACACCCGGCGGGCTTTCTCAAGGTCGTCGATGCCAAGTTGGGAACCGCTACCGCGGGCGGTGTCGAACTCGATGCGGCTGACCGGCGTCAATGCGCACGCGCGATGCAGATCGTCGGGGCGGTCGCGCAACAGCCTCCAAAACGTCACGATGTCCAGGCTGGTGTCGTTGATGGTTTCGGCAGGGCTGGGGGGTTTGTGCAGCAGCACCTCCAATCCCCCGGACTGCAGCTGCACGTAGTGGGTGTGGGTGGGCAGCATCGCGGCGATCCGGGCGGCGGCCTCCTGAGCGCCCGCGCTCCGTTCGGCCAGCGGGGAGACCACTGCGGTGTCTGCTCTCATTGGGCGACGGCGCTGTCGACGGTGGTCTCAGCACAGTCCAGTGCTACTCCGGGTCGGGGCTGACGTCGTTCGTCGGTGTTCTGCCGCATCGGAATCAGCAGTGCAAGACCACGCCGAATGCTGCCTTCCTTACGCTTGCCGGTGGGGGTGCTCAGCGCTCGCAGCCACCCTCCCGGGCTGGGTTTCTCGTCGTCGATGAGCGCTGCGAGCGCGACCACCAGTGCCATGAGTTCGTAGCGGTCGGTCTGCTGCAGGCTGTGCCACAGCTCGTCAGGACTCAGATCATGAACATCCCCCACGACCCCCAAGGCTTTGCGGTACAGCCGGTGGCACTGGTTGATCCGCGCATCGCTGAGTGAGTACACCAGCGGCACCGTCCCCTGCCCCAGCAGGTGGCGTAGTTGGTCGGCAACAGTAGACCGATCCAGCAGCAGCCCCGCACGCACCACTGCCTCGTCGGGCCAGTAGTCGAAGCGGCGGCGGTGCGGATCGCTTTGGAGCCAGCCGTCGGATTCGAACTCCTCACGGTGTTGGCGAAGCACTGTCAGTACCGCCCGGGGGTGCACACCGTAGAAGCTGGCGACATCAGCCAAGTGGTGTGGACGGGGGCGGTGTTGTGGGGCAACGTCATCGAGTACGTCTACGATCCGGCTCAATGTGTTGCGCTTGTTTCGGTCGCGTTCCTTCTGGTGGTACTTGGCCTGCAGTAGGCGGTCGGCTTCGGTGCGCAGCGGCCCGCCACGGTCGCAGCCGTAGTCGTGGTCGTCGTCCATCACACCTTCTCCTCTCGTGTGCTGCGATACACCTTCGGATTGATCAGTGCCGACCAGGAAACCGGTTGCAGGCCGACGAACCCGCGTGCCCCATCGCGCCACGGCCGGCGGGCCAACCGGACCGGTGATTCGAACACCCAGTGGTACAACTGCCGGGTCTTGCGGGTGTTGCCCCACGGGGCGCAGCAGCCACGGGCGCGGTGAACGTCAACGAGCACCGCGGCGCCCAGCCAGCCCTGCTGGGAGGCGTGGAAGTCCATACACTGCAAGCCGTGTCGCCCTCCCAGCTCGACCCCGGCGTGATCGAGGCGAGCCCCTGCGTAGATCAGAACCGGGCCTCGGTAGGAGGTGGTGTCGGTGCGGTTCTCGACGTTCTTGCCGCCGGCCGGCGGGGGGACCATCAGCATCGACGCCCACGGTCGGCGCAGCGTCAACCCCATCGCATGACCCGGCTGACCCACCGGGTCCTCGGGGGCCTGTGCGTAATCACAGAGCACGTTGCCGATGCCGCCGGAATCAGCCATCCCGCAGGAGCATCCGGGGCCGTGACCCCCGCAGCGGTCACGAAGGGTCAGCAATTCCTCGCTGCGACCGGCCAGACGCACCGCAAAGTGCACGGCGGCAGCCCAGCGCTGCCCGGCGGTGCGGCGGTGGTCCTGCCCCGTCCCGGCCAACAAGTCGCCAGCGTCGAGGGCGCGGGCGATCTGGCGAAACGTCGCAGCGTGGTCCTCAGCCCAGGGGCTGTCATCGCAGGCCAGACTGATCGGCCCGCGCGCCATGTTCATGATGGTCATCGCGGTCCCCCGAGCGGCAGGCGGATCGTGCGCGTCGTAGCCTGATGCGCCGAGATCAGAGCAGCCAGTTGGGCGACGTGTCCGCTCATCACAGTCAGCAGATGCGCCAGTGTGTCCGCGGTCGTCCCCATGCCCCGCCGCCGGCGAAACGCCGTCGGGCTGGTAGCGCCGGGCGTGACGGCGTCAAAGCCCTCGGCGTGGACATCGGTGATCTGCCATCCGTAATCGTCGGTCAGGGTCACCGCCGACCAGTACGCCCGCCGCACCTCGGCGCAGGGCTGCTCACCCACCACCGACGGCAGATGCCAGGGCTGGATCGCATCGTCGGGGTGCGCTCTGCCAGCGGGCATGTGCAGCCGCAGGCTCGCATCGACCTGACGAAGGACGGCGGCACGGTCGTCGGGCGGCAGGTTGACCAGCTCGGCCAACAGCCCGCCGACGTGGACCTCCAGGACGGGTTGTCTGCCACCGCCGTCACGCTCGGCTCGCACTGTGTGCAGTCGGCCCCGCTCATCGCGGACAGACCATCCGTCTGGGCCGAACTGTTCGACCAGCCATCCGTGATTGACCAGCCTCGACATCGCCCAGTAAAGGCGATCCGTGAGACGGTTCGATTCTCCCGTCGCAGCGCGGCAGTCGCCGTCGATCAGTTGCGCGGTGTGCGTCACGGTGGTCCCCTCTCTGTCTAGCTGCGGTTTCTCAGGACGTTGGTGAGGGCAGATCCGGCATGTCTTCGTCGGTACGCCAGTTCCACACCGGCAGTCCGGCTATCGCCGCCGTATCACCATCGGCTTGTCCGGCAGGACGGTCGATGAATGCGGCTATCGCGGGAGTGGTGTCGGTGAAAATCAGGGACGCCATCGCTACCGTGCCGCCGTTATACGACAGCACTTTTCGGAACGATCGGTCCTCGTCGATGGCGGTATTGAGCAGGGTGCGGTCGGCGTCGCCGGTGAACGGTAGCCAGTTGCGATCGGTCGTCATCAGTGAAAGGTGTTCGACGTTCGCGTATCCGGCCCGCGAAACCGAGAAGGTGCAGATCGCTAGTAGCCGCACCTCGCCCGCTTCGGCCATGCGCCACATTTCGAGTTCGGTGGCGAACCGCTTGGTGAGCTTGCGGTACAGGTCCTCCTCAAGGAACCAGGGGTGCCCCGGCTGGTGGCGCACCTGCACTTTGAAGCCATGAACGGCTGGCTCGATTGCCTTGATTTCACCCACCCCGATCAACAACTTGGTGGTCTTCCCTGGCTGACGCCGCGCCGGCGCCCATGCTCTAATCCGACGTTGCTCGATCTCGGTCTTGCGGTCGGCCGAGAACGGCTCGGGCACGAACAGCGACGTGGCCAGTGGGCTCTTGCGGACGAGTTTGCCGTCCACGGCTGCTCGCAGACGCCGGTAGACGACCGCCCAGGAACGGTGCCCGGCGTAAGCCGCGTGCCAACTAGTCAGTTCCGCCTCGTCCCACAGGTAGTGCAGCACAGCACGCAGCGATAGCTTGCTGCCGTCTGCCTGGACCGTGTTTGACAGGGAATCGGAAGGCTCAGGGGCGGCCCGATTCCCGGCCTTCGACAGTGAAAACCCGAGCCGCAGCGCCGTTGTGCCGTCCGCAGGGTTGTCGACGATTGACCGCTCAGCAACAGCTCCGTAACCCGAAAGCTCACCGGGAGGCAGCCAGGAGCGACACCGATGGTCATGCCAGCCCGCCGTTCCGGGCATCCGTTTGACGATGAGGTCGTGTCCAGCGGCGGCGATGTACATTTCCACCCCTGGCGACTGGCACAAGCACAGCGGTCGCAGCCGCGCGGCTTTCGCTCGACTCAGTACCTGTTGGGCCGTCGCAGCGTGCACATCGTCAACTAGGCTGCCGGCGACGTCAAACGTAGGTGGTATCGGCATGGTCATCGCCCATCGCCTCCTAGTCGAATGCTTTGCTGGGTAACCACTTTCATGAGATTGCGCCTTCTAACCTTGTGGTGGCGTCCCGCGGCGCCCGGCAGACGGGGGCGGCTCATCGGAGCTGCCCCGCCCCTTGTCCGAGACTGAGTTGCGTGAGGTGTCACGCCCCGTTGGGGGCGCGCTGGCACCCGACCGTCCTGAGGTCGATGACGCAGGACCTGTACCTGCTCCCTTACCCGCCGCCGTGGATGCTGGCGGCGGTGATGACCGGCGTCCTGACGCACTGTCGTCGCCCTTGTTCCGTTGGCTGGCAACCGCTTTGGAGGCCACCACGGCTCCAGCGACAAGCGGGGCAGCTGGCCCGGCGGCGACCGAAGCCCCGGCGGTGCCCGCGGCCGTAGCGGCACCCCCGCCCGCTGCTGCGCCGGCGCCAGCGCTCGCGGCCGGGGCCGTTGCCGCCGCCCGTGCCCCGGCCGCACCCGCGCTGCTCGCCGTGCTGGTCGCGGCGGCAGGGGCAGCACTGCTGGTCGGGGTCGCTGTTGGTGCGTGGGCGGTTCGTGCCGGCCCGGAACCTGGCCCGCGTGATCCGCCGCCACCACCGGACGGTGCTGGCGGGTGCGGGCGTCGACCCGGACCGGCCTGCGGTCCGCGGCTTCCCGCATCGCTGTTCTGTTGGGAACTGGGCCAACGGGAGTCGTCGCGGCCCATCCGGCGTAGGTCGCGGGAGGTCGCCCGCATCGCGGCGGCCTGCCCGATCGGTCCCATTCCCATCTGCATGGTGCGTTTGGCCATCGTCATCGGACCGGGAAGCCCCTGGTCGCCGAAGCCGCGCATCATCGCCCGGAACCCGAACACCGCGGCCGCGGCCATCAGCAGCATCACGATCATCTTCATGATCGGGTGCTCGATGTTCATGCCCGGCAACGTGTTTCCGGTGACATGGGACATGATCACGAGCACCACGCCGAACCCTGCGGTGGCAAACATCATCTCCACGGCGTGCACGAGAAGCTTGATCGCGGTCCGCTTGGCGTACTGCCGCTGCGGTCCGGGAGCCACCGCGACCGCCGCGGCCGGGATCAGCACCAAAATGTGCCAGAAGGTCAGGAACCCGATCCGAATGACCTCCAAGCCGATGTAGCACAACAACATCAGCAGCGCGAGCACGATGCAGTTCATGAAGAACATCAGCCCGATCGTCTCGCCGCTGAGCTGGCGCGCGTGTGCGACCGCCGCCGGGTTGCTGCACTGCTCCATCGCATCCACCGGGCCGCTGGCTGCGCCCGCGATCGCGCCCGCCTGCCCTGTGGCCTGGGCCAGACCGCTGCCCCGATTCAGCGCGGCGTTCCAGGCCTCGGCGCATCCGGAGTAGTTGTCGATCACCTCGCCGAAGTTGGCGATCTGGACTGGATGGCGCACCAACACCGTGGCCATCCATTGCGCCAAAGCCGTGGTCTGGGCGTCAACGTTGCCGCCGGCCAGCGACCCGTTGTTACCGACGCCCAGCGAAAACTCAAATCCCACCGACCGCGCCACCGCGAGCAGGCCGTGATCGCCCACCAACTCATCAACCGGGTCGCGCAGGAACACCCAAATCAGCAGCAGCACGAGATATGCGCTGACCATCACTGCAGCGCCGGTGGCGAAACCCCGCCAGTAGCAGAGGATTCCACCGACGGCCAGGCAAACGACGATGGCCAGCGGGAAGACGTTGTAGGTCTGCACGAAATGTGCCAGGGATACCGCAATCGGTGCGGCGAGGGCGCCCAGCCAGCCCAGCCACACCGACCCCAACGCGAACTTGATGAACCAGATGCCCAATGCGGCCACCACAACCAGAAAGCCACAGCACAGCCCGAGCAGGGTCGCCAGTTGGCTGTAGGTCAGTGCGATCTGCACTCGGTCGGCCAGGCCCGGAACCCACGAGGACGGGTCCAACATGCTCATGTCGCTGCCCTGTTCCCTGACCGCTTCGAGCATCGAGACAGTGCCGATGAAGTACGAGCCGATGGGCTGGCCGGTGGTGTCGGTGATCCCGGTCCAGCCCACGGCGTTGGTGAAGCCCGCCGCGGTGGCGTGCGGCGCGGTGACCAGCGCGGTCAGTGCTCCACCCCAGAGCAGTTGCACCATCAGCCATGCACGGCGCAGGCCGGGACGGGTGTAGCGCCAGGCGCAGTAGGCGCTCAGCATGGCTGCCGGTCTCCGGCATTGATTCCTCGGGTGTCGAACGCTTCCACCCGCTCCTGCTGCACCGGGGGCAGCATGTCCACCAGGCCGGCCCGTCCGAACTCATCGATCATGTACGCATACCCGTGGCCCTCGACCGTGCGCAGATCGAGCACCTCGGGGTACTCCTCGGGGTCGATGCCGATG
Source organism: Mycolicibacterium tusciae JS617 (assembly GCF_000243415.2). The sequence continues at coordinate 27,505 of NZ_AGJJ02000001.1, forward strand.
GCCTTGAACTCTGCGCGGGCCTGGTCTCGTTCGATGGGTTTGAACGGGGTGATGATCCGTGTCGGCAGGTCTTTGGTGGGGATGCCCGCGAAGTGCTCCACATGCTGTGAGATCGCGATCAGCCCGTAGCGTTCTTTGCGGCCCTGAGTAATCAGTCGCACCGCGTCTTCCTGCCCGACCGGGGACGAGAAGTAGGTCCGGGCCTCCTCCGCGACGAACCAGCCGAACCCCCCTGGCCTACGGGTGTGCCCGGTGTAGGCCTCGCGGGTGATTGCAGCGATCATGCCGTAGATTGCGAACCCTGCTCTGGCACGCGCGCTTTGGCGGCGGTACTGATGCAGGTCCTCGGTCTGGGCGGTGGTCGGTAGCTCCAGCTCGGAGGTCAGCCACACCACAGCGTCTTTCTCCGCGATCGGCGGCACAGGAAGGGACTCGTCGAACATCGACCGCAAATAGTCGATGTTGGCCCACATGTCGAGCTTGGCGGTCAGCTCCGCGTACTCGCGAGCCTGTTCGCCGCGCAGGCTGTTGAGGTAGCGCACCAGCGCGCCCATGCTTTCGGCCACCCGCTGGTCGGGGCGCAGCAGATACCTCAACTGGCGGGCGACCTCGGCATCCGGTTCGACGCCCATCATCGGCAGCAGGTGATCCAACGTCCGCTCGACAGCGATCTCCCGACGGAAGATGCGCAGACCGTCCATCGACACATCGCCGCGGGTCGGGTTGATGTAGATCACCCGATCCCCCAGATGCGCCAGGGCCGGCTCCCACTCCCGATTGGTGCCGGGGTCAACGATCGAGCACTGGCTGTTGCGGGCGATCAACTCGGTGACGACCCGCTTGGCGCCCTGTGACTTTCCGCCACCGGGCGGGCCGAAAAACAGCACCCCCGGCGCACCGCGGCGCTGCGCAGCGCCTTCGGGGTCTAGCAGGACCGGACTCGGCCGACGGGTCGCCATGTTGCGGGCGAACAGGATTCCGGTCTCGTTGCCCAGCTCGTTGGACACCAGCGGAGAGAACCGAGCCCACTCGGTGGTGGTGGTGGGCTGGTCGAATTGATTGCGGGGGCTGCGTTCCTCACTGCCGGGCAGACCGGTCTGCCACAGCCCGATCTGGGCACTGCCACCCCAGCGGCTCAAGGTGCTGTCGAGTTCCTCGGCGAAGTGCGTCTGCATCTGCTGGGTGGCTTGATCGACAGCAGCCCGGTTGTTGGCACCCACGGCGACGACGGTCGAGGCGCAGACCTCGCGTTCCAGCTTGCTGGCCCGCAGTTTCGCGTTGTACTCCTCGCCGGCGGCGTACCGCTCGGCCAGGTCGCTGTTGCTGGCCCGCACCGACCCTCGCTGGAAGGCCTGGTCATCGAGATTGCGCTGGGCACGGTCGATTCGGTTGAGCGCCCGTTCGGCAGAGCGGGTGCTGATGTGCTGAAACCAGTCGACCTCGACGTCACTGTCAACATCGACGTCGTAGAGCGACAGCAGATACTCCGCACGCGGATACACCAGGCCCGCGCGAGGAAGCTGGGCGACAGCGAGCATGCTCTGATAGCTCGCGGGTTGCTGCTGGCGCCGGATGACCACCACCGCGGCCACTGACGGCACGATGCGTCGCCACCAAGACCGATGCCCGCGACGGGCAAGTTGGTCGCCGCAATCGAACTCAGCGGGCATCAACGCCGCAAAGTCGTCGCGAGACAACCGATCCGGACCGCCCGGTTCGTGCGGGAAAGGTTCCGACACCGCACCCAACGACCAGCGGCGCCGATACCACCAGTGAATCTGGCGGGGCGTGGCAGGACGGGCGTTGAACTGTCGCGGGATCTTCGTCAGCAGCTTGTCGACCATCTCGCGGTAGCCGGCCAGGGACTGCGGGTCGTCGGGGTCACGCCCGGCGACCACGGTCGCTACCTTGGCCAGCCCACCGGCCCCGCTGCGGCCCTCCATCCCTGCGTCGACCGGGATTCGCAGTCCAAAGATCTGCTCGTAGAACGGTTCGATCTGGATGAACTGCTCCCAGTCGCGGACCTCCTGAATCCAGGCAGTATGGTGTCCGTAGCCAGAGAGCATGCGCCGCAACAGTTGTCGCGGATTGATGCGCACATTGGCGCACCACAGCAGCATGCCCGACGGTAGTTGTCGCACCAGGGGACGATGACCTCGCGCGACGGCGTCCTTGCGGTCGTAGGACATCATGCCGCCCGGTTGGCCGTCCACCAGGAACTCGGCATACACGCCACCAGCGGTGAAGACCAGGTTGTCGATCACCTCATCCGGTGGAGACAGCCACGCATCGCGGCGACCGTCGACATCAGCGGTACGCCGGGTGTGCACCAGTCCCTCCAGCATCCACAGGATGCGGTAGAGCGGGCTGGGCCGCGACACTGGCATCTGCCGGGCCAGGAAGGTCAGCCCGGCGGTCAGGGCCGCGCCGAACAGGAAGATTGTGACCGCGTGCCCTGAATCGAGCCAGTGCCGGGTGGCCCACACTGTGGCTGCGGCCCCGAGCAGGAACGTCGCCCCATCCCAGATGCGCCACGGCGCGAACCACAGACGGGTGTTGTCGTCGATGTGCGACAAGTAGATGGGAAAGTCGCGGACATCGGCATAGACCCGCGCTCGGCGCGGCCGGTCTGGGTCGTCGGACACCTGGGGACTCCTCGAGGATTCCTGCGTTCAAAGGGCGGTTTCGTCAGCCGAACTGGCCGGAAGTGATTCCGCCGCCGTGCTTGTCGACGGTGCCTTTCAAGCTCACCGCCAGACCGACACCGCCGAGGATGATGGCCGCGATGGCGATTCCGCCCAGCACCTTGCCGGCCGCCGCGCCGAAGCCACGGACCAGGGAGAACGCTCCCGCTATGCCCCCGACAGCGATGGCGATGATCGCCAACGGAATCTGTAGGGACTGCCACAGCGAGGGAATCGCGGTGATGAGGTCACCGGCTGCCAGTGCCGTCTCGGTCATGATGTGTTCCTTCCAGTTGTGTGGATGTTTCAGTTCGGGGTCTGGGCGCTACGCCAGTCGGTGTCCACCGTTGCCGGAACCAGCGCGTCGTCGGTGGACACCGCCGGAGCGAAGTCGATGGCCGCGACCAGCCAGCGTCCACCCACCCCGGTCAGCGTCAGCGGATAGCTCAATTCCGTTGGGGCGTACTGTGAGTTGACCGCCGTGACGGTGGCCAGGACGCGCACGGTCTGCCCGTCGCCCGGTGTCGTCGGGGGCGGTGAGATAGCGGTGATCCCTGACACGGTGATGCTCTGGTAGGCCCCCGCAACACCGAGGAGCTTCGACTCGGCGGTCACGTACCGCTCCACCAGCCCGTCGCCGGTCAGGTAGGCGGTAAGAAACCCGGAGGCCACCGAGTAGGCCGGGTCGGATTCACTCAATGTGGTCGGATAGCTCAGCGGAAGGTCCGCGCCGGCGCCGGGCCCACTGATCCGTGCAGGCAGCGACGCTGCCCGCGGGCCGTACCGCGACCACAGCACCGGGACCCGATACAGCGCCCGCTGCGGGCTGGCCGACTCGTAAGGCCGCTGCGTGACGCCGACCACCACGGAGAACACCTCGGCGTCACCGTCCTTGCCCGCCACGCCCGCGTAGGTGACCGCCACCACTGTGGGGGTGTTGATGACCACCGCCGGTGTGGAAGGAAGCGCCAGATTGGCGTTATCGACCGTGACGAACTGGCTGAGGCTGGCCACGTCGGACTGGCTGGCCGTCAGCCACACCGATACGTAGTCCTGGGCGAATGCGCTGACCACAGCCGACTTGTTCACCACTTCGCGTGACGGGGTGATGAGATCCGGTGGCGACCCGAACAGGAACTGCCACACCAGGTTCAGGCCCGCCAGTGCTGCCAAGCCCAGCACCAGCGGCTTACCGGCTGCAGTGGCAGCCCGCTTGCCGCGCTGCACTCGCCGCTGCCACGTCTTGCTCATCTGCATTCGAGGGTGTCCCTTCGATTCACAGCGGCTCGTGGCCGATGATCTTCAAGCTCTTGATCGCGAACGCGGCATCGACCGGATCGGATTCGGGGTGCCCGCCCATCGGGGAACCCGGCAGCGGCGCCAGCGTCAGCGGGGGCGCCGGAAGGGTGAAGCCGCCAGGCGTCGGCGTGGGAGTCGTGCCGGGCTCGGGCTGGGCCGGTGGCCGTGAGGTCTGTCGGATCAGGATCGTGACCTTGGAGGCCAACACCCGCTTGATCGGTTGCACGGCCTCGCCGTGGACGTTCTTGGTTTCCTGCGTCACCAGTGTCGAGTCGGTGTCGTTGAACAGGTACTGCACAGTGGTCACCACCCGGTACTGCCCCCACTGCGACGCCCCGCTGGCGTCCTTGCCGACCCAGCCTGGGGTGAGGGAGATCGCGGTGATCATGTAGGTCTTAGACAGATCGATCTCGATCACCTGACCGTCGGCCCCGCCCCGCACGCACACGAACGCGCTGTGGGGATCAGCCCCGGCCATCGTCTGCGCCGACGTCGAACCCGCCGCACACGATCCCGCCGCATCGGCGCTGTAGGGCAACGGACGATCAGCCGCCTCCGCGGCCGCCGGCTTCGGCGCCGCGGTGCGCGGGGGCGGCACTGCGCCCGGTTCGGTGACCGAGGCGGCGGCCGTGGGCCGGGCCGGTTCATCCGAGCTATAGACGGCCACCGCGCCGACGATCGCCACCAGGACCGCCACCAGCCCGGCCGCGGCGAAGCCCATCGCGATCTTGCCGTCGAACCGGCGTGGACGCGCCGGCTCGTCGTGCTCGCCGCTGTCGAGCGGAATCTCTACCAGGTCCTGCGGTACGCCCGGATCGCCGTCCTGTCCGGGATTGCCGTCCTCGTCGGGATCGGCGTAGTCATCGAAAGGCTCCCCATCGCCGTCGTCGTCGTCGTACTGGTCGTCGTCGTCGACCTCGTAGTCGGTCTGCGCGCCCTCGGGTAGGTCGTACTTGGGAGCATCCGGGTACAGGCTGTCGGGGTCCTCGGATGCCTGCAACTGCTCAGTCCACTGCTCATCGGTCAACGTCATGACTGGCCTCGATGAGGATCGACGCGATCGCGATGATGCAGCACCGCCGCACCACGGGAGCTGATCCGGCGGCGCTGCCCCCGACCCGACAACCAGCCCCGCCCGCGACGCGACGTGCCACCGCCGGGGGCCGTCGGCGGTCCCACCAGCGTCGCCGGCCACAGCGCCGAACCCCCGGCCAAGCTGAACCCGGCCGGTGTCGAAGTGTTCACGAGTGACTCACCTGAGCGCGAACGACCTCGGCAACCCGACATCGCCGCGACCGCGTGGCCGCCGCGGCGCCCACCCCTGTCCACCAGTGCGCGAATCGCCCTGCTTAAGAGCAGAAAACCGGCGACAGCGAGTGCGGCACCCGCCAACAGCGAGACATTCGCCAGGCCCAGAGCTACGCTGTCCAACATGCTTATCATGCTGACAGACAAGACAGCGAAAGGCAATGCGTAAACAAATGTTGTTCAAGCCGAGTGTGGACCGATACGACGAGTTGCGCCGCGAGTGGATCGCCGAGCACTCCGCAATCTTCACGATGCAGATACGCCGCGCCGAACTGCTCAACCGGCGCATCCGCCGCCGGCACCGCGAGACCGCGGGCGCCCGCCCCAACCCTTACGACGACCACGCCACCCACCCGTTGCTGAGCCGGGGCGCCAAGACCGTGGAGGCCAAACTCGAGCTGGCCATCGTCACCTTTGCCGCACTCGCGGCACCACTGGGCTGGCCTGCGGGACGCTTCATCTACCAGCGCATCGAGGCGTTGATCCCCGACCGGCTGCGCTCCTACCCCATCCCGGCGCTGTTGTTGGTCGCAGCGGTACTGGGCGCGGTGACAACTCTGCTGTATGACCCCGGGCAGGGGTTCACAAGCGCGATCCTGGCGCCCTGGCTGATGGCGCAGTTCCCAGCCGCCGCCCTGACCGCCGCTGTCTACGGCATCCTCAACGGTTGGTTGGCCATCGACGGCTCGACCGAGTGGTGGCCACTGACCCCACCAGCGCCGTCGGTGGAGCTGCCCACCACACTGCTGCCCGACGACCTGACCGCACCCTCAGTGTTCGACACCGCACCAGTGGCCGACACCTTCGACCGCACCCCGCCCGGCGCCGGATCAATCCGCTCGCTGCCACGATCCTCCCGGCTGCTCACCGCTGCGCTGGTGGTCAATGTCCTCGGGATCATCTGGACGCTAGCCGCCGTGGGTGTCGGCGTGAAAACTGTTGTCGTGGAATCGCTTACACCATCGAGCACCATCGGAGCCACCCACACACGCTGAAGCACCGCGCATTGACCCTGACTTCTCTGCTGGAGAAGCGGTGTCATCGACGTGGTCGACAGGCACCACAGACCGTGTGGAGCGCTGTCGTGTGGATTGGTTATCTCTATGTCGTCCACGACAAGTCACTTCCACCGAGGAGTCGTCCAGGGCCGATCGGCGTTGTGATTGCTGAGCGTGCCATCGCAGAGAACCGCGAAGTCGTCCCGGCAGAAGGGACAGACGCCGCGCGGCTTGACGGACGGCGGATAATCGAGGCAGATTGCCTCGGGCGGATTGCGGCTACCTCTGCATCGCTTCACGCTTTGATCAGGCATTGGCCAACTCCAGCAACACATCTGCATGACAAGGGGAATCCAGCGGGCACCAGCACACGAGGTCATGGCCGCGAAGTTCACGACGTACATCTTCGGTGCTGAATCTGCAGGAAACCGCAACGCAGATCGACCTCAAAGAACGAAACGGCATCGTCCGCAGTCATTCGGCGTGACCATGAGCGCCCCGCAGATTCGCAATGCACCACACTGCCCACAACGAACCGGGTTCCCCCACTTGCTCGGCCGTCCGACATAGATCCGCACCTTCCGGCATGCGCCAGCCCTTCGTTCTTCGGCGTTGGATGCGCTCAGGCGTTGGTTTCATGTCAGCCCGCATCCCATGTGGTAGCAACTGGTGCTGGACGACGATCACAGCTCTGCGTCGTTGCGGGTGTCCGACCACAACCGGCGAAGCAGCCCCGCAGCACGCGAATACTGTGTGTCGCCAGCTTTCTCCTGCCGAGCGGTGCGCGAGAGTATCTCGCTGATCGCTGTGTCGTAGCGACGCAGGAACTCTGACCAATCCGGGATCTCCGCGCACACCCCAACCCCGCCGCGCACCAAGACTCGGGCGTGCTCACGCGTTGGCGGCAGTAACTCCTCCCACCGCAGTGACGGTCCTAGCTCGCTGCTGAGGCTCTTGTGCCCGTCGGCTTGCCCAAATTGCTGGTTCCTTCGATTGGTCAGCGGTGACCAGGTTTGTGCATCCTCAAGAATCTGATCCTCGCGAGCGCCGAACATGATGACCGCTGCGCCAAAGATGTGACGAAGTTCCTCGGCAATGTCCTGCCCGTACACCCTGGCCAGGGACGACGATGCCTGGACTGCCGCAACGAGGTTGATACCCAATCCGCGGCCCTCACCCACGATCTTGGGCAGATTTGGTATCGGCGCGGTGTTGGGCAGCTCGTCGATGATCATGAGCAGTCGGTGCATCTGTTCGCGCGCTGATGTTTTCTCCCGCCACCGTCGTACGAGGGAGTCCAGGAGGGTGACCGCGGCCCCGGCCACGGTGCCGTCGGCCGGGGCCAGCACGTACAGCGTCGCCTGGGGGTCATCGAGGAACTCCAGCGTGAACGGCAGTGCGGCACCCCGATCTACCAGCGAGGTCCGCAGCCACGGCGTAATCGCTTTGCGCATGGTGATGGCCACCGAATCCCGTTGGCGCGGATCCATTTCCATGATCCGCATCATGCCCACCGACAGCGTCGGGTACTGATGGCAGATCGCGGCGGCCTGTGCCCAGCCCGGTTCACTGGTGCTCTCCGGGTCAATGTTGTCCACGCCGGTCAAAACCCAGTTCATGCCCTTGCTGTTGCCCTGCGGACTGGCCGCGAACAAAAACGCCGCCAGTGGGCCGGCGGCCTGGGACTCCCACACCCCGCCGTCGGAGACCTGATCGGCTCCCGAGCCCAACCCGACGGTGGCCATCTGCATGATCGTTTCGGCCACCGTCAACGCCTCGTAGGGGCTGTCGATGGTCACCGTCGGGTCGTAGACGTTGGCGACGATGCCGTCGGGGTACACCGGGGACGTTAAGGGGCGCAGGTCCAGCAGTGCCCGCGGCCCCCACCGGCGCTGCATGACGTTCTGCATCAGGTCGTCCTTGGACGACACCACCACCGCCGGGCCGCCCCACAGCACCGCCGCCGGCGCCAAGATGCGCCGCGACTTACCGGTGTCCGACGGTGCGGACACCAACACCATTGGGGCGCTGCGAGGCACATACAACTGCTCACGCTTGCCGACCACCCGGCGGCTGAAGCCGCAGTAGGTGGTAGGGGTGGGTGTGAACGTCGGCGCCTCGCCCACCACAGGACTAGCCACAGCGCCGCTGCCCGAGCGGCCCGTCGGTGTCGATCGCCGCGCGAACCGCCGCCACGATCGAATCACGCTGCCGGCATTCGCAGGTCAGTGTGCGCACGACCGACTGGCCCAGCACCGGTGCTGACACCGAACACCACAGAGCCGCATACGCCCAGCCCGGACTGCGCACATCCTCGGGGTCGACGTTGGCCAGTGCCGCCCGCACCCAGTCCATGCCCTGCCCGTTGCCGACTGGAGACGCCGCGAACAGCAGCGCCGCCAGCGGTTGGACCGCCTGCACCTCCCAGACGTCGGCGGGCCGACTGCGGCCCAGCCCGGCTCGTCCCACGCTGAGCAGGGTTTCCGCCTGGACTATCGCCGCGTGTGCGCTGTCCACATCAACGGTCGGGTCATCTGAACGCATGTCTAAATCCTGGCAGACAAATACAGAGTCAGTCAATACGTGAACACCGAACACACAGGGATTAGGTCTGTGCTTGAGCCCTGCGCCGTTCCTGCGACTCGCGCAGCCAGTCCGCCGCCCGCGCGGAGTTGGTCCGCATCTCTGGAGGCAGCGCCTGCTGATGCCCGTAGTGCACGTCCTGCGCAGTGAGCAGGGTCAGCGTGTCCGCGTCGAGGTCGGTGCCCAGCTCGGGATCGGACAGATCGGCGCCGCTGAGGCCCAGGGAGCTCACGATGCGGCTGTTGCGGTTCAGCTGCGCCTTCTCCACCACCGTGCGCACGAAACGCCCGTTGCCCAGGCCGTCGATCACACGGATGACATCACCTTCGCTGCTGGTGATTTGAGCGTTGTAATACTGCGCGAAACTCTCCCGCAGCGACAGCAGCGCATCCGGCGCGAAGGTGTCACCGTCCTTGGCCGCGATCCCCTCCATGATCGCTATCAACTGATCCGGGTCGTATGAGGCGTACTCGATGAGGGTGGCGAAACGCGATCGAAGCCCGTCGTTGGAGGCCAACACGCGCTGACTGGCCATCGGATAACCGGCGGCGATGACCACCATGTCGTCGCGGTGGTTCTCCATGAACGGCACCAGGGTGCTGATGATGGCTTGGCCGTACGGGTCACCCGATCCGTAGCCGGTGTGGATGAGATCGCCGAACTCGTCGATGAACACCGTGGCACCCAAACCCGCTTCGAGTTGCTCGCGCGTGTTGTTCTCGGTGTCACCGACGTGACGGCCGAACAGCTTGTCGCGGCGGGTCTCATAGACGTCGGGCCGGCGTAGCAGCCCCAGTCCGCAGAAGATGTGGGCGATGACCCGCGCCGAGACGGTCTTGCCGACTCCGGGGGGACCCACCATCAGCAGATGCCGCGACACCGGCGACGTCGGCAACCCCTTGCGTTGCCGCAGGACTCGCGCGATCGAGTCGTGGCGCAGTTCGGCGATGCGGGCCTTGACTTCATCCAGGCCGACCATCGCCTCCAACTCCGCTTCGGCATCAGCAAGCAGCGTCTGCGCCGAGCGTGCCGACTCCTGCGCTGCCCGCTCCTCGGCGCTGGTCTCGGTGGAGGCATCCCAGCGGTCCGTGCGCGTCTCGATCGTCTGCGGATCAGTGATCTGCAGACCAAAGGTCGGATCCGACAGCGCGGTCTGGGCGCGCTCGAAACCGGGCCACTGCACCCGGATGTTGGTCAGGACCGTCCGCGCCTCCTCAGCCTCGCCCCGGTGGCGCAGCACCAGCGCCCGACAAAACAGCGCGTCGCGGGTCAGCTCGTCGCTGCCCTGCTGGGCGCTGGGCTTCCATCCCGACGCCGTATCCTCGGCGGGCGGATTGACCACCAGCTCGACAGCTTCCAAAGCCCGGTCACTGAGCCCCAACGAGGCTGCCGCCCATGCCTCCTGCAGGCTCGCAGCCCTGCGCAGATGCGGATCGCTATGCCACTGCCGGCAGTTGCTCACCGCGACCAGGACATCCGGCCAGCGTTTGGTGGCCGTGGCTAGAACCGACCGCACATAGCCCACCGCCGGAGTCGTCGGCAGCTCGAACAGGGCGCTGTCGGCGCCCTGCCAGTTCTGCTCCCGAATCAACGCCGCAGCATAGGCCAGCCGTGCGGTGGTCGCGTCCACAATCGGCATCCGCACATAGTCGATGTCGAAGTGCGCTCCCAGATCGGCGGGCCGGTGCTGGATACGGCGCAGACCCTCGCCGAGCCGGTCGGCGTGGCTGGCCAGCCGCTCGAGCACCTGCACGGACCGCTCCCCTGTCGCATACCGGCCCAACCAGGCGTCGGCCAGCTCCGGGTTGTCCCCGGTGGCCAGGACGAATACCTGCGCAGCCCGATCCGGCGAACTGTGCAGCACCTTCATCGCCGCACGCAGCGCCTGTAATGAACGCTCATCAATCACGGCCGCAGCGCTCCCGTGCGCAGATGAGTCAGGAACTGCGCTTCATTACGGGGACGCATCACCGACAACCGCACCCCACGCACCGCCGGGGTGCCGATCACCAGCTCATCCGGGGACTCCTGCACGATCGTTAGATCAGCATCGGAGTCCACCGACCCCACGGTTACCAGACTGTGTCCCCGCTCGCCGGCCGTCAGCGCCAGCCCCTCGCCGTCGGCCACGATCACCGTCGGCTGCCGCACCGGGTCGCGGTCACCGGCCAGGCTGATCCGATAATGGTTGTCGCACAACGGTCGCCACACATCGGGACGATCACTGTGGATCAGGATCACCGCCCCGGCGGCACTAGTCCGCAGCAGCAGCGGGATCACGACCGACAGGTCGGCGCTGATCGAAACCCGCGTCGCCCGAAGCGGATCGGTCAGCGGCATCAGGAACGGGACCCCGGTCACGGTCATGCCGAACATCGGCCCCGATGGACCCACCGCAATCTTGAGGTCGCCGCCGTCGCCCAGCAGACGTGGCGACAATTGCAAACGCAAAGCCCTGTCCCCCAACGGCAACGATGCCAGCAGAGAGTCGAAGGCCTGACCGGAGACCGGCTGCAGTGCCAGCAGCGGAGGGTGGGGCAACGGGGCGTCGGTGTGGAACCGCACCAGAGCGGCCACGCGGCAGCTGCCAGCCCGGTCACCGACCAACCTCACTGTGGTGACGGTGCGGTGTGCCCGCACCGTCCACAGGTCGTTGAGCATCTTGGTGTTCAGGTCACGCCCGGCGATGCGGTAGGTGGTCACGTAGTCGGCGTCGGCGTCCAGGTTAGACCAATTCTCCTGCACTCGACTGAGATCGGTGTCGTTGAGCAGGGCCGCGAAGGCTGCGCTGATCTGCGGTGCGGTGCAGGTCACCGCTCGGCAGCCCGCCCGCAGCACCGCTTGGCGCACCCGCTCAGTGGCCGCCGCGGCAGCCGCGGCGGCATCGCCGCGATACAGCATCGCCGCCAGACACGCCTGCGGGCACAGCCGCAACACCAGCCAGGAGCGGCGGTCGCCGACGGCAGCACGGTCGCCGACGATCTCGGCGTACTTAGGGGTGTAGCTGCCGTCGGCGGCCACCCGGCTGCCCGCCTGCACCACGTCCACCGAGTGCAGCTCCAGACCAGCGAACTGGGTCAACCGCGACCGGATCGCCTCCAATGGGATCGTGTCGATGGTCTCTGCCCCCGCCGGCACCAGCACGGTAGGTGAGAACGCACGTCCGTGCAGGGCGATCAGCGTGACCGCGTACTGGCCGTCCCAGATCATCCCCACCGGCCCCGCACCGGGCATGTCCACGGTGAACGGCTCGGGGATACGGGTGCGGGCCCGGCGGGCACTTTCGCGGCGCCCGAAGTACACGAACCGCACCCACCGGGCCAGCCAGCCGGCCGCCGTCGCACCGTTGTAGCTGGCGGTCACCACCAGCAGCACCACAAGCACGACCAGCGGAATCAGCCACCACGGCACCGGTGAGGCCGCGACCAGGATCGCCGCGGCGATCAGTTCGGCGATCACCACCAGCTTCAGCCGCACATCCAGTCGCCAGCGTCGTATCTGCTCCCCGAACCCTGCGTGTGGGCCGGGGATTTGCTCATCGAGCACGGTCACGGTCGCCCCCTACTGTCCTCGTCGCGATTTCGACATCGACGTCACCAGCAGCACCACACCCAGCGCCAGCAGCAGCGTGGTGGTTCCCGCCACTGCCATGATCATCGGCCGATGATCCGGCGGGGGTGGGGGCGCCGGAGGTCCCAGCGGTCGTGTCAGGTTCTCCCGAGGTGGTGGGATTTCGGGGACGTCGAAGTTCAGCGCCGCCAGCGGGTCGATCACCCCGTAGCCGACCCTGTTGTCCACCACCGAGGCCGGGGAGTGGGCGGTCTGCTTGATCCGGTTGATCACCTGTGCGGCAGGCAGATCGGGATACTTGGCGCGGATTAGCGCCGCCAGTCCCGACACATACGCCGTAGCAAAGCTTGTGCCGCTCATCGGCTTCAACTCCGAGGTCTGCGGATCGACGGTGGCGTTGATGATGCCCCCGGCAGGGTTGACGCCCTCCACGAACAGACCCGGAGCGCCCACCCCGACCCACGGCCCGGCCAGGCTGATGTCGGCGCCCTCCTGGGTCTGCGCGGGCTGCCCCCGGTCATCGGTCGCACTCACCGACAGCACATAGTTGGAGAACCACGACGGCGTACTGATCGTCACCACCCCACCCCAGTTACGCGGATCATCAACATTGGTGGCGTCGATGTTCGGGTTCTGGGAACACCCTGTGCCCATGGGCATTCCGGCGCTGGCGGCATTGGCGTTCCCGGCCGCAGCCACCAGCACGACATCCTTTTCCATCACCGCATATCGCACCGCGGCACCGAGGGTGGTCTGGTCGACCGGCTTGGTCACCGGCACACAGGACACGATCGACATGTTGATCACCCGCGCACCGGAGTTGGCGGCGTGCACGATCGCGCGGGCCAGCGTGCTCACCGTGCCCGCGCGTGCGTCATCATCGTTGCCCCCGCGTTCGCGCACGAACATGCCCGAGGACTGGCGGATCGAGATGATCTCGGCCTCCGGGGCGACCCCGACCAGGCCGTCGCCCTCGGCCGGGCTGGCGCCGATGATGCTGGCGACCACGCTGCCGTGGGTGTCGCAGTCCGACAGCCCGTCGCCGGCCATCACGTAGTCCCCGCCGCCGCGCAGGTGGGGCAGACGCGGAGAGGGCCACACGCCCGTGTCGATCACCGCGACCGTCACGCCGGCGCCACGCCCGGCAGACTCCCACAGCTCTGGCAGATTCATGAACGTCTGCGCTGCCGGCGGCACGGCCACGTCGGTGCCCGGCATCAGCGCGTTTCCAGGGCATTCGTAGCGTTGCTTCATCGGCTCGTCCGGGCCGGGTTCGCCATCGGCGGGAACAGCGGTCGGATCGATCGCCGGAGGTGTGATCGCCGCGGCGGTACCCGACGGCCACATCAGTGCCAGCACCGCGGCCATTGCCGCGACCGCCAGACGACGCCCGATCCCCACGAAGGCGGTCATCACATGTTCCTTGCCAGGGCCAGCAGGTTCAGCAGCCATACCGCGACCGGCGGGACCGCCACGATCAGCAGGTACTCACACCATTCCACGATCTTGCGGAACACCGGGGAGAACACCTTCGCCGGGACGACGGCCGCGGCCCCCATTCCCGCGATGCCCAGCCCAATGATCACCGCCGCTGCCGCGTAGGCAGCCACCGGGGTAGGCCAGGTCAGCGCGTACTTCACGGTCGTGACCATGACCATCAGCACCGAAGCAGCCACCACGGTGATCGCTTGGCTCCGAGCGGCGAACGCCCTGCCGCGCAACAGAAGTACTGCTGACAGCAGCCCGATGAACACCGTCGCCAGCCACCAGCGCCCCTGCCCCGGTTCCACCACGAACGCCGACGCGCCCACGAAGAAGATCGCCACCGCGACCAGCAACGCACCCAAGTAGACGTTGGCCGCCTCGGCGCCCCGGCGCAGGTCCTCCACACTGGGCGTGCCCTGGTGCTCTGCGGCCACCAGCGCCTCCTTGGCGATGGCGTCGGCGTTATCGAAGGTGTCCTTGCCGGTGATGGTGGGAAACGGCGGCACCGGGATACCGGCCATGCGGGCGGCGATCTTCGGCGCCCCGGTCAACACGAACAGCGCCAGCACCATCACCACTACCGACAGGTTCTGCAATGTCGCCCCGGTCAGCGCATGGACGACAGCCAGCGCCGCCAGTCCGGTGCCGACGATGACAACGGTGGCCACCAGACCGCGAGGGGCTGGACTCAGCCTCCACAACAGCGCCGCCAAAACCACCGCCACCATCACCGCGAAGGTGATGTGCCAGGGTCCGACGATTCCCGGCGCAGCCATGAACGCCGCCGCCGGGCAGGCGATCAACGCCCCCGGAAGCCATAACGCGTTGGCGGTCACCGTATCTCGCTGCTGCCTCCACACCAGCGCCCCAGCGATGATCAGCAGCAGCCCCAGCCCCGCCGCGGCGGCGGTCGGGATCAGATCCCACTCCTCGCCTGCACTGCGGCTGCGCGACCACGCCAGCATCAGCAGCCCCGTCGTCACCGCCACCGCCACCGCCACGATGATCCCGGCCACCAGCCGGGCCGTGGCAGCGGTCACCACAGGGGTCCGGGACCTGTTCAGCACACCCACCGCCGACGACGGTGACTCGATCACCGGGGTGAACTCAACGTCGGCGTCGATCACCTCCAGCACCAGCAGATCGCCGTCGACCACCCCCTGCTGGGCCAGTGTCTGCGTCCGGTTCAGCGGCCGTCCGTCGATGTGGGTCAGGTTCACCAGCCCGGGGCTGACCATGCCGTTCTCGTCAGGGCTGCGCAGCCCCTCCTCACCGCCGTCGTCGGCGGTCTGCAACCGGCGCACCAGGGAGTCGACTACCGCCGCCACCGATGAGCTGGCCGGAAGCGTCACGTCGTGCTGGCGGCCCGCGAACAGCACCGCCACATTGACCTGCTCGGCCAGGCGGACCTGACGCGCCGGGACCGCCCCCTGCGCGCCCCTCTCCGTCGCTGTCGTCATCGCCACCCCTCACCTTGCTCGGGCCACTGCGTCCGATACCCCGGGTCCTTGTCAGCGGCCCTGACGAAGCCGTCGGCTACCGACGCGGCAGCCTCGATGAACGCTCGCCTCGTCGCTGGTGCCAGACGGTTGAAATCAATGGCGGTGGCATCGCTGAGGTGCGGGTCGTAGGGGATGTCGTGTACCGCGCGCACCACCCGTTCGAACCCTTCATGCAGATTGCGGACCGCCTTCGTCGGCGTGATCTTGTTGATGTTGCTGATCACCATCACCGCCTCCCGTACCAGGCCCGGATAGCCGTGGGAGATCAGCCAATTCAATGTCTGCTGGGCGGCCTCGGCGCCGTCGTAGCGGGTCGTCGAGGCCACCACCACCGCATCGGCCATCGACAACACCGCCGCGGTGATGTCGTCGCGCATCTGATTGCCGCAGTCCAGCAGCACCACCGGATAGACCCGCGCCATCCGCTGCCAGGCCATGACCAACTCACGACCGGTCAGCACCGCATCGCCAGGATCACCGGCGAGCGCCTCCAGCCCTGACGAGGTGTCGATGCCCAGATGGTGCCGAAAATCGCTGTAGGAGTGAAGATTCGGATCAGTCAGCAGCGTGCGCCACGTGCCCGTGCTCGGTTCGTTGATCCGCTTGGCCAGGTTGCCCGACGCCGGGTTGGCGTCCATGGCCGCCACCTTGTCACTGCGGTACTTGGCCAGCGCCGCACCGATGCCCAACGTGGTCGTGGTCTTGGAGACCCCACCTTTTTGCTGCAGTACCGCAATGACGTACGTGCCGCGAAGGTTTACCTTCAGCCGCCGATGCAGGTCATTCCACTCACGCTCACCGGCGCCCGGCCCCAGATTGATCCGCGTGGTCTTGTACAACCGCTTGCGCCAACCCGATTCCGCCGACGGCTTGTAGGGCCGGACCAGGTCGGCTTGTCGCACCTGAGCCTGCATCGGCCCCACCGATTCCCCACCCCGGGCAGGCCAGGCCGGAGGCTGGGGCGGTCGCGGCGCCCACCCAGCTGGGGGCCGCGGTGCGCCCGCCGGGGGTGGTGGCTGATCTGTGCCCGACGGTGGATACCCGCCAGAGTGACCCGGCGGTGCAGGAACCCCGCCCGGTTCGCCCGGCGCGCCTAGTGCGTGCCGACCCGCACCCGGAGGGGCGGGTGCAGGATTCGGCGGCGCAGCAGGGGGATAGTCCACGGGTGGCCGCGCCGGCGGCGGTGCTTGTGGTGGCGGCGCCAGCGCGTACGGGTCGGCCACCGGCATCCGGGGATCGGTGTGCGCGTCACTGGGCTCAACTCCGTTGTGGGGATGGCCGACCGTGCCGGTCGGCTCCGGGGCCACCGCAGCAGGGTCCGGCGGGCCGGGCTCCCCCGCCTGCTCCGGCTTGAGGTACTGGCTGTAGAAGTCTTGTTCGCTCACAGTGACTCGATCCTGTTGCGCCTCACGGGCCTGCCTCCTAGCACTGCCTCAGTATTGCACATAACAGACATATTCAGACAGTACGTAAACACAATTTTTGTTTGATTTTGGTGGTTGGGTGGACGGGGGTGCTCTGCCCACTCTGCGCTGCTGTGACGTCCCTACCGCCGATGAGGGGTCCCGTCGTTCCACTCGCGGATGCCGACCATCCCCAGCACCGCCGACACCGACGACTTGATCGCCGCCGTGGTGCCCGGCGTGATCAGCGTCCACCACGAACCGTTGTCACTGCGGATCGGCCCCGTCAGCACCCGCCCCAGCGCCGTGTCGGTCACGGTGGCAGCGGTCCTGCTCACCTCGATTCGACCCGCCTCGTCGGGAGTCATCGCGGTCATCGACAGCTCCATGATCGGGTGGTCGGCGGCCATGGTGACCACCCGGTACTGGTCGCTGTCCATCCCCAGACTGCTGAACACTGTCGCCGCGCTGTGCTCGCCCCTGGCCACCTGCCCCAGCGCTTCGAGCAGATTCGCCGTCGGCACCGACACCGCGTCGAACTGTGCGGGCTGCACCTGCGGCCCACACACCGGAAGCAGTCGGTCAACCAGACTTGACACCGTCGCCGAATGACCCAGGTACTCCACCGTCAGATCATCCTCATGTTGTATCGCCGACACGGTGACCTCACCGCGGCGGGCGATGGCCAGCCGAAGATGCTGCCCGCCGCGACGAATCATGGCCGCCAACACCACATCCGGAGCGCCCAGGCTCTCCATCCACAGGCGCACCTGCGGGTGCACCTGATCGCCGAACACCAGCCCCTTCTCGCGCAGCACCTCCACACCGGGATGCCCCCACGGACGCTCGGCCGGATCGCCGGTGTCGGTGAAGGGGCGAGTCACCAGCACCGCCGGCATCCGCTCCACCCCGCACAGCGCCTGCAGCAGCCACAGCGCCTCTCGGGTCACCTCCATGGAGGTGACCGGCTGAGGTCCGGTCGCCGTCGGCGCCGGCCGATTCACGAATGTCGGTCGCCCCGCCACCGTTGGACTCCTTTGTTGCTCAATTGGCCACCACCTGTTCGCCCACGACAACGGCCCGGCCTGCCTTGGGTGCAGGGCCGGGCCGTGTCATGCTCAGAGCTTTCCTGGCGCACGCGCCACGCGAGCCCTAAGCGCCGTACTGCGCCTTGATAGCCGCGTCCTTCTGGACCACCCCGTCCAGGCCCATCCCCAGCGCCGCCTTCGCCGAGTTGAGCTTCTCGCGCAGCCCCTCAACGTAGGTCAGCACCCGGGTGTAGTCCTCCTGGAATCCCTCACCGCCGCCACCTCTGAAGTGTGTCTCGGTGCGGACCTTCATCGACATGGCGTCGCTGTGCACTTCGGCCGTCAGAACCTCGCAGGCACCGATCATTTCCGTGCATTCCTGGATGATCGGCACGTTGTACTGAATCGTCATCTTCTGCTCGCTTTCTCAGTTCTCAGTTGGTCTCGGTGATCACACCGACATGGAGTCGATGGCGCTGAGATAGGTCGCCGCGTCATCGTCGCCGGTGGTCAGATGCGCCGCGGAGGTGTTCATCTTGTCGGCGTGGTCGGCCTGCATCGTGGCCTGCTGGGTGCCGTAGGACTGCAGGTCCTCCCCGGCACGCTGCAACGCCACCTGTCCCTTGCCCTGCATGCCTGTGGCCGCGTGCTGCAGCATTGAGCCGAGCTGCTGGACCATCGACTGCAGCCGGTCCTCTTTCTCCGACATCGCCGAAGAGTCGCCATGCATGGCTTCGATGTCGCCATAGATGTCCATTCGTGATTCCTTCCCTGAATTTGTTTGCCCCCCAGCCGGATCGCCGGTGTGGGATTACTGCCTACGCGTTGGCGGTTGCCCGCGCACCTGTCAGACCGGCGCCTCCTTGCCTCCAGGTTCACTGGCCCGCGTCAGGCCCCCTCCCCCGGTGATCACCGGCATGGCCTCAGATGACCGGAACAGATCGGCCGCCGAGACCAGCACCTGGCCTGGTTCGGTCTGTTCCTTCTTTTCGTCGGTGTTGCTCTGTGCCCCCGCCGCTGCACCGTGGGCCAAGGGCGCCATCGCCCCGCCCATGCCGCCACCCGCTGAGGCCGGAACCGTGGTGGTTTGAGGCCGCATTTCGCTGAACCGTGAGGTGGTCTCGCCGGTGGCTGGGGCCGCGCTGACCGCCGACGCCCAGGAGCCGGGACTGCGCAGCGCCGAAGCCGCCGAGACCGTGCCCGCCCCGCCGAAACCACCCGCGCCGCCGCCGGCCAGCGACGCGTTGACCGCGCCCCCGGCCAGGGGGGTCGCCGTCACCCAGTCCGAGGTGGCGGCGCCATCGAGCGCCGCTTCCGGACTCAGGTTCGCCGCTGAGGCCAGCGATCCCATCTGACCGAGGAACTGCTGCGGCACTTCGGTCAGGCTCTTGAGCGGGCCACCGCTTCCCACCGACTGCATCAACGACATCGGCATCTGCCCGATCGCGGGCAGCATGCCGGTCAACTGCTGGAAGAAGCTGTCCATCGGGGCCTCAGCAGAGCCCTGATCCAGCCCCGGTGCTCCCGAGCCGGAAGCGCCAGCGGTCGACGGCGGTGGCGGTGGCACCGGGGGCACCGTGTGCAGCGGCACCGACCCCGTTTCATAGGCGTACTTGTTGGTCACGCCCTGCATCCACATGCGGCCGTAGTCGATGCGGTTGGCGATGATCAGCGGTGTCAGGAACCCGAAGGCGTTGGCGTTGTTCAACGCCACATGCTCGGACTGATTCGTCGCCACCTCGCCGGGGTGAGGAGTGGCGAACTTCGATGTCTCAAACGACGCTGCAGTGGCGTCGATCGCCATCCCGGCCTCAGCGACCATCGCGCCCGCCGTGGCCAGCCACCCTAGATGAGGGGTGTGCGCCAGGCGGGCGATCTCCCCACTGAGCGACGGCCAACTGGCCGCCATCGCAGCCTCGGTCGAGACGTGCCCGCCCAGCATGCCGATGATCGCCGCAGCCAACGCCTTGAGGTTGGCCGCCGAGGCGAAGAATGACCCCGCCCCAGGGCCCAGCCAGAACTGCGCCGAGGTCGCCTCGGGCGGTTCGGCCTGGTAAGCCCCGGGTGGCATGACTCCTGCAGCTCCTTAGATCACCGCGTTGATCACCGCACCCGCCGCCTCGTCAGCGACGGTGGTGACCACGCTCGCAGCGCCATTAGCCAGGCCATACAGCGACTGCTGGCCCGCTGCCGCCGCCAGGACCGCGGCGATATCAGCCGAGATAGAGCCGATCTTGGCGACATTGGCCGCCGAGATCTCATCCAGCCCAGGCGGCACAACCGCGGCTGCGGCTGCGGCCTGAGCGGTGTGACCAGCGGCCTCGGCCGACAGCGCAGCGGTCGCCGCCGCAGCCGCCGCGACCCCGCCGGGTTCCATGAAAACTGACAGTGCCGACATGAATGTGCTCCTTACTGCTTCCCGTAGATGCAACCTAACACATTGTTAGGCACTTCGTACACACTTCATACACACGCACCGGTCCTGTTCCGGGACCAACTGTCGTGTGTTTGCTCCGTTACTCCACCACGACGTGCTGACGTTGTCACTACAGTTCACCACGAATCAGCCGACTGCTCATGCGGAGATTTCCCGGCCGGCGGCAGCGCCACCTGCATGAGCTGGCGTCCCAGCTTGCGATACACCAGTTCACCTCGCCCTGGTGCCCGTGGAGCTGCACGTACCCCGTCCACAATGACGCCGTCGGAGCGGGTGCCGTCGAGGATGAGCACCCCCGCCCCGGCGCGATCCAACGCGGTCACCACCTTGTTGTGGGCGCTCGTCGCCTGCCATCCGGTGCCGTTGAGGCTCGCCAGCACATGCACCCCCATTTGCCGGCCGCGTTCGATCACCGGCTCCAAAGCCGGCATCAACCGCGATGACATCGACGAGCCCGGTGCGTTGAACAGGTGCAGATCATCGATCACGATGAAGAACCGCGGACCGCTGAACCGCCACTGCGCACGCTCATGGGCCGTGGCGCTCTCCGGTGGCCGACGTTCGCTGGTGAACCTCTTGGCTAGATGCGCCGCGATCGCGCTGACGTCCACCGACGGGTTGTCGATGTGTACCGCCAGATACTCCGGTTCGATGTAGGCAGCCAGCTTCAGGTCCGGGTCGAACGCCACGATCTGGGCTTGTGCCGGGGAGAACGTGTCCTGAATGGCGCTGACCAGCGTGCGTATCACTGTCGTGCGGCCCGACCCGCTGCTGCCCACCACGTAGAAGTTGGTGGCCGCGGTCAGATCCACACCCACGGTGTCGAGGGCGACCTCGCCCACCCCCAGCTTGAGGGTGCCCGCAGGAACCGGCCCCAGCTCATCCCAGTGCAGCTCGGTGGGCAGTTCAGGCAGCGGGGGCGCCGCGCCCACTCCCCGCCGCTGCCAGGACTGCGCGATCAGCTGACACGTCGCCTCCACCGAGGACTGGTCATACGTCACCGCGCCGTGGGCGCCCGTCACCGCCGCAGTGGCCACCGGAGCGCCCATCAGGAAGTGCATGCCGCCGCGCTTGAGCCCACGGCCCGGCTGGTCCGGGACGGTCTTGGCGCGTTCCCGATCCCCCATCTCCGATTCGCGGTAATCGGCCATCCGCAGCTCGATGCGGGTACCGAACTTGCTGTTGAGGTTGTAGGGCAGGCTGACCCACTGGTCGTTGCTGACCACGAGGTGGATGCCGTAATTCAGCGCCGACGACGACCCCAGTTCCGTGATCCGGGTGTAGAGCTCCTGGTCCCTGATCTTCAACGCCGCCATGTTGTCGACGAACAGGAACACATCGCCATAGCCGTCCTCGGGCACCTCACCGGGCTTGCCGGCGAACTTGCGGGCCCGGAACTCCGTCAGGTCGATCCCGGCCAACTCCCAATTGCGCACCCGGCTGGCCAGCAGGCGCTCGACCTCGCTGAGGATTCGGATGAGCCGCTCCTCGTTGCCCTGCCCGGCGACCCCGCTGACATGGGGCAGAACCGACATGTTCTGCAACTTGCCGCCACCGAGGTCGATGCAGTAGAACTGCACCCGCTGCGGGCTGTGTGACACCGCGAGATTTGTCATGATCGACTGCAGCGCAGTAGATTTCCCGCTCTGCGTGGCGCCGATGATGGCCGCATTGCCCATGCTTCCCGACAGATCGAGGCTCAGCAGCTTCTGACTGTGGTCGAACGGGTCATCTTCACGGGCATAGGGAATCGTCAGACCCGAGTCGGTGCTGACATCGAGCCAGTCGCGCCCCCAGAACTCCTGCGCCACCTCATCGACGGCCACCACCGGAGTCTCATCCAGCGGCGGCAAGTACAGCTTGTGCATAGCACGGCAGGTGCGGCCCGCCTCGGCCAGGCGCTGCACCAACACCGACACCACTGTGTCGGCGTCCACACTCATCTGCTCGATCGAAATCTCATCGGCCAGATCGTCGTCGTCCTCCTCCTGGCCGACCTCGATGTCCAACGGCAGCGGCGCCACCGCGGCACCGAAACGGCGCGGATCGATGTACTGGCCCTCCTGGCGGCGCCGCTGCTGGCGGCCCGCCACAGGAGCGGTGAACGGCGCCGAGACGTAATAGGACCGAAACAAGGTGTGTTCGTCGTCGAAGACCAGGAACCCTGTGCCCTGCGGGGCGCCCTTGAGGTCCTCGTAGGCTCGCGTGGAGCCAATCGCCTGCCGCGACTGGCTGGCATCCTTGACCTTCAACCCGATCGAGTACGTCTGCTGGGCAATCATGCCGGCCATGCGACCGGACTCCACGCGCTGTGAGGCATTGAGGATGTGCATCCACAGGCCGCGTCCCTTTCGGGCCACCACGTCAAAGGTCTCGGCCAGCCGAGGCCGAATCCGCAACAGCTCGCTGAACTCGTCGAGCACGATGAACAACGTCCCCAACGGCTCCAAATCCGGGCGGGTCGTGGCCCGCGCCCGCTCATAGTCGCGGACGTCCTTGTACCCCGAGGCTTTCAGGATCGCCTCGCGCCGCCCGGTCTCGCCGTTGATCATGTCCTCGAAACGATCCAGCCGCGCCGCAGACTCAGCCAGGTTCGACACCACACCCTGACAGTGCGGAATGTCGGCCAGCTTCATCATCGCCGTCTCACCCTTGAAATCGCCCAGAATCATCTGCAGCACCTCCGGCGGGTGCAGCATCGCCATCGCCAAGCAAAACGACACCAGAGTTTCGGACTTACCCGAACCGATCTGACCGGTCAGCATGCCGTGCGGACCCATCCCGCCCTCGGCGCCCTCCTTGAGGTCCAACCACACCGTCTTACCGGTGGCCGGATTCTTACCCACCGGGGCACGCAGACGCGTAGTGGTGGTCAGTTGCGACCACAGCGTGCTCGGATCCCACACCCGGGCGTCCTCGATCTGGAACAGGTCAAGGAAATCCTGGCCCGCCCGCGCGTCGGCAGCCCGCTCGGCCACAAACCGGGTCGCCGCATCCTGCGGCTCCCACGCTGCCACCGCGCGGGCCAACACCTCAGCCTCCACCAGCGGCATCACGTCCGGCGTCGCCGCGAAGGCAAGCCCCTCCTCAGCCAAAGGCGAAACCCGCACCATGTCTAGACAACCTCCCTGGCCCGCAACAGATTTCCCACCGCATCGAACTTCATCGCCGTCGCCGACGTCGCCAGCGACGAAAAGTAGTCGTTGGTGGCCTCCACCACCGCCACCCCGGCGTAGCCGGTAGTGCCCAACAACGGTGAACAGTTCGCGCCGGGCATGTCCACCACAATCACCCAATGGTCCTCCGCGCGGGGCTGTCCCTCCATCGGTGGTGACCACGCTGGCCGACTTGTCCACTGGTCCCCGAAGCGCTCCATGAACTCCCCCACATCGTTGTAGATCATCCGCACCGGCCCACAGGCGTCGACCAGCTCAGGATCAGCGACATGGGGCCACCACTTCGCCCACTCCCACGCCTGCGGGTCGTCGCTGATGATCGCCAGCCGCACCACGTCGGGACCATGGAACACACACAACTGGCACACCAGCGCCCGCAATGTCCCCTGCAGCAGCGCGCGCTGGGCCTCATCGGCGAAGAACGCCCACCCCATCTGGTCGAACAGGTGCAGTGGCCGTGCCACGTCGTGCACCACGTTTTGCGCCAACAGGAAATCGCGCGCCGCGATAGCCGTCGAAGTCTCCCGGTACTCCGGGGGCGGCACCTTCTGCGGCGGGTTGATGATCGTGCGCAACCGGGTCACCCCCAGCCCCAGCCGCACATGCCCGAAATTGCGGTCAGTGGGTCGACGCTCCCACATTCGGCCCGTGCCGACCATGGTCAGCAGCGAACCGTTGCAGGGATTGGGATGGTGATAGGCGATCTCGGCGGCCTGCTCCTGAGCGCCGACGGTCACGTCCTCGCGCAGTTCATCCAGACTGCGCATGTAGTCCAGCCTGGTCTGGGCCAGCGCCGCAGGCTTGGTTTTCTCGTTGGTGCCCCCGCCACGGTTGCGCAGCATCATCAACATCGACACCAACATGATCGGCATGATGAACATGCCGCCCAGGCCGATCGAGCGGGCGCCGGTTCGGATCATGATCACCAGCAACACGATCACCGCGACCACGAAGATCAGCACCCACACCCACACGGGGGGCCGCTGCTGCGGCGGCCGCGTGATCTCGCCGATCTCGGGCATCGTGGCGGTGCGTTCCGGCAGGATCGGCGCCGCCGGCTTCTCCTTGTCGTAACCCTTCTTCGTCGTCATCGTGTGCCTTTCTCGTTCATCGGCGCGGCCGCCGGGTTGGCGCCCAAGGTGTCGTGCTCGACCATCGCCGACTGCCGCGACAACGCCGGGCCGGCCGGAAGCCAACGCACCACC
This sequence comes from Mycolicibacterium tusciae JS617, assembly GCF_000243415.2. Next base: position 52,183 of record NZ_AGJJ02000001.1, read on the forward strand.
GCCCACGGCGCCGGGGTCGGCGTCACCTCCGACAATCCCAGTGCGCGCAGCGGATCATGTTGTCTGTCAGAGGTTTCGATGCCGAAGCGCACACCGCTGTGGCCGATCCACCACACCGACTCGCTACGCCCGGAATCAGGTTCGACACCGGTCACCTGGACAAAGTTCGCGCTGCCCGGCCCTAGATACACCTCGTCGGCTGACTGCTGGCCCGCCTGCGCCGACACCATCCTGATGACCCGCGACTCCTCGCCTTGGGCGATCGGCAGCCGCCGACCCGACACCGTGGTCACGGTCGCCTGCGGTGCACCCGAATCCTTGCGCCACATCACGCAGGTGACCGGTTCGGCGGCCTTGTCCAGCAGCTTCACCGGCCCGTTGGGATAGGCCGACACATCGAAGCCGACGGCCTGCGGAGCGGCCGCAACCATCGGAGCCTCCACGTCGAGCACCCGACCCTGCCGAGACACATTGGCGTTGTGCAGCATCAGCGCCACCGTCTCCGGAATCATCTGCAGCCCTGCCGGCAGTGCCACAAAGAACTGGTCGTCGCCGGCAGCACTGCGCGACTTGACCACCGACCCCGACACCACCGCCAGCCCAGGCCCGGCATACCCGACCGGGCCTCCCGGGGAGGGCACGTCGGGCACCCGCAGCGGTGCGGTCGGAATCAACGCCTCATACAGTGCCCGCGACATCGGAGTGGGCCGAAGATTGCCCGCCTGCAGCCCCAGCGCCAGCATCACCGGCTTGTCGGCCAGATCGAGCTGCGAGCGGTGCCCATCGGTGACCAAAAAGACGCTACCGCCGTAGGTCATCAACACCGCATCCGGTGAGGCCATCTCGTGCGCCCAATCCCCCAACTCGGACTGTCCGGTCAGCGCGGTCACCCGAGGAGTCGCCAAAGTGCCCGCAGTGCCGGCCTTATCGCACAACCCCCACCCGGTGTCGGCGGGAGTACGCGCAGTCAAATCATTCGGAGCCCCGACGATGCCGACGGCCGGACCGATCGGCCGCTCCTCGATCTGCGCCATTGGCACCAGCGTCGGGGAAGCGTCCTGGCCGAGGATCAGCCGGGCAGACGCCAGATTCAACACCGGGTGCATCGTGTTGTTGACATCGACGAACAGTGCCCCACTGCCGCGGTCAGCCACCAGCTTGGAATTACCGATCTGGCCCACCGGCTTCAGCCACGACAGCACAAAGCACACCCCGAGTGCCAACGCGGCGATGACCACCCCGACTGTGGCCGCCGCCCCGTAATTCTTCGACGGATCATGCACCAGTCGCACTGAATGGCGAGCGACCGCCACCGCCATGCGGTGCCACAGAAACCGCCACGCCGCAACCTGTTCCAAAGAGGCGTAGGTCAATCCGGTCCCGCCGCGGCGCCGCTCGGCCCGATGGGTGCGCTTCGGTTCCTGCATACTTCAGTACCCCCCGCCCAATGACGCCACATGAACGTGGTCGTAGTGATTCTGTGTGGCGTTGCCCTGATCGTCCATCCTCGAGGAGCTACCGTCCGGTTGGATCATCTGCTGTCGCCAGATGATGTGGTCCAGGCCCAGCGGCTTTTGGTTGCGGATCAAGAAGTTGACCACCCGATCACCCAAGGCACGCCCCTCGGCGGTGTCCCAGTTCGGGATCATCACATCCAGCGCCAGCCCGTCGGGGTGCCATTTCAGCGCGTCTTGCCGCCAACCGCCGATTTCCTCGATCTCCGGGAACGCGTTCGAGATCGCCCGGTTCATCAACTTCGTGTACTGCTGCAGACCGCGCTCGCTGGCCTTCCCGGGCCCGCTGGTGTCCAGACCAGGAATTGCCGCCGAAGCCAGCTTCGCGGCGGGGCTGCCGTTGCTGCCGGTCAGTTTGGCTGCTTGGGTGAAAGGGGCGGTCAGCCCGCTCAACCCGGATAGCGGTGCACCGAAACCGGGCATCCCACCGCCACCCATCGGCATTCCGCCGCTCATCGGCATGGCGCCCAACGGATTTGCGCCCATCCCCGCAGGGCGGGTCAGACCCGCGACGTCACCGTAACCGGCGGCGTTAGCGTTGGCTGAGGCCGCGTGCGTGCCCGCCTCAGCAGCACCGGTCTGCACCGTGCCGCGAGTCTCCTCCAACCGAGTCTTAATCGCGGCGATCAACGCCCGCTTGCCCTCCGGAGTGTTGGTACTCAACCCCAGCGCCTGCACGTCGGCCACCGCCGCAGCGATGATCGACTCCATGTTCCCCCGGCCCCCCGACGCCGAGGCCCCCGCCGCATCCAACTCGGCGCGGCCGGTGGCATCCAGGGCATCCAGCGCAGCCGTCGAGTTGTGGTGCTCGACGGCCGAATCCTGCTGACCATCAGCGGCCTGACCCTCACCGGGAGTGATCGACGGCGGCGGAGCCGGACCCAACGGCGCCACCGGCAACAACACCCCAACCCCGGTACCGAAACCATCCCGCGCCTGACCCATCACCCCACCAGCAGCACGCACAAACCCCTCCACCGACATCAGTAACCACCGCCTGCAGAGTTCGGGTTGAACTGCGCAACCTTCGACAGATTCGACCCGCTGGGATCAACCCCGTAGCGGCTCATCACATAGTTCATCGACGCACACAGGTTGGCCACCGGCTCATAGATGTTCGTCGCCGTACCAGGCTGGTGAAAGCTCGCGAACGTCTCCGGAATCGTCTGCACACCGCCGCGTGACGAACCCGCCGGGAACCCGTCCGCCGCCGAGCCGGCCAACCGCGTGGCGTTCATGTCGGAGGTGTTGACCGCCAACGGATTGAAGCTGGACTCCCGCGCTGCAGCGGTCATCAACCCGGTCATCCATCGTGCCCGAGCCCTCGGGTCGTCAACGCCCATCACGTCAAGCGCTTCGCTGATGTATCCCCGATAGGCATCCCTGCCCGCCGGGAACTTCTGCCGGTCGTACCGCACAGCACTGAGCGGGATCTTCGCTGCCTGCGACACCGCTGACTTCGACCCGCCCGTGCCCGCGGCGGGGCTGCCGTTGCTGCCGGTCAGTTTGGCTGCTTGGGTGAAAGGGGCGGTCAGCCCGCTCAACCCGGATAGCGGTGCACCGAAACCGGGCATCCCACCGCCACCCATCGGCATTCCGCCGCTCATCGGCATGGCGCCCAACGGATTTGCGCCCATCCCCGCAGGGCGGGTCAGACCCGCGACGTCACCGTAACCGGCGGCGTTAGCGTTGGCTGAGGCCGCGTGCGTGCCCGCCTCAGCAGCACCGGTCTGCACCGTGCCGCGAGTCTCCTCCAACCGAGTCTTAATCGCGGCGATCAACGCCCGCTTGCCCTCCGGAGTGTTGGTACTCAACCCCAGCGCCTGCACGTCGGCCACCGCCGCAGCGATGATCGACTCCATGTTCCCCCGGCCCCCCGACGCCGAGGCCCCCGCCGCATCCAACTCGGCGCGGCCGGTGGCATCCAGGGCATCCAGCGCAGCCGTCGAGTTGTGGTGCTCGACGGCCGAATCCTGCTGACCATCAGCGGCCTGACCCTCACCGGGAGTGATCGACGGCGGCGGCGCCGGACCCAACGGCGCCACCGGCAACAACACCCCAACCCCGGTACCGAAACCATCCCGCGCCTGACCCATCACCCCACCAGCAGCACGCACAAACCCGTCTACCGACACTCCTACCGCGCACCCGTTCCCACACATCTCAGTGCGTCTTCGGCGGGGTCATCATGGTCATGTCTCTCGTCAATCAGTCAGCGGCCGGTGCCGGGGCCGGTGAGCCCGCCTTTGCCGCAGTCGGATCGAACCAGCCCAAAAAGTCCGGGCCCGAACTCACACTCTCCAGCGGCTGCACCTGCCCGGACACCAGCACCTTGCCGTCGCCCAACGCCATCACCAAATGGTCCTTCCACATGCCCACATCCCCCGCCTTGAGCTGCGTCGGGGGCACCGGATCGGTCACCGGAGTGCCCGCCGGCGGCAGCGTCACACCCGCAGCCTGCTGCCACGCCTCGGCCACCGGAGTGCCCCCCAGCGCCGAGCGCACGGCCTCCGCGCCCTGCGGCGTCCGCGCCTCAGTCACCGAGTTGTCGGGCAACTGCACATCAGTCGACTTCGTCGCCGGTTCCACCGTCTCGGCCTGCTGCCCCTCCTGGTCCGCGCCAGCGGCCTGAGTCTGCGCCGACTCCTCCTCGGAATCACTGTCGCTCTCGCTCTCGGATGCCGACTCGGTCGCGGCCTCGTCCTCGGCGAAGTCCGGGCCAGCTTCCTCGGCAGGGCTCGCCTCGTCGTCGGTGAAGTCCGGGCCAGCTTCCTCAGCAGGCTGCTGATCGCTGAACCCTGCCAGCGTCGAGGCCAGCGGGTCCATAAACCCAGTGGGTAGCCCCCCGCCGCCGCCGAAGCCCGGCAATCCGCCGCCACCACCGCCGAACCCAGGAATGCCCCCCATCGGCATCCCGCCCCCCATCGGCATGCCCATGCCCAAACCCGGCTGACCCAACATCCCAGCCGGGGCGGTCTGAGCCTCCTCCTGCGCCGAATCAGCTTCCACAGCAGCGCCATTGGCGCCGCCGCCGTCTGCACTGTCGGGTGCAGTGCCCACGTCGCTGTACCGGGTGGCGTTGTCCTGCGACACCGCCGCCTTGTCCTCGGAGTCGGCCGCGGCCTTCTCGATGACCGTTCGAGCCTCCTCCAGACGGGTCTTGACGAAATCCATCAACGCCTTCTGACCCTCAACGGTGTACAGCGCCCCGTCAGCCTTCATCTGCTCGATCTTGGCCATCACATCGGCGCGGATGTTCTCCAGCTCCTGGCGGCCGACCTCACCCGCAGCCGCCACCTCCTCAGCGCTGATCCCCGCACTGTCGAGCTCCACGAGCTGCTCCAGCATCTCGCCCACACGTCGAGCCTCCTCTTTGGCCGCCTCAGCAGCAGGCCCCTCAGCCTCCTCCGGCGGCACCGGAGGCGCCGGAGGAGGAGGCGTCGGCGACGGCTGACCGGGCACCTCAGGCGCAGTCGGGGCGTCGCCCCCGCCCCCGTTCTCTGGCCCGTCACCCTCAGTGTCGGGGCCAGGCGACAACGGCAGCAGCGGCGCCAGCTTGGTGATCCCAATGATCGCGTTGGTGATCACCGTCTCGGCAGCTTTGCTAACAATGTCCCACGACATGCAACTCTCCCTAGTAACTAGAAGTTCAATGCACGCTCGTCGGCAGCCACCGCGTCAAGCGTCGGACACGTCCCAACAATGCCAAGATTGGCCAAATACCGGTCATGAGCGACGGCGGCGACCTTGCGGACACGATTGTTCAACGTCACCGAATCCCAGTTCCGAGCGTCGGGCTTCAACACCACCCCACACACAAAACCCAGGCCATTGACCTGCACAAACACCGTGCGCTTCGCGGAGATAGCCGTCGCCGCAACCTGCTCGCCAAGATCACCGGCCGTCTCAGCAGCCTCCTGCTCCGTCACGGTTCCCCTTCCGGCCACACACCCACGTCACCTGACCCGCATACTGCTGGACATATTACACATATTCATGCAACGGGTGAACACATCAGGCACAATTCTGTTGGGGGATGGTCGGTCAGCTGGGCGTCCCCGCGGTCTTCGGCCGCGGCGCCAGCACCGCATCGACGACATGGCCAAACCCGCCGATCTTGGCGCAGTAGACCAGATCAGGCAGAGACGGCGGCTGAACACGCCAACACCTCAGCAGCTCGATCACCAGGCCCGCCCTGTAGAAGTGCACATACACCTGCTGCGAAGCCCGCGACACCTCGGAATCGTCAGCGTCGAGCACCGCTCCGGCCATGCTCGGATGCAGCACCGCAGAATTATGCCGCTCAATCACGTTGCGGTAGTGAGCGTCCCAGTCCACGGCGGTACGGCTGCGCAACGGCTCCAACACATGATCCACGTCGTATTGCTCGATCAGCCGTGACTCCTGGCCGTCCATCCCGGCCAACGGACTCGGCGTCTGCGCAGCCGCGGCCAGCACCGCCTCAGTGATCGCCCCAGCGGCCTGCAGCCCCAGACCCTGTTGCAAGATGGTCTGCACCTTCGCCCAAGCCGGACGATCCACCGTCATCAACCGGTGAACGTATCCCCCGCCCACACTCGGAGCCTCACCAGGACTGTGCAGGATCTCGACCGCGCGGATCGACTCGAAATCAGGCCACCCCACCGGCCGAGCAACACCCAACTCCGTGGTCACCAACGCCGACCGTCGAGCCCCCGCAACATGCTCAGACAACTCTTCGGCATGAGCCGCGAGCAACGACGTCGGCTGCTCAACGCCCATGAACCGAGTGGCCCAATTCAAAGGGAGCAGCTCATCGAACACCGCCAGGTGCGCCGAGTTCGGAATAAAGACCCCAGGAGGCACATAGGCGCCCCCGCCTACGCTGGACGCAATCGACACCGACGGACCCGAAGGCAACTGCACCACCGACACCGCCCACTGCACGAACCCGCCATTGAGCAGGTCCTCCCGGACCTCTGTCCCGCGAACCAATCCATCCAGAACCCGCCGCGCCAACAGTAGATCCGCGCTCGGCTCCGAATCCGTCAGTGCCGCACCAGTACCGGCACCCCCGCTGCCAGCCACCAGCGGAGCCCCCGCACCGCCGCCCTGCTGCGGCGCCGCGCCGACAGGAGCCGCAGGCTGAGCCGACGCCGGCATCGTTCCCGCACCAGGCGGCGGCAAAGGACCACCACCACCACCAGGCGGCACATACGGCGCCAAACCACCACCACCACTTCCGACCGGCGGCACCATACCCCCGCCACCACCGCCAACAGGAGCCGGAGCACTCGGTGCAGCCGCCGCAGCCGCCCCCTGAGCGGGAACCACCGGCGCCTGCTGCCCAGGAGCAGCGACCGAAGTCACCGAAGGATGCTGCGCCGCAAACTTTTCCAACGCCGGCGACGGCGTCGCGGGCACCGCACCCGAAGCCCCCATCCCCGACGCCAAACCCGACTGGAAATTACTCGCCGCACTCGACAACGGATTACTCGACAACGGGCTACTGCTCAACGCATCCGACATCGACGAGGCAGGAGCCGTCGCCGCCTCCTTCAACGGACTCCCACTCAACGGACTCCCACTCAACGAACTCAAACCCGACGGCATCTGCGGCGGACGCAAACCGCCCATACCGCTACCCGCATTGCCTACTGCTGAACCTGTTGTAGGCATCCCCGTAGTCGGAAGACCGACGCCAGACGGAGTGGACACGGGCGTCGGCAGTTCTGTCAATGGATTCTCGGGACTCCGAACCACATCGGCACCGTTGGCAGGCATGTCGGTCGGTACCTCGCTGGCGAGGTCCTCTGCCCCAGTCCCCGGAATTCGTTCTTCGTCGGGCGTCGCCGCATCTGCGGCCGTTTTCTCTACGGTGTCGTCCGGTTCCTCAGAAGGAACCCTTGGCTTGTCGCCCGTTTCATTGCTTGCTGGCGTCACCCCGTTGTCGGTATTCGCGTCCTCTCCTGGGGTGGGGAGAGGAGGTGGCGCAGCCGCGATTTCCCCCAGCGCGTTACTCACAGCCGTGGCTGCCTCACCCTTATACGTCGCGGCCGAGAAGGACACCTTCGCCGCTTGCGCATTCTCCCATTCCCGTTGCGCTGCATCGCCTATCGCCGTGAGCGTCATCTTCAAACCGACGACTGTACTTTTATACGATTCGGCAGTCGTGGCCTTAGAGACGAGGTGTTCCGCGGAGTCCCAGGCCTGGTTCCGCATCTCCGTCAAGCGTGAGACACGCGCATTACCAGCCTGCCCCTGAAGAACGTTCAGGCTATTCGCAGCCTCCTGGTGGATGTTGTCACCGTGAGTTGAGAACGCGGCCCCCGCAGATCGCTGAGAATCTGCGACTGACTGTATTGCGGTCTCACTGATAGACGGCCAGTACTCGCCAATCGCCATAGCCGCACCGACACCTGGGGGACGTGGAATATCCCCCGAGCTACCTACCGATCCTGCAGACGGCATGTGGACCCTCTCGTAACCCACCTACTCCTGGTCAAGGCCGCAGGCTGTCCAGGCGCGATTGTAGGCTTGACCAGCACCTTCAGCGGTGTACCGCGGCGGCATCTCCGCCAGTCCCCGAGATCTCACTTTGCCGTAGCCCGCCATTGCGGAGTAGAAAGTGTCGACCACTTCCTGGACTGCCTGCCGAACAGGCTCGCTTGCGTTAGGATTTTCGGCTAGCGCAATCTCAAGTGCGGCAGCCGCGGGCATGAGGTCCATCCCCTTGGTGTCAGGGTTCGGAATGGTCGCATTGACGATCGCGTACTTCGTGCACAACACCACATCTTGACCATGGTCATCGCCAGATGAGGGCGGAACCTGCTGCGTCACAACGGTGTTCGTCCCGGCCGCTTTCGTAGCGGCGATGGTGCCCACAGCAGCCCCTAAGCCTGCTGCAATCAGGGCAGTTGCTGCGATAGCGCCAATGAGACCTTTGCGGAGTGCGTGTCGAGCGCCGGGTGCAGGGGCGCCAACGTATCCGGGATCAGGTGCAGGCTGGTAGGCGGTAGCTCGAGGCGCTGGTTGGTAACCATTGCCGCCAGCAGCAGCTCCCTGCGGAGCAACCGGATGATAGCCCCATCCTTCGGGGGCGGGTTGATACCCTGCCCCTTCGGGAGGTGGCTGATAGCCGGCGTCGTGTGGGCGTCCTGTGCCAGGCCCGGTTGTGATGGGGTGGCTCATGTTGTCTCCCTGCGTATCGTCTGGATGCCTAGAGTCTACCGCTCGTCACCGCCGCCGTGGCATGTAAAAGCTGGTCAGACGGTATAGAACGGGGATCCAGGGATGGCCGCTTTGATGGTGGCGGCGGACTTCTGGTCTTCGGCCTCCAACGTGCTGACACACGTTGCGCCCGTTGCTGTTATCTCCTCGCTGATGGCCGCGTCCATGGATTGGAGTGCTGCCAGCTCGGTCGGCCACGTGCTCATAGCTGCAGTGATCGCTGCGCTCACAGGATCGGGAGCGGACCCGGCAGCGGTGTCTGCTGCAGTTTCGCTGGCGTCTCCAGCAGTGACCGCACTCAACGATGCCGTAGATGCTGCGGTATTGGCGTCAGACTTCCGCAACGCGAAGGATTCGAGCTGGATGTTGTCGGCTGACTGTCCCGATGGTGTGACTGCGGGCATTTCTATTGCCTCCGTAGGGTGTTCGGGCTGTGCACTGCTTGAGCTAGCTGGTTAGCCACCGGATGCTGGAGCAGTTCGGGTGAAGCGATCTTGGCGCACTCGTCGAACAGCTTTTGTGAGATGGCATCAAGGCCCTCGGCGGCGCTGCGGGCGTTCTGCGCCAATGCGTCGCTGATGCGGTCGTTGAGTTCGCCGATCGTCAACTCCTGCTGCAGGCCCTCGCGAACGTCGAGGTCAAGCAGCCGTCCCCGCGAGTCGTGGACGACGATAATGTCCTCGTCGTCGCTGGTGCTCGACAGGAATGCGTCGGTCTCCTCATCCCAGGCGTAGATCGCATCCAGCATCGTGTTCAGCGGTGCCAACGCCGCCTCGGCGGCCGGGTTAATCGGTGTTGTCGCCATCAGTTGGCTCCGAGGGGAACGGTGGCGTTAGTCGTTGGGGGAATCGGAGCACGTGACCAGCGCGAGTTGGTGGGCTTTGTCGGTCTCGTTGCATATGGTGCGGTCATGGTGACCCCTCGCTTTCCTCGGTGCGGTGTGTTGTGAGGCGGGCGTATGTGTTCCGGCTGCGGCCGACCTCCCGTCAACATGTGGCATTGACGGCGTGTCTGGATGGGCATCGGGAGTTGTACAACGCTGCCCTGCAGGAGCGTCGGGATGCTTGGTCGCACAGCAAGACCCGGATCAACTACGGGGATCAGTCGGCGCAGCTGACTGAGATCCGCAGTGCTCGCCCGGATCAGGCGGTGTGGTCGTTCTCCAGCCAGCAGGCCACGTTGCGGCGGCTGAACACTGCGTTCTCCGGGTTCTTCCGACGGGTCAAGGCCGGGCAGACGCCCGGCTACCCCCGCTTCAAAGGGTCGGCGCGGTTCGATTCGGTGGAGTGGCCCAAGGACGGCGACGGGGCGCGCTGGCACCCCGAGCAGAACCGGGTGTATCTGCAGGGCGTCGGCACGGTGAAAGTCAGTGTGCACCGCCGCGTCGAGGGCCGCGTCAAGACGATCCAGATCAAACGCCAGGGACGGCGCTGGATGCTCGTGCTCTCCTGTGATGACGTGCCTGCGAATCCGCTGCCGGCCACCGGCTCCCAAGCCGGTGTCGATGTCGGCATTGTGACGTATGCGACGGTGTCCGACGGGACCAGCGTGCCCAATCCTCGGTGGGCGCACGCGGCGGCCGACCGGTTGGAGACCGCCCAGCAGCGCCTGGCGAGGGCCAAGCGCGGATCGAACAACCGGCGCCGTAAACGGGAAACTGTTGGGGCGCGGCACCGCAAGATCAGCAACCGGCGCAAAGACTTTCACCACAAACAAGCGCGTGCACTGGTGGCACGCTATGACCTGCTCGTGGTGGAGGACCTCAAGATCACCAACATGTTGCGCCGGCCGAAGCCGAAACCTGACCCGGACAATCCGGGGCAGTTTCTGCCGAATGGTGCCCGGGCGAAGACCGGGCTCAACCGATCGATCAGTGACGCTGGCTGGGGCCAGTTCGTCTCGATACTGCGCGCCAAAGCGGAAGACGCTGGACGCACATGGATTGAGGTCGACCCCCGGCACACCTCCGACCGCTGCGAGGCCTGTGGGCATGCAGCGCGCGAGAACCGCGTCACCCAAGCCGTGTTCGTCTGCCAACGCTGCGGTCACACCGCGCCGGCCGACCAACACGCCGCACGTAACATCCTGCGGGCTGGACTGGCCCATCACGCGCACGCCGCGTGAAAAGAAGCTGGCGGCTTCATCCGTCAGAGAAGTCACCGGTCTCCTCCTGAGTCGTGGACGACTTACGCCGGCCAGGACGCTTCCTCACTTGTTCCAACTCCCCGAACACCGGCTCGGTGTTGGCGTGGTCGCGATGCACGACCCGCTTATCGGGGTGTAGGTCTTGGTCCCTCTCCGGGGTGTTGTTGCCCCCCATGCCGCCCATCATCGGCGGATACATGCCACCCATCATCGGCCTACCGGTCGCGGCGCCTGCGGGGGTCGACGCCGCCGGCGCAGTACCGGCCGCTGGAGCGATCGCAGCACCGGGTGCGGCCGCCGACACCGAACTCGACGGGCCACCAGCAGGTAAACCGCCACCGCCCCCGCTGCCGCCGCCGCCGCCACTGCTGGCCGGGGTGGTGCCCAGCTCGCTTGGGCTCACGTCGTCGAAGCCCGTGTCCTCCGGGGACGGCAAGCCCTCACCGCCGGTGCTGGGCAGGCCACCCAGACTGGGCATCCCCGACAGCGCCGACAGCGGAGAAGCTCCCCCACCGGGCATCATCGGCGAACCGCCGCCCGCCGATTGGCTCACCGCACCCAGAATCGAGCCCAGGACAGTGCCCGCAGTGTTGGCGGTCGCATCGGTAGCCGGAGTCAGCGCAGAATCAGCGGCCGTCGGCTCACTGGGAAGATCCCCATGCTCGGCGGCCGCGATGTCGCCCGTCTGCTGTGCTGTCGGATCGGGCGCGTGGTTGGTTTGCGCATCACCCTCGGTGCCCGGATTGCCAGCCCCGGGTCCGTCCTCGACCTCCTCGGTGGTGGGCTCGGGCTTGTCCTTCTTTTTGTCAGCCTCGGTGGTCGACTCGTTGTGCTCAGGATTGGCGGTGCCGGGTGTGCCCCCCACGATCGGCGGGGGCACCGACGGTGGCGGCGGCACGGTCACCGTGTCGGTGTTGGCGGCCGCCGCATAGGTGGTCTGTGCCGTCACGGCCTCAGCCTGCGCGGTGGAGATGTTGGCCTGGGCCACCACCAACGGTTCATTGATCACGCCCGCGCTGGCGTTGAACTTCTGCAGCGCGGTGCGGTACTCGTCGCGCAATGTCTTGAACGTCTCCGGTGTCGGGGTGGCGGTGCGGGCGTTGTCGACGGTGCTGGCCGCCGACTCCGCGGAGGAGGCCAAAGTTCGGGCATAGTTCGCGGCCTCGGCCAACCACGAGGCGTGCTCGGAGATGTTGCGGCCTGCGGGCTGGTTGCCTGCGTTCCAGTTCGCGTCGACCCCTTGGGCCGCCCGCTTGGTGTCACCGGACTGCGTGTCCAACTCCGTTGCCAGCGTGCGGAACTGACTCGCCAGCGTGCGCAGCGGCTCCGATCCCGGCCCGCCGTGGATGAACGCCGACCAGGTTTCAGCCGCCATCGGTGCGGGCGCGGCCGGAACTGCCGGGGCGGCCGGCAACGACGGCATCTGGCCAGGCACGGTGGGCAAGACAGGCACCGACGAGGACGGCTGGGCCTGTCCATAGCTCGAGATCACCGAGGCGGCATCGACGTCGCTCTGGTCCAGTGCCACCCCGGTGGTGGTCACGGCCATTCCGCCGGCCGCGCGCTGGGCCATCGAATGCGCGATGAGCAGTTCCAGCCCCGTGGCCCATGCGGTGAACGACCCGGCCACAGCGGTCGACACCTGGTCGGGGGCTGCCGGCTGGCACAGCGAGCAGGAGGGTGCATGCCCGGCCGCGCCGTCCTGCAACTCGCGACCATGGGCGACCAGGGCCGGTGGCTCGAACGAAATATTAACCACGCCCACCCCCTTCCCGGTTCAACCCCAGCCCGACGGCCCCTCACGCCCGTGAGGTCAGATCTGCACCGCGGCGTCGATGGCGCGGGCGGTGTCGTCGTCAGCGACCTCGAATCCCGTCCGATGATTGCGCAATTTCTGTGCGTGCGCCCGCGCCCAGGCAATGACGCGCTCATAGCTCAGACCGCGTTCGGTCGTTTCCAGGGCCTTGGCCTGGATGAACGCCGAATAGATCGGCCCCAACTGGTTGTTCAACTGCTCGATGTCGGGCTGTGTCGACGCCAGGTATTGCGCCAACTCGTCGGCGTAGGTGTCCCAGCGGTCGGCCAGGGCGGCCGCGGCCTCGGGGTCCAGACTGATCTGATCAGCGCTCATAACAGTGTGTGCCTCTCTCGTGCCCGCCGAATGTGCTTAACATGTTCACGAACTGCTCCATTGTGTACTGTACGTCTCATTGCGCGCAAGGGGAATGCGCAAGACACGCCGAACCCACTTACAGGGTAAATCGGTTCCGAGGTGAAAGGGTCACCTGTTATGGAGATGCACCGTCGCCATCGCAGCACCTACAAGGGTGATCGGGCCCAGATCATGGCCCGACCACACCCGACCGTTTGCGCCCTGGTCCGGGAACGCGCCGCACTGCTGAACATTGCGGTGGCGCAGTACGCCGGAGACGTGGTGTCGACGCACGTCGGCCTCGACCATCTCGTCCGCGAACTGCACGGCCTGGATCTGGGCATGCTGCCCCCGGCGGCCCCGGATCTGGGACGCGCTTCCTACGTCGAAGCGCTACGGGCCCCCAGCTTCGTCAAGGCCATCGCCCCGCGTGAGGTCTACAACGTGGTCAGAACCCGTGCCGCGATGATGGGCATCTCCATGGGCCGCTACCTCGGCGATGTGCTGTGCGAGCACGTCGGCATGCCCGATCTGATGACCGACCTATACGGGTTCGACCTCGAGGAGTTGAACCACCTCGCGGGCCTGCCCACCGGTGCGCCGGGGCGCGGTGAGGAGCTGCCGTTGGCGATCTGAACACCCCAGCCCCGTCGTCTTTGACGGACCAATGGGGGCAGATGTGACAAATACATAGCTGGCGTGCGGATTTCCACCCCGACATGAACAAAGGCCCCGCTAGGGGGCCTCGTTCGGGTTTCGTTTCGAAGTTAGCCGCTTCGAATCCGGGTCCGCACCCGTTTCCCCGAAGGGACTTGTCTTGACCGACTCGTCTCACGGTAGCGCATACCCGCGGTTCTTTCCAGAATTGGCGCGGAGTCTGTGCAGAAACCGTGACCTTTCGCGCACCCCGACGATTGGGGTGCCGTACACACCGACCCCCAGGTGGGCGGTGTAGCCGTGGCACACCACGTGCCACCTTCACCCACTCCCGACCAGGTGTGGGCTGCACTGGCACCGCTGCTGAGCGCCCCCGGGCGCACCACGATGCGCCTGTACAACCCGAAGACCGGCAAGTTCAGCACCAGCCGCCAGCTGACCCGCAAACTGCCGGGCCGACCCGCAGCGGTCTACCTTTACACAGAACACGCCGCGACCACCCGCATCCTGGCGTTGGACTTCGACTCCACACGCGGCGGGCCCGCCGCTGTGCAGCGTGACGTCGACATCGCCCGCCACTGGCTCACAGCCGCCGGCGGCCGCCTGATCATCGACCGCTCCACCAACGGCGGCATGCACATCATCTGCCCGCTGGCGCCGGCCACCAGCGCCACCCACACCGAGATCACACACCTGGTAGCGGTCCTGGCCGCACATCTGCCGACCCTGGACACCTCACCCAACGGCAACATTGCCACCGGATGCCTGAGCCTGCCCGGCACCCTCGACAAGCAGGGCGGCCACCGCCAGCTCCTCGGCAGCCTCAGCGATGCCCTCAACACCATCGCCGACGGCTCCACCCCAGACTTCCTCCCCACCCTCTACGCCCACCTCGGCATCCTCAAACGGCCATCCACCCCGGCCCCGGGACCCACCGACAACACCACCACAGCCCCCGACAGCTGCCCGGCCCTGACACAGTTCACCACCGGCGACGGCGAGGACCTGCGCCTAGCGCCCGCCCACAGCAACCGCGCCCCCATCCCGGCACCAGTGCTGCACTACGCCACCCACGGCGACCCCACCGGATCGGCCGGACGCACCTGGCCCACCCACTCCGAAGCCCGGATGTCGGTGATCTACCACGCCGTGATCCGCGGCTACACCCTCAGCGATCTGCGCGCACTCATCGCCCCAGCCGGCCCCTGGCACCACGGTCTCGGCGCCGCGTTCAACCGCTACGCCAACCGCGCCGACAAAGCCCTGAGCAGGGACTTCAGCAAAGCAATGCACCACTACTACGAAATGGTGCTCATTCACCGACACCGTCAGCACAAGCTACAGAAGAACTCACCGGGGGGGGCAACAGAAAAAGGGTCCAATCCAGCCACACGCGGACCCAGCGGACCCGTGGAACTGCGACGGTGGCTGGCATACGCCTTCCGGTGGGCTGATACCGAATACCAAGGCCGACGACAACGATGGACGGTCAAGGTGGTGCTGCAGGCCCTGGCCTACCTGGCAATGAAATCAGGCCAGCAAGTCAACGGCGTCTGGGTGGTGGCCGTGGGGGGACGCAGCCTGTCGCTGGCCGCTGGCCTGATGACCGCCGACGCGGTGTGGAAAGTGCTGCGCGACATGCGCGACCGGGTGGGCGCTCCCCTGATTCTGACCCGCCGCGCCGTCGGTCGCGACGCCGACGCCTACGCCCTGACCAACCAAGGAGCCGACACAGTCGACATCGGCGCGGCCGAGCGAATCCGCATCGAACCCGTACACGACGCCTGGCAGATTCTGGGTTGGCGGCTGCAACGCATCCACGACCTCGTGGTCCACCACGGCCTCACCGGACGCACCGACATCTACGCCGCGGCCGCGGTCACCCGCAGCACCGGCGACGCCATGATCCTCGACCTGCAGATCACCGGCCTGATCGCCGTCACCGGCCGCGGCACCGTCGGACCAGGTCACACCACCCTCGACGCCATCGCCACCCAGCACCGACTCCACGACACCCGCCAAGACCGCATCGAGCGCTACCGCAGGGAACGCAACGTCTGGCAGCAGTGGCTCGACAACGGCCATGACGTACAAGATCACCTGCTGCTCGCGCAGACCGCCGACGAGGCCTACCTGCGCGGCCCCAGCCGCGACCGCGCCCTCGCCGTGCACGCGGCCTACCTGCAGTCAGTCCTGGCCACCGGACCTCCCCCGGTACCCGGCTACGACGCATCGCCCGACACCGAAGACGACGACACGATCATCATCGAGCGCCGTGCGCTGACCCTGCTGTGGGAACTGCTCGGCGCCGTCGTTGTCCCCGAATCGGCGTCGGCGTGACGACTTAGGTTGAAGTGGCTCTTGTCGGCCCCGAGTGTCGGAGCGGTACCCCGGCGCTGGGAGGGCTTGCCCGGCGGCGCCTACCGGTGCTCACCTGTTAACTAAGGTTATCTTCGCAAGCGGTGAGTTAGCGGAGGGGTGGGAGTCCTGAACATGCGTCCGGGAACCGTCGTAACTGGTCTGGCAGTGTTTTGTTGCTTGGTGGGGTGTGGAGTCGGCGGCGAGTTGACGGGTCGTTCCACATCGGCCTCGGTAGCCCAGACCGCCGCAGGTGAACCCGGTCTGCCCGGAACGACGTTCTCACCGCTCGACATCCGCGTATACGCGCAGGTGCCTCAAAGGAGTGGCGCTGGTCCTTCAGACCCACCCATCTGGCAGTTGCCGACCGGGACACCGATCAGGGTCATATGTATCCGGGAATCACCCGAACCCAGCCAGAACTGGCCACATGAGCGGTTGAAATGGGTATGGATCCACTTTGAGGGGAAAACCCCGAATGAGGGAGGGTTCATCAGCCTGATGCAGGTCTCCATCGACACCGGACGCGATCCGAATACGAACGCTCAGCTGACGATCGAAGACGTTGTGCCAAACTGCCCCAGTTAGCGTTCCCCCAGGCAGGGTCGTCGACTTGGGGGCACTTGTGCGCTCGTTCGATCCCAACGGTTCAGCGATTCGGGACATACTCGGCCGCCAACGCCGCCGCGACGATCTCCGAACGGGACGCCTCCCTCCGGCCGGGATGTCCGTCAGTGATGATCGCGTTGACCCAACTGACAATGCGGTTGAGCGCCTGATCCTCCCCACCGTTCGGGCGGATATACAGCGCCACCTGCGGGTCAGTCCTGTTCCTGCTCGCAACCGTCGGTCGCCGATAAAACGACGAGAAGTCGGTGTGCTCATCCGGGCGCCGCGCCAACACCAACTCAGGCAACCGCGCCAGATGGCTGCTCACCGCCGCCATGATCAGCGACGTCTGCGGAGGCTGGCCCGGCTGCTCGGCGGCCGCCTTGAACGCATCAAACACCGAACCGGCCACACTGAGGCGAGTCGCGCGCACCACATGCATCACCGGATCGGACCAGTCGATGGTCAGATCCGGCAGCGGTCGCCGCCCGACGGTCTGCGCCGCACCCTCCCCCGCCGCCACTTCGATGTCTGCACGGTCAGGTGGGGTTGCAATGTCACGGACGGCGCCCCGTTCAGCACCCGCAGCTGCGCGGCTCGTCACAGGGCTGGCCGCAGCAGCAGGGGCGGTCGTCTCGGCGCTCACCTGGTCCTGTGGGGTGGCAGGGGCCGCCGCGGGATGCCTCGGAGGCGGGACCTGTCCGGCCCTGCGTTGCCTGCCCTCCCGAAGCTTGCTCAATCCACCGCTGTTGACAGCAGTCTCGCTCACAACAACGCCTCCTCATCCTGCTGGTGCTGGGCGATCGCGTTCCGGACCGCATGAGTCAACACGGTGCGGCCCACGTCTTTAACCTCCGCGACGAACCTCGCGGAGGAAGCTGGAACCTGCCCGGATTTGCCCGGTGCACACACCGCCCCTGAAAGCTTGCGACGTTTCAGGAATGGATGGTTGCGCACCGGCGGACCCACCTCGATGCCGTAGGTGGTGCTGATTTTCTCCAAGCGGCGCACCTCAGGTTCGGGAGCGGCCTCAACCCGGTTGGGCACCAACAGCAGCGGATACCCACCCTGCAACTCGCTAGTCATCTGCTCGGTCGCCGCCAGAGCACGCGTTTCCAGGTTCACCGGCACTACCACCACGTGAGCGGCGCTGGCGGCACCCACCGTGGAGGGGACACCGCCCGGATGCGTGTCGATGATCAGCGGGCGTTTCAGCTCGGCTGACCACTTCTCCAGCGCGGCCGCCATATCGGGCCCAGAGGGTTGGTTGACCGCGAAGTCAGGGTGCGACGGGATCAGGTCGGCACGCATCCCACGGCCCGACAGTGGACGAGGGCACCGTCCCCGCTCCAAGGCGTCCAACAGCGGCGCATTCGTGCGGGTCTCGTGGCGATACCCCCACGCCCGGGTGGCGCCGCCGGCATCCCAGTCCAGGTCCACCAGCACCCCGTCGAGTAGCCATGCCAGCTCCTTGGCCAACTCGGTCTTGCCGACCCCGCCCTTCCACGCCGCGATCGTGATGATGAGCCGATCAAACAGGTCAAGCACGTAATCCAGGCTGGCACCCACATCCACGCAGAACGTGTCCAGAGCTGACCCCGTCAGCCCGATACGCTCCAACCCCGCACCTCGCTGCACCGCCGTCCCCTGCATAGGAAGCTCCCCTTCCATCCACCGCGTGTGAGGCGTATCAAACCACCACACCTACCAGCCTTACCGCGTCGCCATGCAACATCGCTCACCGTCGCTGTGCACCGCACCTGCCCGCCCTGTCACCCACCCGTGCGGCGACGCACGACTATGCGCGATAGCACAACTCGCTGGCGCTCACAATACCACAGATGGCAATGCCGTACAGGCCATCCGCACAGACACGCAGCACAAACCCGCCACACCACACATGCCCGCCAAAATGCCGGACACCAACGCCGTGCCCTAGCGCATCACCGCATGCCGCGCAAACGCGACGCACACACGCTGCGCACAACATAGCCACCCGTACATCACAGGCCACACCGCCAGGCCACCGCGCCGCCTAGCAGCGCCGAACCACTGTGGCGCCGCACCGTGTGCCACCATGTTGCATGACATGTTGTGCGCCAAGGCAGTATCTGATGTTGCGCGCCATATCGCCAGATCAGGGGAATCGTGGCCGTAAAACCGAGGCTGTGCGCCACGTCGCACAGCCGAGAGGCCCGCACGGCACCCCTCACATAGGGGAGTCCGCGATCGTGGCGCCACGGCCGTTCAGTGGCGTTTTCCCAGGTCGTGGCTTGCTCCCATCTGAGTGCGGCGTCCGCCGGCCGAACTTACATGTTGCAGCCCATGTTGCACCCAATGTTGCCGCCGAGTCGAGCCCTGAGGGGACTCAACGCTGAGGCCTGGGGAGCCGCGGGCGCGGCCCCAGGGGGTGGGCGGGGTGGACCCGTTGAGCAAGATCGCTCGGATCAAGACGTGACGGTGGGTGAACGACCGGGCATCCGGGTCCACCTCCGACGAATGGTTCGTGGGCCCTTGCCCCCGCGATTCGCGCCCTCGGGGGAGTGGGAAGGGTGATTACGTCAGCAGGGCTGGTTACAGTCCGCAAGCATGCACACCAAGTGCGGGGGGGAGTGGACATCACAGCGTGTGCGCCGCACATCAACCGGCGCACGGAATCGGGGATCGCGCGGCGCGCATGACGCCAGCACGTGCACGGGGGGGCACGAATCGAGCCAGCCCCCCGGAAGGCAGACGATGACCAGTGATGCGCGGCGCACATCGAGTGCGCGGCAGGTCCCGCCCGACGGCGGCGCGGCCGCGCCGGCAGGGCATTTGCGCGGACTGCGCGCCGCGCAAATGCGCATCGACGGGTGTGCTGCGCGTTTCGCAGCGCTCCCTGAACCGGCACTTAACCGGGTAAAGTATCCGGTGTTATGGCAGTCCAGAAAGCAGCAGCATTGCGTCGTGTTCGCGCCCAGGCTGGAGAGCTCGACCGGATCGACGCGGACCGCACGCGCCACATTGCGCTGCGGGACAGGGCGATTCGCCAGGCCAAAGACGCTGGCGCTACCTGGAGTGAAATGCAGCGCGAGGCCGGCCTCACCGCAGCTGGGCTCCGGAAGGCCTTATCGCGAACTGACAACGATCACTAAACCCGGTATAGTGCTGTTGTGGCGCGGCCGGGCTCGTTAGTCCGCGTGGCAAGTCCTCTGCCCTCGATCACCGGAGAGCGCAATGACCATTTCCGCTGAGCCCACGCGCCAGCGTTTCCCGGCGCCCAAGTCCAGCCCCCCAGTCGACACCGTCGGACCCGAGCGCGCGCCGCAGCGCGGGTCGGGAGTCACCATCGCGTGCTATGTCGCTGCCCTGGCCACCCTGCCTGTCAGCCTCAACACCTCATGGCGCTTCTTCGACGACGTTCTGAATATCCCCACCGCCGGCGGCGAGCGGTACATCATGTTCGCAGTCGCCGAGCTGGCACTGATCGTTTCGGGTGCCGGCATGGCTGTCAACGTGCGCCGCTCCGGCCACCCCGGACCGTTCCGCATGGTCGTGTGGGCGATGTGCGCCGTCTCCGGCTACATGGCCTGGGCGATGAGCGACCTCGAGGAAGGTCTCGCGCGCGTGATCCTCGGGCCCGTCCTCGGCGCGGTCATGCTGCACCTGGCGCTCGGTCTGGAGCTTCGCGCCCGCCACCATCGAACAGGAACTCTCGCCCGCATCGGCCACGAATTGCGAGAACGGATACTCTCACGGCTCGGCCTGGCCGACGACGAGCGCGATGCGCTACAGCGCACCCGCGACCGCGCCGCATTCCGATCCGCGCAGCTCAGCATGCCCCGCCGCTGGCGGTGGTCGCGCGAAGCGCGCCTACAGCGGGCACTTTTGGCCGCCAACGTTGCCGACGACCCGCAGATGCGCGACAAGATGCTGGCCCGCCTATCTGTTCTGCATCATGCCCACGAGCTGTGCACCCACCGCCAACCCTCACCATGGCTCGACGGGCACCCCGCACCGAGCGGGGCGCCTGACCATGACCCCGGCCCGACGCCCCCGAAACCACCGGGATCACAATCACCGCAGCAGGCCAGGACAACGCAGATCGCGCACCCGCGCGCGCCCGAAGGGCCCGCGCAAATGCACGCCCGCGACGCATCAGATCCTGGGCAGCCAAGTCCCGCCCACAGCGACCCGCGCACACTGGCCGCTGTCCCCAGCCGCACATCCGCACACCAGATGCGCGTACCTGCGCACGACAGCGTGGACGACACTGGAATCCAGAAATGGCTGCCGCTGGCCAAGACCCTTGTCCACAGCGGGGTAACCCAAGGCCGGATGAAACGACACCCCACGACCAAGCATCCCGAAGTCGTTGCCGCGATGTTGGCCCAGCACGACACCGGCACCCCGCCAAGCACCATCGGGCGCTACCACAAGGTCCACCACACCATCGTTGACGAGATCCTCGACGCGGCACAAACAGCAACCCGCAGCGCAGGCTAAGCCGCGACATCCAGTCGTACAAACGACGCCCGGCGGCCTGCTCACACCTGGGTCTACATCAATCCGTTGCGCGAAGGCGATTGACGATTGCGCAACGTTGACCTATCTGTATGCGCGTCAGGCATGTAATATCTGGGACCAATCAGGGCTTTTGCGGTCCTGTTGAGCAGCGGACCCAGGGAGGCGATCATCGCGGCCGTTGAGCTCGACGCGGAATCCGGCGGGCAACCCGACGTCAAACGGTTGTCCCAGCAGATGCAGATTCGTCTACGGGAGCTGGGGTTCAGCCTCCTTGGCGCCTCCAAGCTTGGAATCCTATCGCGCTCGACCCTGACCAGCCTGCGTGACGCGGATCGTGTCCCGAACCTGCAGACGCTCGCCAAACTCGATGACCTGCTGGTGTGGGAGCCCGGGTCGGCCCGGGCGGTTCTGCACGGCGGCGACCCGGTGCCGCGCGAGCGCGGTGTGTACCGGCAGCTGCCGAAGTCGACCCTGCCCGAGGAGCAGGCAGGGTCCGGGGTCACCCTCGACACCCTGTTCGACCCGAACGAGGACCCCGCCCAGTGGGATTACAGCGGGTTGGTCACCGCGATCGAGCGTCGGCTACGCGAACTGAACATGACCAAGTCGAAGTTTGCCGCGATCGGCGGCCCCGGACGCTCGACCCTGGCCACGTTGGGCCAACGCGGGTACGTGCCGACCGCCGAGACGCTCGACCGTATCGACCGGTTCCTGATGTGGGAACGCGGGTCGGCGCTGACCGTGCTGCGTGGGGGAGCCCCAGTGCGGATCGGGTCCGCGATCGCCCATCCCGCGCTCGTGCCGCTCAACGCGCTGCGAGACACGTTGAAGGCAATCAAGATCAGACTCAACCGCCAGGCACAGAGCGTGGCGCAGCTTCTGTCCGACGTCGATGAGGCTTTAAGCCGTGTCAACGTCTCCATAGCAGAAGTGGGGGATCCGGCACGGCGGGCCGTGCCAGATCCAGATTCGGGCAGCCCCGATGAGGGCGATGCCGCAGGTAAGGGAGAAATCCATGACTAGCGGTATGGCCGTAGGGAGGCTGCTATGGGCGACCAGCAGCAACCGGATCTGTTCAGCATCAACGCATCGGATAATGAAGCGCGTGAGCAGCCAATGGATGCGCGAGGCGGTGCAGGCCGCCTACCGGCAGCTCGGCCTGCCGACGGGCTGGACGAGCGAGCAGACCGAGACGTTCTTCAACCTGGTGACCGAGCGGCTGGACAACAAAGCCGCAGCGCTGTCGATCGACCTGGCGCAGGACGCGATCAGTCGGTGGCGGACGGCCCACCCCGGTCAGGAGCCCGACCACCAGACCACGGTCGGCCTGCACGAGACAGCCCTGCAGAACGCCAGGGAAGCGGTCGTGCGCCAGGAACTGTACGCGCTGATTCCGACACCGGCCGAGGATCAGCCGGAGCCGGTCAGCCGGCCCAGTCCCGAGGTGAGCTGGCAGGACCGGTGGCGCGACGTCCGCTACCGGACCGAACCCAACGAGTCCGTGGAGGATCTGGCCGACACGGTGTGGCCACAACGATCGGCGATGTTCAGGGTCAAAGCCGCCTACCTGCTCGCGACTCGCGCGGAGGAGGGCCGTCCCGTGCCCACCCACCCGCGCCACCACCTGGTGCCCCGACTCACCCCGCTGGTGGAGGAGGAGCTGAGGGCCGACGGGTACCCGATCGAGTAACCCGCAAGAAGAAGGCGCGTCAGCGCAGCGAGTTCGACGACCCACAGTTGGCGCTGTTCGCCGAGGACAGCTTCGACCTGCCCACCGATCCCCGGGTCATCGACCCTGGTGGCGCCCCGCTGCCTCCGGTGCGCTTCCCCGACCGCGACGTCACCGAGGAACAGGGCCAGGACACGACGCCGCCGGCGGTCGACTCGTCGACCCTCAACTCCCCGCAGCGACCCGCGCTGACCCTGGTGCCGCCTGGGTCAGCGATGCAGGTGGACACCCTCGCCGCTACCGCCGACAGGCCAGCCGAGAATCGGCCCACCCTCAGCGCGGTCCCCGACACCGCCGCCAGCCGTGACGCCGTCCACGATGCTGCCGACACCGAGCACGTGGCCCCGGCCGCGGCCACCCCGCACCCACTGGAGGAGGTGGTGCACCCGCCAGCGGTGGACTTTCAGCCCGGCACCGACATCCGCGTCCCGTCGGGCACCAAGGCCCGGCTGCTGGCCAACATCGCCGTCATCGACACCCTGACGCGGATGCAGCGTGACGGACGGTCCGCCACCGCCGCCGAGCAGCAGACCCTGGCGTGTTGGTCGGGCTGGGGCGCGATCGCCGACGTCTTCGACACCCGCAAGGACACCTACGAATCCCAGCGCGAATACCTCAAAGAGGTGCTGGGGCAGAGCCAGTACCGGGCCGCCTCAGCCAGCACACTCAACGCCCACTACACCGACCCGGCCATCGCCGAACACATGTGGAAAGCCTTGCAACACGCCGGATTCAGCGGCGGCCGCGTCCTGGAGCCGGGCTGCGGATCGGGCACCTTCATTGGCCTGGCGCCTAAGAGTGCCCAGATGGTCGGCGTGGAGAAAGACCCGATCAGCGCCGCGGTGGCCGCCCACCTGTATCCGTCGGCCCAAATCCGTTCCGAGGGCTTCGAAACCACCAACGTGCCCAACGGCAGCTTCGCCGCCGTCATCGGCAACGTGCCGTTCGGGGACTTCGCGCTGCGTGACCCCTCGTACAACCCGAAACGGCTGTCCATCCACAACCACTTCATCGTCAAGTCGCTGGACCTGACCGCCCCCGGTGGCTACGTCGTGGCGCTCACCAGCCGCTACACCATGGACAACGTCGACGACAAAGCCCGCCGTGAAATCCTGGCCCGCGCTGACCTGCTCGGCGCCGTGCGGTTGCCCACCGCGGCGTTCCGCCGGGTCGCCGGCACCGAGGTCGTCACCGACATCCTCGTGCTGCGCCGCCGCGAGGCCGACCGCGAGATCGCAGTGGGGGAGGACAGCTGGCTGCAGGTAGCCGACATGGACCTCGTCACCGGCGACGGACAGACGTCGTCGCTGCCGGTCAACACCTACTTCCATGAGCATCCCGAATACATGCTCGGCACCCCGATGATCGGGCACGGCATCCACGGCAGCACCACCCTGCAGGTCCAGACGATGGACCCCTCGGCGGTCGGCGACCAGGTCGCCCGCTGCCTGCGCAGCATCATCGACACCGCGATCGACAAGGATCGCGGCCTGACCGCCAGCCCGAGCAGCCTCACCGACGTCACCGAAGTCAGCTTCGATCCCGGCCTGCTGACCAAAGCGAGCGCCGGGCAACTGCCCGCCTACGGCACCCTGCGTTTCAACGCCGAGGCCGACCGGTTCGAATCCTGGGACCGCGACAAATGGGTCGAAACCAAGGTCTATCAGAGCCGCAAAGACGAAACGATCAAGCTGCTGGCGCTGCGCGATGCCGCCAACGCCGTCGTGGCATCCCAGCGCAACGGGCTACCGCCAGAAGACCGCGAGCATCTGCGCGGCCAGCTCAACCGCATCTACGACGCCTACGTCAAACGCCACGGCCCGATCCAGCGGTTCAAGTGGAGCACTCCCGCCGAGGTCACCCAGGACAAACGCGACGAAAAGCTCGCCAAGAAGATCGAGTTGTGGCGCAAGAAGAACCCCGACGCCGCGCGGGTCCCCGAGGAACTCGTCGAGCAGTGGGACCAGCAGGCCTGGGAGACCCCCAACCCCTACAAGCTGCGCCCGCACATCGTCACCGCCCTGCGCAACGACCCGTCCTGGACCACGGTGCTGGCCCTGGAGTCCTACGACGAGCAGACCAAGGAGGTCCGCAAGGCGCCGATCTTCAGCGTCGACCTGCTGGGGCCGCCCACCATCCGCGACCGCGCCGAAACCGCCGACGAAGCTCTGGCCATCAGCCTTGACCAGCACGGCGGCGTCGACCTCGACCACATCGCCACCCTGCTGGGCACAGACAAAGACGCCGCCCGTGAACACCTGCGCGGCCTGGTGTTTCCCTCACTGCGCGACCCCGACGTGTTGATACCTGCTGCTACCGCCCTGTCGGGCAACGTGCGCCGCCAGCTGCGTGATGCCGAAAAGGCCGCCGAAAACGATCCCCGCTACCACGAATACGTTGACGCGCTGCGCACGGTGCAGCCCGTCGACCGGCAGGCCAGCCAGATCAGCGCCCGACCTGGATCCCCCTGGATCGACGCCCGCTACGTCGGCCAGTTCGCCCGCGAAACCTTCGCACCCTCCGAGCACAAGATTCCCCGCGTCACTGTCGATCACATCCAAGGCGTGTGGACCATCGAATGCCCCGCCCACGACCGGGCACATGCCAGTTTCTTCGAAACCTGGGGAACCCGCTACGACAACCGCGACGCCATCGACCTGCTCGAAATGGTGTGCAACAACAAGGAAATCGTCGTCAAGTACACCGCCGAGGAGACCGAGCGCACCGGCCGCACCGGCGTGAACCGCGACGCGACGGTTGCCGCGCAGGCCAAAGCCACCAAGATCAGCGAGGCGTTCCAGAAATGGATCTTCGCCGACGAGACTCGCCGCGACGAACTGGTCAATGTCTACAACGAACGGTTCAACTGCCTGCGGGCACCGAAATACTCCGGTGCGGCGCTGACCCTGCCCGGCCTGTCGAAGCGCTTCGAACCGCACCCCTACCAACGCGACGCGGTGGCACGAATCATCGCCGAGCCCAACGTGCTGCTCGACCACGTGGTCGGCGCAGGCAAATCCGGCACCATGTTCATGGCCGCGATGGAAATGCGCCGACTCGGGCTGGCACGCCAACCCTGGCTCGTGGTGCCCAACCACATCATTGAGCAGGTCGGCAAGGAGGCCAAGTGGTGGTACCCCAGCGCTGAAATCCTGCTCGGCGCACCGGGAACCGACCCCGAAGGCCGCCGCCGGTTCATCGCCCAGTCTGCCACCTCGGACTGGGACATGGTCATCGCGCCGCAGTCGCTGTTCGAAGCGATCCCGGTCGGGCCCGAGGTGCAACGCGACTACATCGAACGCGAACTGGAAATCCTGCGCGAAGCACTCACCGCCACCACCGAGGACACCACCCCAACCAGCGTCAAACGTCTCGAGAAGGCGCTGCAGCGCTACGAAACCAAACTCAAAGACCTCACCGAGCAGGCCAGCAAGGACACCGGTCTGCGGTTCGAGCAGACAGGCGCGGACTACCTTTTCATCGACGAAGCCCACATGTTCAAAAACAGAACAAGGCTGTCAGCAGTCAAGGAATTGGCGTGCCCCAACGGATCTGAGCGTGCCGACGACCTGGCGATGAAGATGGATATGCTGCGCCAGCGCCGCGGCGAGGAGGCCCTGGCCGCCGGCCGCCAGCCCACCGCGGCCGACGAGCGGGTCGCCACCTTCGCCACCGGCACTCCCGTCGCCAACAGCCTCGGCGAAATGTATGTCATGCAGCGCTACCTGCGTCCCGACCTGCTCGACGACGCCGGCGTGTTCCACCTCAACGACTGGGGAGCAGCGTTCACCTCCACCATCAACACCGTCGAGGTCAACGCCACCGGCACCCAGCTGCGGCCGGTCACCCGCGTCGGCAAGTTCTGCAACCTGCAGGAGCTGCTGAAGCTGTCCTCGGTGTTCACCGACGTCATCACCCGCGACCAGGTGCTCGACCAGGCCGACATCGAGCTGCCGGAACTGGTCGGCGGCAAACGCACCATCATCAACATCCCAGCCGATCAGGAACTCAAAGACTTCATCACCGACCTCGGGTACCGGGCCACCGACATCGACCCGAAGAACATGGCCCGCGACAACATCCTCAAGATCAGCAACGACGGCCGGGAGGCCAGCCTCGACCCTCGGATGGTGCACCTGCCCGCCCCGGCATACTCGCGTACCGCAGCAGTGGCCGACCAGATCATGGCGGTGCACAAGGCCACCGCCGACCGCATCTACAAAGACCCCCAGCACGGCCACGACATGCCCAATCCCGGCGGGCTGCAGATCGTGTTCTGCGACCGGGGCACGCCCACCAAGAAGGCCGGAAAACCCAAAGACAGCTTCGGCATGTATACCGCCATCCGCGACGAGCTGATCAGCCGCGGCATGCCGGCCGAGAAAATCCGGTTCATCCACGACGCCGAAAAACCCGAGGACAAGCTACGACTGTTCGATGAATGCAACCGCGGGATGGTCTCGGTGCTACTCGGATCAACAGAGAAGATGGGTACCGGCACAAACGTACAGGCCCGCGCGGTCGCCCTCCATCACGTCGACGTGCCCTGGCGCCCAGCCGATCTGGAGCAGCGCGAGGGCCGAATCATCCGACAAGGCAACCAGAATCGCGCGGTTCACATCTTCAACTACGTCGTCGAAGGCAGCTACGACACGGTGATGTGGCAGAAGATCGAGGCCAAATCGCTGTTCATCGAACAGGTCAAACGCGCCGACATCGCCGTCGATGAAGTCGAGGACGTCGGTGGGGGAGACCTCAGCGCCAGCGCCGCCGAAACCAAGGCCATCGCCACCGGCGACCCCCGCTACGTGCGACAGGTGCAACTCCAAGACGAGATCGACCACCTCGCCGCACTGGAACGCTCCCACCACGAGACCCTGGCCAGCCGTGACCGCGAAATCGCCGCCACCCAACGCCAACTCGCCATCGTCAACTCCGACCTGCAGGCCCTGGCGCCCGTGGTTGAAGACGTCGCCGCCCGCAACCCCGATGCCCGTCCCACCGTCCTGGTCGAAGGCCGTGGACATAAGGAGCGTAAGGACGCCGCCGACGCGTTCGCCACCGTCTGCCGCAACACCTACCACGCCATGAAGAACGCCCCCGGCTACGAGAACCGCCCGCTCAACGCCTCGATCAACGGTGTCGGGCTCCTCGCCCGCCGCGACCACATGAACTCGAAACTGTGGATCAAAGCCGACGTGCCGTCAGCCGAAATCGACGCCACGGTGCTCGATCTGCACGAAACCGTGGGCAGCCGCGACGACAGCGGCAGCGCCAAAACCCGGGGCCTGCTCACCCGCCTGGAGAACCTCTACAAGGACCTTCCCAACCATCACCAGCGGCTACAACGCAACCACGACCAGCTCACCGCCACCATCGAAGACCTCCAAACCACTGAGGTCGAGCAGTTCGACCGCGGCCACGAACTGGCCGCGCTCAGAGAAGAACATTCCACCTTGACCACAATGCTGCGTCTAGAAGCCCAATCCGAGGCCGCCAAAGCCAAAGCCGCCGAGGCCCAGCACCGCATGCGGGCCGCCGGCCGCGAACCCGGATGGTCCCTGCACCTCAACCCAACCCCGTTCCTCCTCGAGGAATCCGGCCTCGACACCGCCGAGCAGTACCGCTTCGCCCACAAAATCGCCGAGCGTTCCCGCGCCGCCGACTACCTTGCCTCCCAACAGGAACAGGGCCAGGAGCACGACCGCGACACCGACGAAGGGCTGGCGCTGTGAACTCAGAACGTACCGACAACGCCGACCGCGGCACAACCACAGGGCCCGACGACCCATGGTGGAGCTACACCCAAGGCTGCGCCGCCGCGCTGAGCAGGGGAGTGGAACCACCCGTGGTGGCAACCCATGGCCCACTGCTACAACCCAACGAAGTGACCAGGCTCAGCGCCCCCGCCCACTACAGCCGCCTAGTCGGTGGCGACGGCCACTTCGACCGCGCCGGCGGCACATTCTTCGTCAATCCGCTACTCATGGCCGGAGCGATGGCCACCCAAGGAGCGGTCAACCGTGGCCGACGACGCCGCGCCGAGCAGGATGCCCAACCCAGCTGGCGCAACCACCGCCCAGCCGCGGTGCTGACCACCAACTTGCGGCTGATGTGCAGCCGCCCCGACGGCGGCTACACATCGTTCTGGTACCAAGACCTCGCCGAGTTCTACCCCCAACCGCACGCCCGCACCCTGGTCATGTCATTCGACGAAGACCACACCTCGCCCCTGCAACTCACCGGACCAGCCGCACCCGCCATCAGCCTCTGGGCAGGCCACGCCATCTACGGCGACGCCTGGCGCGAACACCCCCACCTCGCCGCCCTCATCCCCAGCGAACAGGACCACCACCGCGACCAGGAACAGCCGCTCACCGATGGGCTCACCGATCAGCAGCGGCAGTGGTGGACCGACCAACAACAGCGCAGACCACACCACAGGACCCGCAGCGCCGACGAACAAGGACTGAGCCGATGACCATACCCATCACACTGTTTGTTGGCGCCGGACGTGTCGGGCAAGCTGATTACGATATAGAGATGCCACAAGCGATCTTTATTCACGACGCGAACCACTATTTGCATCCGTTGTCGCTTGACCTGATCGACATCGCCGATCGTGACGAGCTGGCCATGTACCTGCGCGCCCCATACCCGCCGGACAGGTTCGTCGAGACATTCGCAACAGAGGGCCCGTTTGGGCGTCTCGACTTCTGGTTCAGCCGCTGGCCCGGGCCAGAGCCGCGCGC
Source organism: Mycolicibacterium tusciae JS617 (assembly GCF_000243415.2). The sequence goes on from NZ_AGJJ02000001.1 coordinate 81,814, forward strand.
TGTCAATCGGCCCGCAACTGAGCTGTTCATGTACGCGGCGAAACTGCGGCCAAGCACCGTGCCGCTCCTCCGTGGCCGAATCATGGTCGGCTCTCATGACGCAGACGGCGGCCTCGCCGGGCTAACGAACGAGCAAATCCACGCTATCGTCTTGCACGCGAACGACTGGCGCGGACCAATACGGCTTGAGTGGCGCTACGCCGCGGACGCTCATGCTCAGCGGCGCCGGCGCAAGACATCTCAGCGTGACCGCCGCCCACTGAGAATCTGAACCGGGTCCCGCTGCCAAGCCGACGTTGGCGGATGCCGCCTGCGGCGGTGACCGAAAGCCACGTCAGGAGGCTCAGTAAGAGGCCGCGGCGCGTCGTCACCCCGGGGGCAGCCATTCGGTGCCGATGTCGTCTCCGTCGCCGGAGCGTCTTCTGCGGGCGATCCGGACTGCTTCCTCTAGCTGGGCGGGGGTGTACATCCACCCGTCGGCGGTCCATGTTCGGGGAACTAGCTGAGCGATAACCGGTTGCGGGAGGCCGCACGCGGCGGCGACGTCGGCGATGGTGAGGTGCGCGTCGATCGACGCGTTGGCGGCGTGGGGTCCGCCGTCTATGACTCGTAGCAGCGGCCGCGAGTGGTCATCATTGGTCATATGTCCAGGCTACGGGGATATTGCGTTCGGGCCGCGCACTGATTTTCACGCGGCCCTGCCCGCCTTGTCGACGGTCCCAGCACAGCGGACGTCTCAGCACAATGATGCTGTTGAGGTCAGATTCTGGCACTCGAATCTTCGGTGAGGTTCCACCGCTCAGCGACGACGCGCGGGATCGGCAGACCGGAAATGGCCGCGTCCAAGAGGGTGTGGACCGGCAAGCCGGTTGCCAGACGCTGTTTCCAGCGGCCGGTCGGCCCGGTAGATGAGACCGACGTGAGGCAGTCCAGGTATGCAGTGGCCAGCGACACCCGGCAATCGTGGAGCCACCCTCCGTGACCCCGTTGCTCCTCGAGGAAGGTCATGGCGATTTCGTAGTCGAGATCGCGCCGTGCCGGATCGGGATGCTGGGGTGGGACCTGGGCGAGCTTTTCGACGAGTGCCCGGACTGTGCGGCCGTGGGGCCCGTACTCGAATCCTGGGGCCATGCGTTGCACCACTTCGATGCGGCGAGCTCGAAGTTGGCGGGTGGTGAAACCCGGCACCGATGTAGGTTCGTAGCGCAACGGTCGGGTGGGCTTGACCTGCCACACCTCCCACGGCTTGCAGCGGTGTGCATAAGTGCCTCCGGCGTACGCGAGGTACGCCGGCTCGTCGAAGAGCCGAAACCCGTTCCAGTGGCGAGACATCAAGCGCCGGCCCGGTCGCAGGGTGCTGAACTCCTGAACGTTGACGACGTCGCGATCGCGGTAGGTCACGACGTACCAAGGGCGGCTGTCGATGTCAGCGCGTGCCTGTGCATCCAGGGCGGAGGAGATCACCATGGTGGGCATTCTGCTCCTTCGGGATGACAGCTTGCACGCGGATGTTTCGTCACAGTGACGTATTTAGTGCGTGGGCAGGGGGTGGTCGAGGGGAAGGCCCACCTCGGTCTAGGGGGACTTGAAGACATCGTGGTCTCCGACGCGGCGCCACCGACAGCGCAACTCGTCGTCGACAGTGACCAGTTCGAAAGTGGCCCGTCCGTCGGGACTGGCGAACGACCACGTCATCTCCAAGATGCCAGGCGCGCCTTGCACAGACTTCACACGCAGGGACCGCGGCCATGGAGTCGCCGGATCCGCGGCGTAGGCATCGCAAGCCGGAACGCATTTCGCCCGCACCACATCGCGGAAGGTTCTTCGGTGCTCGGCCTTGAGATGGCGATAGTCGGCATCGAACGCCGGTGTCGTCTCGAACTTCACGACTCGGGCTCGACGTCGTCCGCCTGCGCGTCCAGCTCGTCGAGATGGTCCAGGAATGCCTCGCCGTCGTCGTGAACGGTGACCCGCCCGGCCGCCACGTGCTCGTCGACTTCCTTCTCCCGTCGCTGCCAACGGTCCTGCCAGAACCATCGTTGGTCAGCCGGAATCGGTAGCGCAGGCCGCAGCTCCAGAACCCCGTCCTCGCGTTCAGTGATCTCAACCTGCGCACCGGACTCGTCGAGGTGCAGCCGCCGCCGCACCTCGGCAGGCAACGCGACGACACCACGGGCCTGGACGGCAACGAAGCCATGAAACGGCACAGCCCCATTTTCGCACATCGCCGTAATGCTGTAAAGCCGTAATGCGCTCTAGCGGCATTGCCGATAAGCTACCTTATGTCAAGTATCACTTGGCTATCCGGCGGCTCATTACTTGTCACTAGTGCGTATTGCTACTTGACACAATCGGTAGTGTCGCACGATAATCGGCGCATGGCAATCGCCCGCCTGGTCGCCCTTATAGACCACTACAAGGCCGCACACGGGGTCAGCGACGCCGAACTGGCCCGCCGGATTGGCATCTCGCGCGAGAACTTGCGCCTCTGGCGGACCAACGGGCTGCGGGCGCTGCCCGACCAGGACAATCTGCGTGGCGTGGCCCGCACCATCGGCCAGCCCTACCGCCAGGTGCTCTCGGCGGCATTGCTCGACGCCGGCTATCTCACCGACACCGACGCCGCGCAACCCCGGCCCTATATCGAGGTCCTCCACGACGCCATCGACGCGCTGACAGAAGCAACGAAACTCACGAACCAGCCTCTGCGGCAAAGCGCTTCGAGCGGATGGGAAGCCGACCCCGACCCGCGAGCGGCGCTGCACATCGACTGGGCCGAGTTCGTCACCCACGCACTGGCCGGTGCAGCCGCCAACGTCGGCAGCACAACACAAATCCTCAGCGGACGCCCTGGCTCCTGGGAAGCCGCCCGCGTACGCGAAACACTGGCCTCCACCGTCGGACCCGACGACGAACACCTGCTGCGGCACCGCACCCAACCGATCACCGTGGACCTGTCCGTCGACAACATTCTGCGCGACCTCGACGCCGACCCCTACCTCGACGCCTTCGACGAGATCGACCAACGCGAGCTCGATATCCCCGAACCCGACGATATCCCCGACGAGCCGCCACCACCGGGCATGGAATGGCTGCACGACCGCGACGAACACGGTCTGGCCGCGTGGATCAACGATCCGGACAAAGTCGCCGCCTACCAACGGTGGCACGCCGAGCAGCCACCGTACGAGCCCACCCCTGGCGAGCAAGCCCAGCAACAGGCTCTGGATTCCCTTGCGGCACTAAGGGACACGCTGGAAGAACTGCGCCGCGAGGAACTGCATGCCTACGCCGACTCACTCACCGCCGCCATCACCGACCGGCTGCGCACCCTGAACCTGCACGTACCGATCCGGGTCACCGTTATAGCTGCCCCCAATGGCGCAAAGCATCAATACGGCACCACTCCCCTGCCAGGTGAAAGCTCCAGCCGGATCGACGAAGCGATCGCCGCAGCGATCGCCGGAACACCGGGACCGGCAGTGCTGCAGGGCACACCGCTGCAGCGGGCCGAAGCCGCGCTCCAACGTGCACAGGACGGAGAACGCGCAGATGACTGACAAGTGCAGCGGCCTCAACCCGGCACCAGACTGGCTGCACCAGTGCGCGATGGGATTGGTAGCACGAGTAGGTGAGCGAGGCATGACACTGACCGTCGAAGCGGCCGAGACCGTTCTTGCCGAACGGCATACCACCGCCGCCGCGCAACTCGGAGTGACCGAACGAACCGCTCGACCGTACCTTGACGACGCCGCGCTTGACGCCTTGGCTGACCGCCTGGTGGCCACGTTCGCCGACGAGGAACCCGGCAGCGATCTGTTCGCGCTGCCACGCAGCGCCCATATCAGCGTGGCCAGCTTCGGCCTTCTCGTGGCTGGCCTCGCTGAAGCCCTGCTCTTCTTCGAAAGCTCCCCGGCGATCGACGACGCCGACCGCCACGCGCGGCGATATGAGACTGCACAGCTGCTGTCGTTGGCTGGTCTGATCCAGTCCGATCACAGCGGCGGCCCGATCGCCGCTCCCCCAGCGCTGTTCTCACGGATCGCACGCACGCTGACAACGGTGGCCGACCTCACCGACAACACCCGCTTAGCGAAAGCGCTACGACGCGACGCGATGCGAGCGCGGTCGGCAGCGAGCGCACAAACCTGAACAACGTCTCGACAGACGCTATCAATCCGCCTCCCCAACGAACACCACCGCAAGGATCGCAATGAGCACTGAACTACCCACCCGCACAGACCTTTTCGTCAACGCACTGGCGGCCCTCGACTCTGCCCGCTCGGCGCTCAGTGATGCGCGCGACTGGCTACGTTCAGACTGGGAACCCGTCGACACCGCACTGCCGCACGAAGCCGCCCGGGCACGCGCGGAGATGCTCGCCGCGATCGGTGAGGCGAAGGACGTCATCGACGCCATGAAACGCGATGCGTACCAGGCGATCGAGTCGCTCGCCGCTGGCCACCACTAATCGCGGCTCGCACGGCGAGCACGCGACACCACTCTGGCACACCCGACACCATCGAGAAGGCGAGCGCGCCCCGCCGGCCCTTTGTGCCGATTCAGTCGCCGCGAGGCAGACTTCCAAGGCAAGCCGCGACAACGTCGGCCACCCGTTCAAGCGCCGCCGCAATCGCCCAGAGCGCTTCGACCTGTGTTCCCGTCTCCGGTAACCCGCCATGGCCGGGTCGATGAGGTGGGGCGGCAGTGGTCCTAGTCGGAGGTCGCGGCGTCGGGCGGTCAGGTGCTGAGTGGCGGCCCGGCGGGGAAGGTTCGACAGCCTCGAGGCGCGCGCGGCCTGCATCGGGCCAACGAATCCACTGCTGCTGCCCTGCCTCGTCCAAGGAATTCGCTGGTGCGCCGTGATCGCCGTGGTGATCGTGATCGAGCACGCAGCCGCGGACCCATGGCACATTTCGCCCGTTTATCGCCGTCAGCGACGCCCAAAGTTCGTCGTCAAGAAGCACGCTGCCATAGCAACCACCGCCGCCGGTCATTTCGTCGCCCCGCAGCGACCGCCGACAAACCGGACCGACGGTGTCGATTGTGTTGCAGGGCAGGTAATCTCCCGCAGCATCCGTTTGAACTGTCCGGTATCAGGATTCCAGCGAAGGTGCGTCGTGCCGGACTCCTTCTAGCCAGTTCTGAATCGTGCGCGTCGACTTCCTCAACTCCGTGGCGATCGCGCGAATCGAGGCACCTGCCAGCCAGGCGGCCCGGACGGCGGCCTTCAACTCAGCGGCAGCGTCGTCGGCGCCGCGAGCTGCCTCATGCAGTCGCTCACGCTCGGCCGACGGGATATCTCCACGGGCAGTCACAGCGAGACTGTAGCAGAACGGACTACACAACTGTAGCACCTACTGCTACAGTTGGAATCGAGCACGGACTGTCACACCGGAGAGGCAGAATCGGCCAATGACCGCACACACCGCCGTTCCGAGCCCAGCTGTTGGGTAGGCCGTCCGCGCGGACCGTCGCGTTGCGCGATCAAATACTTGCCGCGCTGCGCACTGAGTGGCCGCTGCCGGCGTCGACACGTCACGTCTGCGAGCTGCTGGGCGCACATCGATACGACGAGACCGGCTATCGAGTTTATCCGCAACTGTGCGCCCTTGATCGGCTGGGCATCGTGGAGCGGATCCACCGCGGCCCCGACTGCCGCGACGTCTTCTGGCGATTTCTCGGCGATCCCACGGAAGCGGATTTGAACGCGGCCGTAGACGCCACTGACTCGCCTCTGCCTGCGGCTCCTACGGACAGCACCGCCGAACTTGACGCTGACACCGACACGATTTTGTCGACGTTGGACAGCTACATCAAAGCACTCGACGACGCCGAAAAACGCTTCGTAACCGCCGCAGCCTCTCGCGATCAAGACAATGAGACGGATGCGGCCGACGACCTGGCCGCCTTGGTACGGGAGTTCGTTGATTGTTGCAACAATTGGCCCGCACCGGCGAGCACTAACAATGATCGTCCGGAATAGGTATAGCGAAAGGGAGCTTGGGTGATGACTACGCCTGGCGTTGACCATCTGCTTGTTCCTGGGACGTGGCTTGCCGACGTGCCACGGGAGCTGACGCTTGAAGTGGTCGACCGAATCAACCTGTTGATCGGCGGGATGAACACAGTCCGCAACCGCATGCTGCTGGGAGTTGACAGCGACGGCAACGAGCCATCCCCTGGCCGCCCTCGCTCAGATGCCACCGCTGAGACAACGAGACGGGCTCTGGAAGACCTGATCCTGTTGCGCGACATTACCTCTACCACGATCCACGCCGTTGCCGCGGCCGCTATCGAAGGTGGCGTTGAGCGCAACGACGTGGAGACCTGGGCGAGCTACGAAGCCGACGACCAGGCCCTGATCGAGGGCATAGACATGCTGCTCGCTGGAAGCGCGGAGCGTCCGGAATAGGGCTGAGTCGACGTAGCGGGGCCCCGCGCTCAGCTGGGCGGCGGCGCGATCACCGTGGTCGTCGGTGCCGCGGTGGCGGGGGTGCCTTGGCTGCCGGCAGGTGCGGTCTCAGGCTGTGGGGTCCCCGCGGCGGCCGCCGCGTCTGGGGCGGGGCTGACGGGGGCAGCACTGGGTTCGACGGGGGTGCCCTGACTGCCCTCGGCGACCGGGGTGCCCTGACTGCCGCCTGTCGCTGCCGGTGTCGCCTCGACGGGGGTTCCTTGGCTGCCGGTGGGTAGCGCGTCTGTCGGCACGGTTTCGCCGGCCTCGACGCCTGCACCTTCGGCGTCCAACGGCGGTATTTCGGCGACGTCCGCACCGTCGACCCCCGCGGTGGCCGACGGGGTGGACTGTGTGCCCGCTGGGGGGCTCCACTGGCCGCCGCCGGTGGCCGGCGGCGGCGGGGCGACCCACACCGCTCGGTCGGTGCCCATCGAGTTGTACACCACAGTCTCGGGCGCGGTGCCGGTGACGTCAAAGTACAGCTTGCCTGTCGTGTGCTGGCTCTCAGCGAGCGTGGCGGGGTTGACGCCCAGCGGTGTGGCCGCTCCGAACAACACCCGGTAGGTCGCGCCGTCGGCGGCTCGTGCATTGAAATTGGACACCACCGGTGTCACCGTTCCAGCGACGGCCACGCCGGTGGCCGTGGCCTCCCACAGCGTGCCGTGCACCGGGTAGTCGATGACATCAGCACTGCGCCTGAGATCGCTGACGACCCACGCCTGCACGACACCGTTGTCCACCAGCTCGGCGTCATCACCGAACGTAGTGGTCTCCACATCCGCTGCCGCCGTGGGTGTGCCGAGCAGGCCCACGGTCAACGCCGCCGACGTGCAGGCCAACATTGAGGTCACGGATGCAATCTTCACGCTCATCACTCCTGTGGTCGTCCGAGATCGGTTATCCCCCCCGGCCCGCGGGGACGTCACGGGTTGAAACTAGCAGCCTGTCGCGGGCCACCCGAGGGGCTGATCGCGCGATTCGCCACTCTGATACGGCCCAGCGTCGCGCACACGGACCAGGTGTCGACGCACACTTACTTATACGCTGGCCTCTACGCCTGCATTCGGTGTACACTATGCACCATGGGTAAGCGTGTGAGCCTGATCCTTGGCGACTCCGACGAGGCGGCGATCGCCCCCTACCTCAATCAGGGCTCGCCGGCGTTCGAGGTCTTGCGGCACTGGGCCAGCCAGCACGACGTCGCAGACGACATCAAGTCCGAGGCCGCGGCGTTGCGCGCACTGCTTCAGGCGGGGGCCGAAGCGCTGCAGGAGCACGTCCTCGACCTGGGCTACGCCCAGCTGGCCACAGAGTTCAACAGCGAATCGGCCAATGCTGAACGACGCACTGCACGCAACCGCCACGAGCGCCAGACCTAGGGGCGCAAATGACACGTGCGCTGCGCAGCCAGGCGTACCGAGTGGACCTCGGACATGGCTCCAAGCCGTGGGTCATCCTCAGTAACAACTCGAGGAACAGAAACCTCGATACCGTTCTGGCAGCACGTATTACGACAACCAGTAAGCACGCCCACGTTCCCACGGTCGTGCCGTTGACCGCGGCCGACCCGTTGGTGGGCTACGTCCTCGTCGATGACATCGTGCAGCTCTACCACGATGAACTCACCGAAGCGCTAGGGACCTTGTCCCTGCCCACCATGGCCGAAATCAGCAAGGCGCTTCGGATCGCGCTTCCCTGACGGCGGGATAGCCAAACATATTGCAAGGCAACAACTACGGAGGCTCTCACCGACTATGGCTGGCGTACTTTCCACACCAAATCTGGCGTTCTACTTCCCCGACGAGACCGTTAAGACGCTCAACGATCGCTGGGACGATTGGGTTGCGCGAGGGGCCACCGTTGTCACGAAGAAGGACCAGGCCGAAGACGCACCCGGGGTCTTGCTTGACCTTCTGCACACCGACATCCGCTTCACACCGGCCCTAACCGCCGCAGTGGCAATCGCGGAGCTGCGTCTGCACCATGAGCAGACCGCCGCGTCAGGGTCTCTGATCTTCTACCCGTGTCTACCGTGGCAGTGGCCGCTCATCCTCGGCGCCCGGTTCCGACAGGAGCCCGACGTCCTGTGGGCAATCCCCCGCGAACTTGTCGCAAGCGACTTCGAATGAGAACTCAGGCTGAGCGAAGTTGACGTCCTCCCCCGGCTGAAGCCGGAGGATTCCAACCCGTATCCGCTACCTATGCGGCAGGAGAGCAGAGTTGAGGTTCACGGTTCGTAGACCGGCCAACGCCGAGGTCTCCCCGTGCTGTCACCGCCCGTCCGGCGGCGATATTGCGTGCAGCGTTCACGTCGGCGTTGCACGGCCCCGCGGTGCAGGCTTCGCACTGGAAAACCGCTTGGCTCTTACGGTTTCCTGGCGCGACGTGCCCGCACTCCGAGCATCGTTGCGACGTGTACGCGGCCGGTACTTGCTCGACACGACCAGAGGCTTTGTGCTGCAAACGCGCCGCGAGAAGGCCCCAACCGCTGCGGCTGATTCCGCGATTGAGCCCGCGCTTTTGGGCGACCTGCACCCCCGGCTGCTCGGGGGTGCCCCGCCCACTACGGGTCATCGCCCGCACATCGAGGGTCTCGATGCGGATGGTGTCGAAGCGCCGCGCAATATCAGTGGTGGTCTTTTCCACCCAATCCTTGCGCCGGTCGGTCTCGCGCGCTTTGAGCTTGGCGATCGCCCGCTTCGTGCGGGCGCGCCGGTTGGAGCCGCGCTTGGCGCGGGCCAACCGCTGCTGCAGCATGTCCAGCCGTTTCGACTCACCGCCGCTGAGGCCAGGGGCGTGCAGCAGTTCCCCGCTCGACAGCGCCGCCGACACGGTGACACCCCGGTCGATACCTACCGCGCTGCCGTCTCCGGGACTGGGGATCGGCTCGGGGACATGGGCGAACGCGATATGCCAGCGCCCGGCCCGATCACAGGTGACCCGGTAGGACTTCGCCCCCTCGGGCACCGGCCGCGAGAGTCGAAATCGGACCCAGCCGACCTTGGGCACCCACACCCGCCCGAACCGGCGATTCAGCTGTTCGATGTGATGCGGTTTGACCGCGACCTGCCGGAACCCCTCGTGCACACCGGCTTTGCGCCACGTTGGGCGGCGGTGCGTTCCGGCGAAATAGTTTTGCATGGCCTGCGCGAAGTCCCGCAGCGCCTGCTGCTGCACGGTTTGGGAGCCGCCCGCCAGCCAGTCGTATTCGGCGCGTGCCGCGGTCAACTGGGCGCACTGCTCGTTGTAGCCGGGCGCGCGGCGTCCCGGTTGCCAGTGCTGGTGCTGCTCCACCGCCAGATTCCACACATACCGGGCGTGCCGACAATGCTCGGCCAACAGCACCGTCTGCTCAGTAGTCGGCAACAGTCGGTATCGCGACACCCCCGCAACCTAACCGCCCGCACCGACAACCCACCGAAAGGAGGGGCGGCGTTTCCTCCCCTGGCTCAAGCCAGGGGTTTCCACGCCGCAACGAGCTGATGAGCGAGAACGCAGCAATTCGACTGGGTGCGCGGGTGGCACACGCTATCGCGGGCCGAGACACACGCAGCGACTACCTGACCCTCTGCGGCCGGACCATCAGAAGTGGCGATCCCCAAACGCGGGAGGTCGACATCCGTGAAACGCCGCTACACCAGCACTGCCTCCAGTGCTGGTGCTGACCGACGAGGCGTTTCCCCGCGAAGCGCCAACGAGGGCCGGTGCGATGTGAACACCGCACCGGCCGACGAGGACCCCAACACCACCCCGTTACCAGTCCTAAGTCAGTTCTTCACGTGGGCGCCCGGAGACGAACCGGCGCCCTATGATCCACCGCGAACTTCAACGGAGACGCGGCGACCCCAAGGCCCGTCCTCGCACCCTGTGATCGACGTCGTACCCCGACCCCAGGCCGCGCACCAGCCGGGACACCGCCGGTGGTGGCTGGTCGCCGTCAGTGTGGTGGCAGTCGTAGTCACGGCCGGCGTCGTCTTCTGGCCCGAGCGCAGCATCTCCGACCAGCCATCTCCCTCCGCGACTGTCCCAGTGCCCGCTCGGATCGACCCCCGGCTTGCGTCGTTGATGCCGGCCGATTATCCAGCGGGGGCCTGCACGCCGGTTCCCGCCGACAATCGCAGCGCCGCTGAGTGTGGCCCGAACGCCAGCGCCCCGAACACCTCAGCACGATTCACCCTCTACCACGACGTCGATGCCCTGGACGCCGCACTCACCCAGTTCATCAGTGGCACAACAGTTCTGGTCTGTCCAGGAAACTATCAGTCCCCCGTTCTCTGCCCGACAGGCGTGTCGAAGACGCTTGGGGAAGTGCGTCGGTGATGATGGGGGCAGTCGTCGCGAGGTAGGAGGAGTCCGGGGATGGCTGATACTTCGGCTGATGGTTGGACTCTTCATTTCTACGACTTCCAGCAGCGGTTCGTCGCGGTAGACGACCTGGTTCCAGGGGTAGGGGATGTCGAGGCCTGGGCGAAGCGAAATGGTGCGCGTGAGGGCACTCCGTTCTTCCTTGATCCGTGGGGGCGGGCGGATCCGTTGGTGAACGCCTACTGGCGAGATCCGCTGGTGCGGGGACGAGCAACGGGGACGTTGCGTCGTTACGCCTTGTCGTTGAAGGTGTGGCTGGATTTTCTGCACGCGATGGGCGTTCGATGGGATCAGGCGTCGCGATCGGAACTGGCTGCGTTCAAGGAATGGCGTTTGTCGGCTGAGGAGAACCCTCAGCACGTGAGTCCAAATAGTTTCTGTGTCGATCGCGCGGCGATCCGCGGTTTCTACTCGTGGGCAGCCGAGCAGCACGGAATCGACAACCCCGTCCGAGTGCGTGGGATTGCCACGTCGTGGATGGGCGGGGGCCAAATCGTGTTGGAGAGCACACCGTCGGGAATGAGCAGGGACGACGTGAAGTGGCTTACCCCACAGGCATTTCGATTGTGGCGGAACTTGGGGTTGCGCGGTTTCACGATGGAGAGCGTGCCGCGCGAAGATTGGCGGGGAGCGACTGAGGATCGCGACGTCGCGTTCGTGGAGGGGTTGTTCGGGACGGGTTTGCGAATCGGCGAGTGGGCCAGCATGTTGACCATCGAGGTACCCGAGCCGGGCTCTGAGGGGTTGATTTGTTCGCGCGTGGCGTCTCAGTGCGCGAAGGGTGGCAGCGGGCGAGCGTTCTGGATGCGGCGCCGCGTCGCCCAGCAAGTCCACTTCTATCTGCAGGAAGGTAGTCGCACTGCTGCCATCGCCCGCGCGCAACGTGCCGGTCGCTATGAGCAGGTCGCCGATCGTTGGATCGTTGAACGGGTTCGCCGCGATGGGCAACTTAAGGTTGTTGATGCGACGGGATCGCGTCGTACGGTCCGTTTGGATGCACTCGGGCCGTCGACACGAATCAAGTTGTTCTGCCGGGGACGTGATGGCCTGGAACCGATGTGGCTGTGGCTCAATCACGACGGGACACCTCGCCCTAAACACTCCTGGTACAAGACATTCGACCGCGCGAACACCAGGGTCGCGAAAGCGCTTGCCCCATCAGGGGGAACGCCGTTGTGGTGCCGTCCCCACATGCTGAGGCATTCCTTTGCGCTGCGGTGGTTTTGCATCGCCACGTTCGTGGCGTGGCGCCGTACCGATATGTTGACCAAGCAGGAGCAGCGCGACTTCCGTAATCAGCTCGGTGATGTGTGGTTTCTGCTGGCGACACTTCTCGGGCATCGCAGTGCCGAGGTGACACGCAGCGTCTATCTCGAGCCGTTTCAGGCGTTGCAGGTCGAGGAGCTCATCGCGTTGATGGACGCTGATGATCGGCAATCCCTTGAGCGTCTCGTCGCAACAGTCGGCGTCGGTGAACCTCGTGTGTTGACAGTCCAAGTGTGACGGGTCACCGTGCGGCGCAGCCGGATCCGGCCTGGCGTCCAGTCTTGCGGCGACGCGGGTTCATCGTGACGTTCGTCAGCGAGGATGGCACTCAGTCGAAGGACTTCGACTTCGGGACCCTTCCGGGCGATGACGGGATCAGGCGCGATTTCGCGATCGCCTTTGAGGATGCCACTGGTGTGCTGGGCATATCCAAGCGGTTGAGGGGTGCTGGCGCGTTGTGGCAGTCTGCCCGGCATGCTTGCTGCTGGATTGCCGAAAACAGGCCAGGGATGCAGGGACTGGCTGAGTTGTCCGCCTCGGATGCCCGGCTGCTCGCGTTGTCGTGTCGGGTACCCAGCGGTCCTGGCCCGTTGCATAGCCTGAAGACTTTGCTGCGGTGTAGTCCCGTCGTTTCCGATGAGGCGCGCCAGGCGTTCACGCGCGTGCGTCACCCGAAGACTAATACCGCGCGCCAGCCCTATACCGCTGATGAGCTTCGCCGCATCACCGTCGTGGCACGAGGAATGGTTCGTGGGGCACGTGCCCGATTTCGGACTCATTGGCAGATGGTCGACGACTATCGTGCGGGACAGTTCGATCACCTCCCCCGCGCAGACCCCCATCGCAGGCTGGCCGAAGTACTCGATCACTGCGCCCGCGAGGGAGATTTCCCTCGTACTGGCTCGGGTGCACGGGCGTACGTGACGCGGAGGGCAACCGCCGCCGCCGGTGGATGCCATCTTCAGTCGCTCCTGCATCTTAGCCCGGGGGAAGCGTGGGCATTTGGTGTTCTCCTCGCCGCCATGACCGGCTTGAACCTGTCGACGCTGGACGCGCTGCATACTCCACACCGACACGCCTGCAGCCCCGATGAACCCGGCATCGTGTTCGTCAACGCCGATAAGCCCCGTCGTGGGAAGCGGTCGGTCATGACGGTGCCGGTGACCGCGCTGCGCCCCGAACTGCGGCCCCTTGGTGGGCAGAATCGGCGTGCCGCGGTGGTCAACACGTCGCTGACGACCGCGTACGGGGTCTTCATGTGGCTGCTGGAACTGACCGAACCGGCTCGCTCGCTGACCGGGTCCCAGCGCGCTTTCATCTACTACAGCGCCAAGCCCGACTACGTGGAACAGAAACTCTTCGGATATGGGATCAGCAGCACAGCCTCCGGAGTGAATGCGCGACGGCGCTGGATGGCGCCATGGTTGACCGGTGATGCCGACCATGACGGGTTGCTCCTGGGGATCAGCATGGATCGGCTGCGCAAGACCTACTTGGAGCAGGTCCGAAAACCTACATCCCACACCCCAGCGACGTTGGCCCGGTACCTGAGCCGCATGGACCCCGTACGCAACGAGGGATTCCAGATCGTCGCCGACGCCCTCGATGAGCAGGTCGTGCGAGCATTGGCCCGACGCTCGATGACGGTGCAACTGGCAACCGACGACGCCGGATCCGGCCAGGACGCTGTGCTCGGCAGTTGCGCCGACTTCGAGCACTCGCCGATCGACGGTCAACGGTGCCGCCAGTCGTTCATGGCATGCCTGGACTGCAGCAACGCCCGCGCCTACCCGCGCCACCTACCGGTTCAACTGGTCGTTGCCGACCGGCTTCGCGCACTGCGCCAAGAGCTGCCCATCGGGCAGTGGATCGCCAATCATGCAGGTCCTCTCGCACAACTGGACGACATCTTCGCCGAGTACGAACAGGCTCAACTGTGCGCTGCGCGCGCCGAGATCACCGACAACGATCACTACACGGTCAACCTTCTGCTGACAGGAAACTTCGAAGCATCATGACGCAACCGGTTGAATCATTCGACGTCGTGGCAGGTCTTGACGTCACCCCCAACATAGAGGTCGTGGTCAACCGCACGCTCTACACCGACGGGATCCGATGCCGATTCGGCGACCCGGCGTGGGATCTGTCCGCGGCGATCGAAGACCGGCATAGCGCAGGCCAAGCCGTGCACTGGGAGGGGTTCCCGATGCCCTTTCGCCATGCCTGCAAGCTCTACCTGTTCGCCCTGCTCAATATCGTTGACGACGCACCCCGCCTTGACAGCGCCCGATCGCTCTATCCGCACATCAAGACGATCTGGGGTGAGCTGGCGCCGTTACGCCGGTTCACGACGTGGCTGGTGGAGCGCGGTGTCACATCGTTCGACCGGGTCAGCGCCGAACACCTCGACGACTATCTGCACCACGTCACCGACGCCAGCGGTGTCAGCGCCGGATCCAAACGCTCGGCGCTGCAGGCCATCAAGCGTCTGCACCTCTACCGGGATGTCCTGCCTCCGTATTGCCGGCTTCCCCTGGGTCCGTTGTGGGGCGGTGCCAGTGCGCGAGGCCTGGCCAACTACGAGTCGTCCTGGGGCAAACCGAACACGACCCCGCGCATTCATCCCGATGTCATGGAGCCGCTGCTCTCGGCGGCGCTGATGGTCACCAACACGATCGCCGCCGATCTCCTTCCCGCGGCACGCAACCTTCTCGCGATGCGGTATCTAGCCCATCAGATCGCGCCTGACATTCGTCGGGCTCCTACTCGTACCGTGTCGGTGTTCGAGACCACCAAGGCCCAACTCGAATGCCTGCTTGCGGCACTTGGTCGCAGCGACGCCTCCCTTCCGGGTATTCGGATGGGCGAGGTGACCAGTGTCGATCTGACGGGGTTGGCCGTGGGTGGATGGCTGCATCACACCGAACTCAGGCGGATGAAAGAGACGCCGGCCCTAATCGCCAAGTACGGATTGCCGATCGACGTGGACATGTTGCGCGCCAGCACATTCAGCGCCATCGGTGCGCACATCTGGCGCGAGACCCCCGTCAGGGCGAATGAACTCGTCGAACTACTGCGCCACGTCACGACTGCCTGTTTCCTTGTGATCGCCTATCTGTCGGGTGTCCGGACCGGCGAGGCACTCAACCTGCGGCGCGGCTGCATCAGCCGGGACTCGAAGCTGGCGTTGACACTCATGTCCGGCCAGCAGCTGAAGGCCGACGGCCCGCGCCGGGACCGATCCCCGGCCACGATCCCCTGGGTCGTGACCGACGAAACCGCCCACGCCGTCAGCGTTCTTGAACAGATCACCGTGAGCGATCTCCTGTTCCCTGGTTTCAAGCTGTTCTCCGAGGACCAATTCCTGTTCGGCGCTACCCGGACCAGAACACCCGGCTCCATCAACACCGACATCGCCAGCTTCATCGAATGGTTCAACCATGAGGTCGCACCAGCAGTCAGCCATCCGCCGATCGGTACCGATCAGCACGGCGCCATCCAGGTGCCGCGCCTGCGACGCACACTGGCCTGGCACATCGTCCGGCGCCCCGGTGGGACGATTGCAGGCGCAACGCAATACGGCCACCTGCACACACAAATGATCCACGGATATGCCGGCGGAGCCGACTCGGGCTTCCTCGACGACATCACCTTCGAACAATTCCTCCACCGAACTGAGATCATTTACGACGACTCTCAAAGACTGGAGCGCGGCGAGCACGTCTCCGGTCCGGCTGCCGATGAATACCGGACCCGAGTAGCCAGGGCAAGCACGTTCGCGGGTTTGACGGTGACCACCAAGACTCAGGTCAACCAGGCGCTCTCGAACCCCGACCTACAGATCCACCACGGTGCCGTTGTCTCCTGTGTATTCCGGCGCGAAACCGCAGCCTGCCTGGAACCCAACGGCGGTGCCACTGAACCCTTCTGGAGTCGATGCCGTCTGGGCTGCGTCAACGCCGCCCGGACTGACCGCGACGCGGCCAACCTTGGCCAGCACGTCATAGAACTCGAACGTGACCTCGGGACACTCGCACTCCCCGAACCATTGCGGCAACGAATTCAGACGCGGCTGATCGAGCACCGTAAGGCCCTCGCAGAACACGAATCCAGCCGGCCGACGACAGTCCGAACCGAGGGCGAGGACGACGAATGACCCTTATGGGCGATGCCGCGGCAGACAACGATGAGGAACGCCAACGGGTTCGAGCCGCCATGAGCCGCATCCGAGACAACAAAGCCGAGCAGAGCAACAGCGCACGCACTGTGGTGGCCTTGGCTGACGAATCGGGAATATCGCGACAGAGACTCTATGAACATCACAGCGATCTGATCAATGAGTTCAAGGCGACGGTCGGGTGCGGACCCGTCACCCCGAATGTCGAGGCTCTGCAACGACAACTTGCACAGACCCGCGAGCGCAACCAGGAACTGGCTACCGAGAATGCTCAACTCCGCGGCAAGATCAGGACGCTCTCCGCGGTGATCACCGAACTCACCCACGAAACCTCCGGAGCCGACGTCGTTGTTCCGATGCCGCGGAGGCACCCGGGGCCGCGAGGCTATCTCTAGCTCGACAGAGAACTACAAATTGTCCTAGCCGGTGTCACCGGTGAGGGCGGTTGTTGGTTGTGAGCCGTTGAATGTCTCGCACAGGCGCTGGCGGAACCATTGGTGTGCGGGATCGGCGTGATTTCGCGGATGCCAGGCTAGCCCGATTTGGACGGTCGGCAGTTCGAGGGGAATGGGGAAAGTCCTGAGTCCGAAGTCGGGCGTGACTGACGGAAACCAGACCGGTGCTGTGAGTGCTATCAGGTTGGTGGAGCGTGCGAGCAGCATCGCGCTGGTGTGGCTGGGGACCACCACCGCGACCCGACGGCGCAAACCGAGCTCGGCGAGTGCGTCGTCGATCGGTCCACGGGTCTTGGCCAGCCTTGAGATGCCGATGTGCGCGGCATCGGCGAACCGCTGGGCACTGATCGGGGCGTCGAACAACGCGTTGGTATCCCGCGCTATCCCCAGCATGGAGGTTGTGACGAGGCTGCGGTGGTGGGTTTCGGGGTCTAGATGTGACAGGACTCCGAGTTCGACGTCGATGTCGCCGTCCCGTAGTGCCTGAGTACCTTCCAGCGCCTCGGGCCGGAAAATGACGTTGACTCCGGGGGCCTCTCGCTGCAGGGTTTCCAGAAGCGGCACCGCCACGCCGGTAAGAAATAGGTCGGACACCTGGACGGTGAACGTCCGTTCGATCTTAGTAGGATCGAATTCCGTTCCCGGGCGCAGGATTTGATCCGCCTGGTCGAGCAGCGCGTGTAGTTGGTCACGGATGTCAGCGGCGCGTGGTGTGGGTACCAAACCCTGGCCGGCGCGAACCAGGAGCGGATCTCCGCTCATGCGGCGCAGCCTGGACAGGTACCGACTCACCGATGGAGGAGACGTTCCCAACCGCTGCGCCGCGGCAGTGACGCTGCTCTCCTGCAACAACGCGTCGAGAACCCGCAACAAGTTCAGGTCCACCGGCGCCCCGCCCTTCGTCGATACTTGCATCTTCGGTTAAGGAATACTTATCGATTATTGCATTGCGAGTTAATTGTTAACGGTTCAGGCTGTGCTCTGAACGCAATAACTTTCATTTACATAGGAGCATCATGACTTTGACGACAGTGCGCGAGAGTCGCGGCGGAGACGTGTTAGCGGTCGTCAGCCAGAGCGGCCCGACGGTGTCATTCTTTGACGCCGCCGACGACACCCTCCTCGATACGGTAGAGCTCCTGGCCGAGCCCCATGAGTTGTGTTTCGATCCCGCCCAGCGGTTGCTGTGGTGCACGAACACCTACTTCTCCGGCTACTACCACGCCAATGCTGGGCGTCGCACCCAGCTCACGGTGATCGACCCCGATACTCGCCGCGTCGTCGACACCGTCGACTTGGCTCCCGAACACGGACCGCACGGGTTGGCCCTCGATTCGGCGCGGGGACGCTTGTACGTCAGCGTCGAAGGGTCCGACGACCGCACCGGCGGTGTTCTCGTCATCGACACGGCGAGCCGAAAAGTTCTGGGACGCATCGACACCGGTGCGCCTGGGCCACATTGGTTCGTCATCGATCCCACTGGCGAGAAAGGCTACGCCAGCAACAAGGAGGCCCCGTTTGTGTCGTTGGTCGACCTGGCGGCTGGAACGTTCTCGACAGTGGATGTACCAGGTAGCGAGGGCTTGGCAGTGTCGAAAGACGGCAGCGAACTCTACGTCGCCGCGCCCTACGGTTCCTTCTCCCAAGAGCCGACCGAACAACGTCCGCTCAGCGGCATCCGCATCATCAACACCAAGGCGGGCGTGGTTGTCGATACGTTGCCCACTGAGAACGTGGTGTTCCCGGTGTGTTTGACCAGCATCGGCGTGTTGCTGGCCGGTGAGCTGCGGATGTCCGCGGGTGGTTCATCCGCCCTGGGCAGACATGCTCCTGGCCGGCTCCATGCATTCTCCCCAGCGACGCGGGAGCGGCTCGCAACGGTTGAGCTGACCGGAAAGTTCCCCCTGACGATCACCGCATCACCGGACGGTCGGCTTGGTTACGTCGCCGCCGTCACGTCCTCCACGGTCGACATCGTCGACTTGCAAACCTGGGAGGTGCTCAACAGCCTCGCCATCGCCAAGCGCGGCGAACCCGGAGCGCATGGGCTGGCCTACATTTCGCGGCCGAACTGAACGCCCCAGCGGTCGATTACGCAAGGAATGGAGGACCCACGAACGTGATTGATCTTGACGCCGCCAAACTGCATGCGCGAGCGCTGTTCGAGGCCCGTCGGTTGGGGGTACCGTGTCTACCTCCGACCGACTTGCACCCCGCCATGACGGCGCAGGATGGATACGCGGTGCAACGAGAACTCACCGCCTTGTTGCACGACACAGGCGAGCGCACAACCGGTTTCAAGATCGGGCTAACCTCGCGAGCGATGCAGACCAGTCTCGGAGTAAGTACCCCCGACTACGGGCCGGTGCTGTCATCCTCGACATGTGACAGTGGTGTCACGCTCGACTTTGGTGACTTCATCGCACCGCGGGTCGAATGTGAGATTGCTCTGGTGCTCGATCAAGACCTCGTCGGACCAGGGATCACCGCGCTGGACATCCGGCGCGCCGCAGGCGGTGCTGTAGCCGCTCTCGAGGTCGTCGACTCCCGTATTCAAAACTGGAGGTTGCAGTTGCCCGACACCATCGCCGACCTTGCCTCGTTCGGCGCCGCAGTGCTGTCCAACCAGGTGGTGAGCCTGCATGACCTCGACCTGAAGACACTGGGTGCCGCTCTGATGATCAACGGCAGCAACACCGCCACGGGCGCGGGAGCGGCCAGCCTCGGCGATCCGCTAAAGGCTGCTGCCTGGCTGGTCAATACTCTTGGTGAACACGACATCATCTGCCCGGCTGGTTGTTTTATCCTCACGGGCGCCCTGCACGCCGCGATTCCTCTGAACCCCGGGGACGTCGTGTCCGGCCTGTTCTCCGGTCTGGGCGCCGTATCGCTCCAACTCACAAAACCGGCACAACCACAATGACCATCAGCGGCATCGCCGCCCGACTCGACACCGCACGCCGCGAGCGCTCGGCGATCGCACCGTTCAGCGACACCGATCCCAGTTTCGAGCTCGAGCTGGGCTACCGCGTGCAGCATCATCGTCGCCAAGGTCGCCCGCTCGCCGGCTGGAAGCTGGGCTTGACTGCACACGTCAAACAGCGCCAAGTCGGTGTGGACACACCCTTGTACGGATTTCTCGATGCTGCCGATGGGCTCAACCTGGGCCAACCACTACCGATCGATACCTTGATCGCACCGCGTGCCGAACCCGAAATCGTCTTCGTCCTCGGCGATGACCTCGCCGGCCCGCACATCACCACCGCCGACGTTCTCACCGCAACTGCCGCAGTGGCCGCAGGGATCGAGATCATCGATTCACGCTATGAGGATTACCGTTTTACCGCAGCGGATCTGGCCGCCGACAATGTCTCTGCGGGGCGCTACCTCGTCGGGCCGCCACAGCTACCGCAAGGACTCGAACTGGACCTCCTCGGCGCCGTGCTCAGCAAAAACGGTGACGTCATCGCCACCGCGGCGGGCGCCGCGGTGATGGGCCATCCCGCCGCCGCGGTGGCCTGGCTTGCGCGCCGGCTCCACGCCGACGGTGAAGCGGGATTGCGCTGCGGGCAAGTCATCTTCGCGGGTGGGCTCACTGCGGCTGTCCCCGTCGCCGCGGGGGACACCATCACCGTCGATATCGGGCAACTTGGCCGTATCACACAGAGCTTTACCTAGCGCCGATCAGCGAAGGAGACAACCGCCGTGCCCATCATCGAGATCACGCTGATTGAAGGACGACCTCCAAACATGCTGCGTGAGTTCGCTCATGCCGTCACCCAGGCTGCCCACGATCTGCTCGACGCGCCCGCCGAGTCGGTGCGTGTCATCGTCCATCCGGTACCGCCAGGCATGTTCTTCGTCGGTGGTAAGCACCGAAGCGCCCTCCTAGACTCCACACCCCCGCAGGACTCCCGGTGAACTACTTCAAAAGCCGGCTGGCCGAACGCGCCAGACAGCATGGCCTATGGCTGAGCTTGGGCAGCGCAACCGCTGCCGAGATCTGTGCAACCGCTGGCTACGACTGGCTGCTCATCGACTGCGAACACGCCCCCAATGACCTGAACTCCGTGCTGTCGCAGCTGCACGCGATCGAGCCGCATACCGCCGCGGTGGTCCGCCCGCTCAGCAGCGACGCAGCACACGTCAAGCCGCTGCTGGACATCGGTGTTCAAAATCTGCTGGTGCCCATGATCGAAAGCGCCGAACAGGCCCGTGAACTCGTCGGTGCTGTGCGCTACCCGCCATCGGGCAACCGCGGCGTGGCCACTGCGATGATTCGAGCTTCCGGATACGGACGACGCTCCAACTACATTCCGACAGCGCACGGAGGTCTTTGCGTAATGGCGCAGATCGAAACGCCCACAGCGGTGACGGCGGCAGCCGAAATTGCCGCCGTTGACGGCATTGATGCTCTTTTCGTCGGTCTCTACGACCTGTGCGCCACCATGGGCTATATCGACAATCCCACCCACCCCGACGTGCTGAATACCCTGGCAGAGCTTGCAGCTACCGCACACCGCGCGGGAACAACGATCGGAACATATGCTCCGACAGCGCAATTGGCGCAGTCTGCCGTCCTGGCAGGTTGCAAGCTTATCGCTTACGGCAGCGATGTCGGCCTTCTTGCTCGGGCCGCGACCGATGCGGTCACCTCCCAGCGGCCCATGTAGGTGTCACTGTCGACTGGAAGCTTCGAGCAGTCCGGCGTCGTTATCAATCGTTACAGGACTATGTGCGGCGCACGCCACGACGCAACGGAGGCGCCAATGCAAACATGTTGGAACACAGGGTGGATCAGAAGACACTGCGGTCGTTACGGCACCGCCACCAGGGGTGAGCTGGAACTTGCCCGCCACCACGCGCATTCTTCCCGCCTGACTGATCAAGGTGCCTAATCAAGCCCTGTGAAGCCTGAACAATCAGCAAGACACCGCGGGGTGAGGTGCATGCCGAGGTCAACGGGTGGACTACCACCGGTGGAACTCCCTGCCGCGCGATCGCGAGATTGACTTCACCCGAGGCCAATTCAACTCAACAGAATCGGTCGTTGGAGGCCAGGCCATCCCTCGACCAACCACGCCCGGCCGTCTGCAGGCACAGTATGAAGCCCTACAACGCCACGTCGCTGGCTACCTCGATCAAGCGGGAGCTACCGGAGGCTCGTCAGCACCGGGCCAGACTACGGCCTGCGCGACGAACACCGAACCTTCCCCGAATGTGACCGTCGACCCACCATGAAGCACGAAGCCCGGCTCTAACGCCTCACTGACGCGAGAGCAGAACGCCGCATCATCCGGTCCAGTCAACACCCGAAGCCGCGGGAACGATCACTCATACCGGAATTTCAGACGTGAGCGCCGCAAACTCGTCAGGACCGGAACCAGATCAAGCCGCCGTGGTGAGGCGGGATGTAGTTGACATATCCAATCGTGGCGACGACTGGGGGACAGTTGACGCCGTAGTCTATCTCGAATGCCCCGATCGCCACCTTCGCCCACTCGATGGCCTCGGCGTTGTAGATATGCTCGATCGCCGCCGATACCGCTCGTGGCACGGGGCTCGGCAGTTCGGCCAGTATATTGGCCTGTTCGTAAAGCAGCGCCGGCTCACGCATGGCGGGTAGAACGTCCCAAACCGTCGTCCAGCGCTCCGTCACCGACGGCCGGCACCCGGTGCGACCATCTCGCCTCGGCGGCAGGGCCCGCAGAAGATCGGTCCACGACTCGGTACCGTCGGTCAGGGCGACGGAGGTTTGCCGGTACCTCAGACGGCGGTGAGCATGCCGGCCAGCTCTGTGCGCCGGTTGGAGTCCAGGGGCAAGAGAGGGGGCCGCGGATCGCCAACGGCCCGGCCCAGCAAGTCCAGCCCCGCTTTGACTGCGGTGGGCAGCCCGGTATCGACGATGAAACGCAGTAGCGGAGCCAGTTCGTCGTAGATTCGCCCGGCCCGGGCCTGGTCGCCGGACTGGACGGCTGTGTAGAGATCCAGACACGGTTGTGGTCGAAGGTTGGGCGCGGCAGTACACCAGCCGCTGGCGCCCGCGGTCAGCGCGTCGAGGACCAGCGGATTGCTTCCGTTGTAGAACGGCAACTGGTCGCCGGAGAGCTCTTTGATCCGCAGCATCCTGTTCAGATCACCGGTGGACTCCTTGACCATCGTGAAGTTCTCGACCTCACCGAACATCTGTACCAGCAGTTCCGGGGTCATGTCGATCCCTGATGTGGCGGGGTTGTTGTAGGCCATGATCGGGATGTTGATCGCCGAGCCCACCGACTGGTAATGGTGCGCGATCTCGCGGTCGGTGAGCTTCCAGTACGACACGGGAAGGATCATCACGGCGTCGGCGCCGGCGCGCTCGGCGTGGCGTGCACGCCGAATCGTGTTGGCGGTAGTCAGATCAGAGGCGCCGACGATTACCGGGATCCGTTTGCCAACGACGCCCACGGCGGTGTCGACGACGGTGTCGAACTCCTTCTCACTCAGGTAGGCGGTTTCTCCGGTGCTGCCGAGGGGGGCGATGGCGTGCACGCCTGCATCGACGAGGTTTTCGATGAGTGCGGCGAGCTTGCCAGTGTCGATTGCGTCGCCGTCGATGGTGAACGGGGTGACGGGGTAGGCGATGATGCCGTGCAGGGCGGTGGTCATAGCGGAAGTTCCTT
The DNA here is from genome assembly GCF_000243415.2 of Mycolicibacterium tusciae JS617. The sequence goes on from NZ_AGJJ02000001.1 coordinate 105,196, forward strand.
TCAACGGGGGTGCGGGTCAGTTGGTGAGGGCGTCAGGGTGCTTGGCCAGGGCGCGTCGGGCGTAGTAGGCGAAGTTCGCCTGACTGCGTTTGGGGCTCAAGGTCCAGTCATGGGCCTCGCGGGCAAGCCGGGGCGGCAGTTCGGCGATGGTGCCGGCGGCCATGGCTGCGAGTTGCAGCTTGGCTGCTCGTTCGATCAGCATCGCCAACGAACAAGCCTCCTCGACGGTGGCGCCCGCGACGACGTGGCCATGATGGGCCAGCAGGATCGCCTTCTTGTCACCCAGCGCGGCGCTGATTATTTCGCCCTCCTCGTTACCGACCGGCACTCCCGGCCAGTCCGGCAGGAATGCACAATCCTCGTAGAGTGGCGCGATGTCCATCTGGGAGACCACCAATGGCACTTCGAGCATCGACAATGCAGCGACGTGAAACGGATGGGTGTGCACGATGCACGTCACGTCGGGTCGGGTACGGTAGATCCAGGAATGGAACCTGTTGGCGGGGTTAGCCATTCCCTCACCCCTGAGGACCTCGAGGTCTTCGTCGACCACGAGCAGGTTGCCCTCGGTGATCTCATCGAACCCAAGTCCGAGTCGTTGCGTGTAGTAGGTGCCGGGTTGCTCAGCGCGGGCGGTGATCTGTCCGGCCAGCCCAGAGTCATGCCCGGCGTCGAACAAGGACCGGCATGTCAGGGCGACCTTTTGGCGGGTCGTCAGCGTCGAGTCGCCGAGGTGGCGCGAGAGCTGGTCCAGTCCGCGTTGCATTAGTTGGTCTTTCGAGTCATTGAGGGTGGTGGCCATGAGCACTCCGTTCGTCTCGTTGCAAATGACACACCGAGTAGCGTAGGACACAAAGTGTCATTCAGTCAATCAGATACCCTGAATTGACGCAGCGACGGAAGGAGCACCCAATGGCGGCGACCCTGGTCCGGGCCGTGCGACAAGGCCGCGGACTTACGCTCGACGAGCTCGCAGCTGTGACCGGCCTGACGAAGAGCTACCTATCCAAGGTCGAGCGCGGACACAGCACACCCTCGATCGCGGCAGCACTGAAGATCGCGCGTGCACTTGATGCCGATGTGGCACAGTTATTTTCCGATGATCCAGCTGTCAGTTCGGTCACCGTGGAACGCGCATCCGAGCACAGCGGCAACAGGCACCACGCGATTGCCGCCGACATGCTGGGAAAGGTGATGTCACCATTCGTAGTACGCCCGGGACGTCAGTTCAGCACGTACAACCACGCCAGCCACCCTGGCCAGGAATTCCTCTTCGTGCACGCCGGGAGGATCGAACTCAACCTCGACGGCGAGGTATTCGGCCTCGCTACCGGCGACTGCGCCTACTTCGATGCCGCCCTGCCGCACAAATTGCGCCAGGCGGGCACCGAAAGCTCCGAGGTCATCGTCGTCACCTACGACCAGCCCAGAGACAACCGGAACAAGCCCGCTCGTTCATCGGCTGCAGGGCAGCAGTAACTCCCGAGTTTCGGTGGACGTTCGAGGTTGATCGCGTGGCGCCGCTGACCGGCGTGAGCACGTGCGCTTAGGCCGGGGCGCGACAACTGTCGAATGGGTGAGTGAACGCCGGGCCCGTGGCGCCGCCGTGCAGCGCCCGACGCGCCCGTCGGCACTCTGGTGTGTGGCACCAGCCCACAGGGCCATGCCCGCATCGGCTGGACCGTCGACAGCGAGCTACTGCTTGCCAGCATTGAATCCAGCCCAGGCGGCCCCACGCTGCCCCAGCTCTACGACTGGTGGTCCGAGCACTCCTGACGCCGATTCGCCCGCGAAGCGGGTATCACCAGCGTGTGGGCAGCGCCCGAACCTGCTGCTCCACCACAGTCTGGCTGGTTGCGGCCACCTCGGCGTCGTCAACGAGGGCGCACCCCAGATACCCCACCCGCTCGGGGTCCATCTGCCCCGATGCCTTCACAGCGGGGTCCAGCACCGCCGCCACATGCACTGGAAGGTCCACAATCCCTGACTGCAGGACACGATTGCCGGCGGCCGGGGTCAGCACCACCGCCGCGACCGTGACCGAACCGAGGTCCTCGCTGAGCAGGTCAGGATAGATGTGATCGCGCTCGACGCCCTCCCCCAACGCGCACACCACGGCCGGTTGAATCTCGCAGAACCAGTACCGACCCGGCACCGTCGAACGCAGACGTCCGGTCACCCTCAGCTCCAGGGGCAGGTGCGCGGCAAAGTCCGTCACCGGGAATCCGCGCACACTGTGCAAGACGAGACGGGCCACAACCCGACGCTAACACCAGCCCGCACAGTTGAGTGTTTACGAACTGTTCCCCGATTGACTGATCATGCACTATTGTCACTCGTATGGACATGCCGTCATCTGGAGCCCCGTCCTACACCGCTGGACCGCGGATTGCTCCACGCAACCCCCGCCGCCACGTGCGCGTTCTCGCCGGGCTCGTCGGCGCCGTCTTACTGGCCGGATGCCAGGTGCCCTCCGTCGCGGGGCAGTCGCCACCCGACGGCACTGACTACCCCGTCCAACCGCCCGCAGACACGCTCACCGGGCCCGCACCGGTGTCCCGCGTGGTCGACGGCGACACCTTATGGGTCAAATCCGACGACGGTGACACCAAGGTCAGGCTGATCGGCATCGACACCCCAGAACTCGTCGATCCGCGCACTCCGGTGCAGTGCTTCGCCCAAGAAGCCTCCGACTTCACCAAGAGCGCCCTCACCGGACAGTTGGTGTACCTGGAGGACGATCCCAGCCAAGACAGCACCGACCGCTACGGCCGCCGCCTGGCCTATGTCTGGACCCTTGACGGCCGCCTGATCAACCTCGACCTCATCGCCGAGGGATACGCCAACGAGTACACCTACTCCACGCCCTACCGCTACCAGCGCCAGTTCCGGGCCGCCGAAGCCGCCGCCGCTGAGCAGGATCGTGGACTGTGGAACCCCAAAACCTGTGCAGCACCACGCTGATGAGCACCGCCCCGGCACTCGCCACCCCGATTCCCGCAGCCCCGGTGCCGCGCAGCACCGCACGACGCACGCTCACTGCGCGCCGAGCAGGGATCCACGAGCGTGTCGTGCAGACCAGTGATGGGGTGCCGATCGCGGTGAGCGATTGGCTGCCCGACGGGCCAGTCGACCACACCGTCTTTCTGCTGCACGGCCTATGTCTTACCCGACACTCGTGGCAGGGCGTGGTGCGGCGGCTACGCCAGCCCGGTATCCGCGTCGTCTACTACGACCACCGCGGTCACGGCAGCTCCGGACGCGCAGCACCGGCCACCTACAGTCCGGGCCAGCTGGCCCAGGACCTCGCCGAAATCGTGACCGCGCTGCGAATCTCAGGCCCGCTCACCATGGCCGGACATTCGATGGGCGGCATGGCCGCGCTGAGTTACCTGGCCCGAGCCGCAACCGAGCAGCTGGTCCGCCCCTGCGGACTGGTGCTGGTAGCCACCGCAGCCGCAGGACTCACCGATCACGGTATCGCAAGGGTTCTGGCACTACCGGGCATCGACACCCTACTCGACGTGATCGACCACGTACCGCACACCCTGCGCGAGCAAGTCATGCGTAGCCTCGCCCGACCGCTGTGCGACGTCGTGACCGGCGACCGCAAGGTCGCCACGGCGCTGGCCCAGGCATTCCGCGCCACGCCCGCAGCGACCGCGCTGGGCTTTCTGCGCACACTCAAGACCTTCGATCAACGAGCCGTGCTGCCCACCATCTCGGCCGCCACCACGGTGATCAGCGGGTCAGCCGACATCCTCACCCCACCCGTGCATGGCGAGGAAATGGCCGCGGCGATCCCCGGTGCAACACACCTACACCTTGCGCACGCCGGCCACATGCTGCTTCACGAAGCATGCAACACCGTCAGCGACGCCATCCTGCGCACCACAGCGCGAACCCGCGATGGAGCGATGCCGACGGTGCGGCTGCTACCCCCGCACAAGCACTATGTGGAGCCATTCGCCGGATCGCTCGCGGTCTTGCTGGCCAAGCCCACCAGTCGCATGGAAACCGTCAACGACCTCGACGGGCTTGTCCGGACGTTTTGGCGCGTGCTGCGCGACAACCCGGCCGAACTCGCCCGCCGCTGCGCGCTCACGCCGCACTCTCGCGCCGAGTACCGCCAGGCGCGCGACGCCCAGCTCCACGACGCCATGGATGACGTCGAGATCGCACGGGTCGTGTGGATTCGGATCACCCAAGCACGCGCCCATACCACCCGCCCGACCGGAACCGGGTGGAAATACCACATCGATCCGGCCGGATCGTCGACCTCGATGCCGGGCTACCTCGAGGCGTACGTCGATCGGATGGCGGCCGCCGCCAAACGGCTGCATCACGTCAGCCTGGAATGCCGGCCCGCCATCGAGGTCGTGCGGTCCTACGGTGCGTTCGCCGGTGCGTGCCTGTACGTCGACCCACCCTATCTCGGGTCCACTCGCACCGACGGCGGCAACGGCTACCGCGTCGACATGCGCGACCTTGACGCTCACGCCGAACTGCTCGACGAGCTGCTCGCGTGCCGCGCCAGTGTCGTCCTCTCCGGATACGCATCCGACCTCTACGACCACACCCTGGCCGAGTGGTCACGTATCGAAATCCCCACGGGCACAGCCCAAGGCGGCACATACCAAACGCGCACCGAGGTGATCTGGTCGAACCGGCCAATCGGTGAGCAGCCCGCCCTCTTCGACGTGATCCAACAGTTATCTGGGGGTTCCCCCGAAACGGCGTTCAAGCCCAGGACCGATGCCGTGACGTACAGATCCCCCACGACGTGCACGGAGGAGGAAATCCGATGAGCAACAGCCCGATTGAAACTGGCAACTCAGCCGACCTATGGCAGCGGCAGGCATTCGCCGACACAGTCTTTCTCGCTACGGCACACGGTATGCCCCTAGCGCCTGAAACTGACCTCGGTCTATATCACCTGATACAGATGCGAATTCGAGCGCAGAGCATGGCAGGGACCAAACTGGGGCGCTGGCTCGGCTGGGCTCAGTGCGCCGTCGTGGCAGCAAACGTCGGGCTGTCTCTAGACGACATGAAGGCGATCAACCAGCGGTGCATGACCGAGCGGGCCGAGCAAAACGCACCCGCCACCGACGAAGTGCTGTAGATAACCCACTGTGCTACAGGCAGAGACATCGGTGAGGCCACGGCAGCCCCCTCCGCCCACCTGTGCTGGAGGCGACCCCGGCCACACCGCCCAACCCCTCTTAATGGGAGGCTATAACCATCCGCTCCTGGTATTATGAAATAGGTTGAACACCCGCCTCACCCAGCGACAATACTGGCTCTCTGGGATCGGATGAACCGGAAGGAAGCGCCTACAATGAGCACCATGACGACCGCGCCCAAGCGCCCGCCCACCCACGATGAGGCCGTGACCCTCGCCGTGGCAGCAACCGGCCTCGCCGGCCACGACGTCTCACCCAACGCGCGTAACCTCCTCGACCGCATCGGCCGCGGCGATTTGACCTACGACGAGGCCGTCGCCGAGGTCATCGCGGAGTTCGGGCAACCCGCCCAGTAGCACGTTGGCGTCCTACAGCCAGTGGGAGGACTACTTCTGGCCCGATGCGCCGGGGGTCCTGAAGAATCGCCTCAACATCAAAGACAGTTGGCAACTGCGCGAGGCCGAAACGCGAATCAGCCTGGTCCGTATGGCCGAGATCGTCACCCAGGACAACCCTCCCGACGTGATCGACCTCGACTACTACTGCGGGCTGCACCGCAAGATCTTCGGTGACGTCTACGACTGGGCTGGCACACCCCGCACGGTCCCGAAGTTCGGCATGAGCAAACAGTGGCGCGACGTCGTCAACTTCGCCCCTGACGACCGCACCGCACCGTGGGTCAAATACCACTACCGCCCAGGCCCCGAGGTCGCCGGCCGCGCGGCCTCCCAGTTCACCATGCTCGACTTCGAACTACGTGACCCACAAAAAACCGCCCCGCACACCTTCATCCCCCTCATCGCCACCTCCTGGGGCGGGCTGGACAACATCCACCCATTCCGCGAAGGCAACACCCGAAGCCAGACCATCCTGTTCCACCAGATCTGCCGCAAGTACGGCTACGAGCTCGACGGCCAAAAGCTGTTCAATCGCCGAGAGGAATTCATCGGCGCCCGCTTCCACGGACACGCCACCCAACAAGGGTACGGGCGACTCATCGCACTGCTGCTCGACACCGTGCACCAGCGTGAGCGCGACGCCGAACAGCTCAGCGAGCGTGACCTACAGTGGGCCCAGTCGCTGCGCGAGACCTCCGAGCGTCGTGCAGGACCCGGAGGCCTGCACCTCTGACCGGCCCCGCCTACCCGTCGCGGCCGTCGAGCGCCGTGGACTCACAGCCGTCCCCCGGCCGAGGCAGATAGTAGGTCGCCCCGCACTCGTTGCACTGCGCCGTGCGGTGCAGAATCCCGCACCGACAGTGGCACACCCCGATCGTCACGCGATACGGACCCAGCTCGTGCCCGTTACCGCACACCGCCGGATACCGTGGCTCCGACCAACTCCCATCACGATTGCGGCGCAACGGAACACCACCGAAAGCGACCACCTCGGCGCCGGTCTCACCCGAGCCCCCACTCCATGCCGCAGTGCTGCTGGCGTCCGCGCTCACATCCCGCATCC
>NZ_AGJJ02000002.1 GCF_000243415.2 Mycolicibacterium tusciae JS617
CGGCGTGCCCGGTCGGTGCTCAGTAGCGCCATCGCTTCGGCCACCGTGTCGTTGGCGACGATGGTCTCCTCGATGCCCTTGATGATGTTGAACCGGTCTTCGGGCAGCTCGGCCATCGGCGTGGTGGCCTCCTGGATGCGTTCTTTCTCGGCCCGCAGTGCGCTGCGGTAGATGTTGGCGAACTGATAGAGGCACTGGCCGATGAAGAAGGTGCCCAGCGACGCCCCTCCCGAGGACTGCCAGCGGTGGGTCATGAGGACCTTGTCGCGGAAGTAGATCAGCGCGGCGACCACGGTGTCGGTGGCGATGTCATCGATGGCCTGGTCGTCGGGCCAGCCCTCGATGCGGCCCAGACCGTAGCCGGTCAGCGCCTTCGCCTTGCTGTAGATGGTGCCGTGGCGGATCCAGGCGCGCAGCACGCCGAGACCGTAGCGGGTCAGCTCGCGGGAGAAGCGTTCCCATAGCCGGCCGGCGAACCGCTCAAGCTGCAGGGCCAACAGCAGCTCCTCGTCTGCTTGAAGACGCCGAAGTCGTTCCAGTTCGTCAGCGAGTTCGGCGGCTAGACCAGGGTCGTCGAGCCAGGCACCGACCAAGCCGTCGTCGATGTGCTGGATGTCGGTCTGGTTGTCCGGTTGTAAGCGCGCGGCATCAACGGGCGGGCCGGGGCGGCGTGCCGGTCGATCCATGGCTACATCTCCAGGAGGCGAGAAAGAGACAACCGATCCCTACGGTTGTCGCTTCCTCTTAAGTCCGCGCACGGTCGGCACCCCTGAATTTTCGGAAAAAATCTTTTCCGCCGGGCAGGCGACACCGACCGCTGTACACCACCATTGTCCTAGGTCGGACCGACAAACTCGGCTCATAAAAAGGAGGGGCTGCTTAGAGCAGCCCCAGCGGGTGGTCATACGTCACTCGTCAGAGCCACCAATCGGGTGGTCGGACGCCCCGATCCCTACCGCGAGTTCGCGAGTTTCTGTACTCGCGCGTCAACCTGGCGCCGGTCTTCTTGCTGGCCGTGACGGGCCGCTCTGAGCAGCAAGCTTTTTGTTGAGCCGGGATTCCGGGCGATTGCTGACCGACCTCTCCAAATGTCGGGCGGTAGTTCTATCGTGGGAGTCATGGGCGCTCATGCAAAGCCGCCGCAACCGGGTTCTGCCGAGCACTGGGCCCTTTGGCTAGAGAAGTACGGCGCCGACTACTCCACAGAACACGAACGGCAGGGCGCTTACCAGGAGTTTCGAACCAACCTCACTACCGTCCAGGGCGACTTTTCACAGGCCGACAACATGCGGTTGGCTGGATACCTCGCCGCTCATGAACGTGTCGCCGACGGTGACGCTGAGAGCCCCGACGACGCCGAGCTGTGGATACCGACTAATCTCAGCGGCCCAGCGCGGGCGGATTGGCTCGAAGGCTTCCGATCGCACTTCGAGCCGAGCTCATGATGACCTCCAAGGCCGTCATTATGCGGATTCACCCGCACAGGGCAAGGGACTCGGTGGAGACACCGTAGCCCCTGCTCGTCCTCGATCTGGGGGCCGCGGGCAGGGGCGTTGACCCCGGAGGCTCTGCCTTGTCCCGCACTGATGCCCACACTCCTGTTTGGGTCCGTATCGCCCGTGGCGATCTCGACGCCGAACCGCAGCATGCGCAAGACCACGCCGTCTGCGACCTTCCCCCGCATCCACCCTTCACGCCGTGGCGCCGGGGTATGACAACTTGCTATTGGGTGTTCAGGTACACCGGTACTCACATCTGTTCTTGTCGGATGTGCCACGCGGGTCCGCAGCATCGCCAGGAAACACGTAGCGCGCGACGACGGGACGCCGCGGCTCTCCGTGGCGCCCTTCGCCGCTGGAATCTTGGCGATGGGTCGGATGTCGATGATCTCGTCCCACCTCGCCGTGTGCAGTACTGGTGATTCATGATCCTTCAACTGCGAAGAGCCATTAAAGGCCCGCCTGGAACACCCGCGCGGCCTGGCGAGTCCAGTGTCGCGGATACCGGCGCTGCCCTGCCCAATGCCGCAGCCTTGTAACGGATCAGGCGGTGCCCATCTACAGGCCGTCTACCAGCTTCACTGTCTCAACACTGATCGTGGTGACTTTCTTGATGAGCTCGACGATGTAGGTGGGGTCGTTGTGTTCGTCGCACCATGTGTTGGGGTCGTTGACGATGCCGGAGGCTTTGTCGGTCTTGATCTGGTAGCGGTCGATGATCCATTCCAGAGCGGTGCGTGACCCGAGCTGGTACTCGTGCGCTGTGTCGGGGATGTCGGCGATGGTGACCCGGCCGTTGTAGAGGATCGCGGACTTGTCGGCTTTGGAGCGCCAGCGCATCTTGTCGATCCGCCATGTTTCCCGATCATCAGGGTCAGTACCCGGTTTGATTTGTACATCCAACGGATATGGCTGTGCTGCTTCGTAGTTCACATGGAGCTCGGCGAGTTCGCGGCCGATCCCGGCCACTTTGGTGAACCGCTCGGCGGTGTCGGGGGTGGGGATGTGGGGGAGCATTTTCTTGAGGTCGGCAGCGTAGTTGGTGCGGTAGTTGGGGTCGTGCAGGATGCCGTAGACGTAGTAGAAGATGTCGTCCTTGGTGACGTAGTCGCCGACCGTTTCGCGGTACTGTGCCAGGAAGTCGTCGGTGATGTTGTCGGCCCGCCGATACCCCCACTCGTCGACCGCTCGATCATCGGCGAAATCCAGAGTGCCGTCGTCAGAGTCGGCCTTCAGGTAGGTCCACCGCGGAAAGAACTGTCCGCCACTGCCAGCACCAGTTACATGTAGGTCCGGAAGATCGCGAATCATGAGGACTGAGAAAGGAACCGTCGAGCCGTTTCCCACCTGGTAGAACCCCGTGTTGGTGTGGTGGGGGGTGGGGAACATCGTAGGAAGTTGGTAGCGACGATCATTGAGTTGAGCTTCAACGTAGGAGAATTGGGTGCAGAACGGGCGATAGGTGACCAGTCGAACTGCCCCGTCAGTCCATGCCAGGGAGACTGAGTTTGCCAGCGACTGTTTGAGGCCGCTGCTCCAGCTAATCTGACCCTTGCCGGTTAAGTCAGGATTTCTAGCGAGGTAGCGGGTGACGTCGGCTTCGTTTGGTTTGGTGAGTGATTCGCGCGTGCAGTACTTGGCGAAGTCGGCTTGGGCACTTCTGTATTGCTCGATCAGGGTGTGGATGTTGTTCGACAACTCTGGGCGGCTGTAGTTGTAGCACCACGCGTCGCGGCCGGTCTTGAGTCCGGCGGAGTAGGTCGCGAAGACCTTGGCGCCGGTGAATGCTTTCTCTTTGTCTCCGATGACGGGCCAGGTGCCGAAGGTTTCGTCACGTTGGTTGATCCAGTCGCCGTCGGGACTGGGCGTGATGATCGTCCAGTCGATGCTGTCGATAGTGTTGTCGGCGATCGTGGCGAGCTTTTGTTCGCGGGTGAGGTAGTCGCCGATATCTGCGTAGTGGATCTGACATTGATCGGTGCGGCTGGGGGTTTTGATGCCGATGAAGATGGCGACGGTGTTGCGGCTGCCACCGCCGAAGATTTTGCCCCCTTCTTTGCGTGAGAGTTCGCCGGCAGTGCGCTGGTTGCCGCGCAGGTTGTAGAGGTAGATGTGGCTGTAGTCGTCGACGAGGGATAGTCGCATTCCGTCGGCGGTGTTTCCGTCGATCCAGCCGCCGTTGGACACGAAGGCGACAATTCCAGCGTCGTCGATGCGGTCGGTGGCCCAGCGGAAAGCCCGGATGTAGGAGTCATACAGGCTGTTCTTGTTGGTGGCTGTCGACTTCGCGGCGTACGTCTGCTCGATGCGGCCGTCCAGTGTGGAGTATTTGGTGTTGGCGTTGAGATCGTTAGCCGACGTTTGCCCCGAGCTGTATGGCGGGTTGCCGATGATGATGCTGATGGGGGTGTCGAGTTCTTCGGTGATGCGTTCGTTGTTGGTGGCGAAGATTTCGACGTCGAGGGTGTCGTCGGTTTCATGGATTTGGAAGGTGTCTGCGAGCACGATGCCGGGAAAGGGCTGGTAGTCGCTGGTGTCGGCGGTTTTGCCGGTCAGGGCGTGGTAGGTGGTTTCGATGTTTACTGCGGCGATGTAGTAGGCGAGCAGCATGATTTCGTTGGCGTGCAGCTCTTTTGAATACTTGCGTACGAGATCATCGGGGGTGATGAGCCCGGATTGCAGGAGTCGGGTGAGGAAGGTGCCGGTGCCGGTGAAGCCGTCAAGGATGTGCACGCCTTCATCGGCGAGTGCTTTGCCGAGGTGGGTGCGGCTGGCGTGATCGGCAGCTCGCAGGATGAAGTCGACGACTTCGACGGGGGTGTAGACGATTCCGAGGGCTTCGGATTGTTTCTTGAACGCGGTTTGGAAGAACTTCTCGTACAGCTCGGCGATCAGGTGCTGCTTGCCCTCGGCGCTGACGACCTGGGACGCGCGGAGACGCACGGAATCGTAGAACTTGTCCAGGCGGGTGGTTTCGGATTGCAGGCCGCTGCCGTCGAGGGCATCGACCATGGCTTGCATGACCCGCGACACTGGGTTGTGGGTGGCGAAGTCGTGGCCGGTGAACAGGGCGTCGAAGACGGGTTTGGTGATCAGATGTTGGGAGAGCATGCTGATCGCGTCGTCGCGGCTGATGGAGTCGTTGAGGTTGTCGCGCAACCCTTTCAGGAACCGCTCAAACTGCACGCTCACTGCGGGATCGGTGTCGGGATCGTCGAGGATGGTGTTGATGCGGGTGATCTGCGCTCGGGCGATATCGGCGACGTCGGTGGCCCATTGGTCCCAGTAGACGCGGGTGCCGACCTTGTCGACGATGCGGGTGTAGATCGCTTCCTGCCAGGCTGAGAGGGAGAACAGCGCCATCTGGGTGGCCGCCGCGCCCCCGGACACCTCGTTATCGGCGTCCGTGTCGGGGTCATCGGTGCTGGGTCCGATATGGCCGCCGAGGAGCCGGTTGTTGCCTTGACCGGTTTTGGTGTCGGTCTGGTTGAGCGCGATGCTGTTGATCATGGCGTCGAAGCGTTCGTCGTGGGAGCGCAGCGCGTTGAGGACCTGCCAGACGACTTTGAAGCGTTGGTTGTCGGCCAATGCTTGGGCGGGTTCGATCCCGGCGGGCACCGCCACGGGCAGGATGACGTAGCCGTAGTCCTTGCCCGGCGATAGCCGCATGACTCGGCCCACTGATTGCACGACGTCGACGATCGAGTTGCGGGGGTGCAGGAACAACACCGCATCCAACGCGGGCACGTCCACGCCTTCGGACAGGCAGCGGGCGTTGGTCAGGATGCGGCATTGCCCTTCGGCGACTGGGGATTTCAGCCAGGCGAGTTGTTCGTTGCGTTGAAGGGCGTTGAAAGTGCCGTCGACGTGGTGGACCTCGCACATCAACTCTCGGTTGTGGGTATCGATGTGGTGGCCGTCGTTTTCCTGGCTGGTCAGCGACTCCTGATACGCCGCCACGACGCGGGGGAACAGGTCGGCGACCTGTTTGGAGGTGGCGATGTCTTTAGCGAAGGCCACCGCACGCTGCATCGCCGGTTCACCGGGGGTGAAGCTGGGGCTGCCATCGGCGGTGGCGCCCGGCGCGTTTGGCCAGCCCGTTCCAGCAGCCGATGATCTTGGAGGCGTCATCCAGGTTGGGGATCTCCCCAAAGATGGCTTGCTGTTGTTGCAGGGGTGCGGCCATCACGGATTCATCGACGGTCAGAACCAGCACTTTGTAGTCGGTCAGCAGGCCGTGCTCCACAGCGTCGCCGAAGGACAGATGGTGAAACTCGGGGCCGTAGCGCAGTTCGTCATCCATCGAGACCAGCTCGGCGGAATGCTGGTCGGCTTTGTCTTTGACCGCGTCGGCGTAGATACGGGGGGTGGCCGTCATGTACAGCCGACGCGCGGCCCGCAGGTAGGTGTTGTCGTGGATGCGCACGAAGTTCGAGTCGTCTTCCCCGGCCAGGGTGACACCGGTGGTGCGGTGCGCTTCATCGCAGATGACGAGATCGAAGTCATCCACACCGAGACCCTGAGCGTCAGCAACCGCGGGTAGGGATTGGTAGGTGGAGAACACCACGGTCAGGCCTTTGGCGCGTTTGCGATGCGCCATGGCGTCGGCCAGGGTGGCCGGGTTGGTGGTGACCGGGATCGGCACGTCGTAGACGTTGAAGTCCTCGGTGTTGCGTAGCCGCCCGACTTTGGTGTCCGAGCAGACCGCGAACGCCCGGATATCCAACGCGGTTTGGGCGGTCCACTCCCGCAACGATTGACTCAGCAGCGAGATTGAGGGGACCAGGAACAAGATCCGGGCTGCGCCGCCGCCATCGGCGGCGAGCTGTTCGGCGAGTTTGAGTGCGGTGAACGTCTTTCCGGTGCCGCACGCCATGATCAGCTTGCCGCGGTCGTTGCCGACCGCATACCCGGCCCGCACCGCCTCGATCGCGGCGACCTGATGCGGGCGGGGCTGTTTACGTTCGGCGGGGGCCAGCTCGATCGTTAACCCGTCCTGGGGCCAGGCGATGTCCCAGTCGATGGGGGATTCGGCGATGTCGGCGAGGTTGATCCGCTGCACCGGCGTGGATTGGCCGTCAAGGGCGTCTTCAGCGTTTTTGCCCCACTTGTCGGTGGTGGAGATGATGACCCGGTTGGTGAACGGCTTTTTCCCCGACGCGGTGAAAAACGAGTCGATATCGCCTTTGGACAGGGTGTGGGTCGGCTCGTAGAACTTGCATTGGATCGCGGTGTAGGCGCCAGTGTCACGCTCGCGGGCCACAAGATCAATACCGGTGTCACCCTTGCCTTTGCGACCCTCCCAGTCGACCCACCGGCACACCTGCTCGTACTGCTGGGCCAGGGCGGGATCGAGTTCGAAGAAACGCACCATCAGCTTCTCGAACAACGTGCCCCGGTCGACGTTGGTCGGCGCCCGACGAAACGCCTCGATCACGTCATTGATCGACCCCAACGCCCACCCCCTTTTTTTCCGCCACGTCGGTTTCACCCCGCCGCGCTGCGCGGTGGCGTTCTGTCCTGTGACGATAGTGTCCGCGGCCTCCGACAACGGGGAGGTTGCCCGAGGCCGCTCCCGACCCTTCCGTGAGGACTGCTTTGGTTCAGCGTTGATCAGCGCTGAAGTGGCGTCCGGTGCTGCGGGTGCGTTCCTGCCAGTTGTGGGCTAGCCACATTTCGAGGAGTTCCGCACGTATTTGGGTGTGGGTGGCCCAGTCGTGCAGGAGTTGGTTGTAGCGCAGGTAGCGGGCGCGGGTGAACGTGGCGATCGACGGGATTTCGAGCCAGCCGAGGTGGCATAGGGTGGCCAGGCTGTGCGGGTCGAGCAGTTGCGGACGTTCCGCGCTGCGGTCGTGCACCGTCCAGCAGTACAGCGACAACACCGCTGGACCGATCCCAGGGGTGCGGGGCCAGCCCGACCAGCTGCGGTAGGGGCCGGGGTCGAGGTTGGCGGGATGTTGTTCGCGGCAGTGTTGCAGCGCAGCGGTGATTTCAGTGAATTCGTCTGTGCGGCTGCGGGTTCGAATATCGGGGAAGCGCCGGGTGTGGGATCGGTACGGATGCCCCGACAGCCACGCCGCGGCGCGGTAGAGCACACACAGATCGGCCGGTCCGTCATCGGGCAGTGCCCCGTTGATGTCGCTGCGACGCAAAAACCCGGCACCTCGGTCGGTGGGGGCGCCGTCGAGGGTGCGGCCCCACAGCCGAACCGGGATCCGATGGCTTTTCAAGCGGGTGTTCCACCAGTCCAGATCAACAGCGGCGACATCATCGTCAACGCTGATCCCGTAGTCATGGGCCTGGCACCAGCGCACGCACTCGGCCGGCGGCTCCACCGGCAGTCCTGCGGTCATAGGCCCAGGCCGTAATCGTCGTCGCGGCTGCGGTCTTGGCTGCGGTCCTGGCTGCGGTCTCGGTGGCGTCCCAGGTATCCGTACCGTTGTTGGCAGGTGTTGATCAGTTCGGTTGCCCGGTCAAGCATTTCGGCGATGTGCGGGTCCGTACTACGCCTTGTGCTATCGCGTTGGGCGCGCCCGATCGCGGTGTCCGGCTCTTCGATGCTGGTCCCGCGGTGATGGGCCCAGGGCAGGAATACCGCAGCAACATCAGTCAAATGTCTGGATGGTCCTGGTCGGGGCGGGTGGGTGTCGGTGGTGACCAACACCAGCTTGCTGCCCCGGGTGCGGGCGTGACCGGCCAGGCGTATCAGCTGATCGGGTTGGAGGTGATCAGCGTCATCGACAATGACGAACGCACCACAGAATCGGCTTCTGCTCTTAACGGTGTCGGGTTCCAAGGTGTCGAACTCGGCCAGGAGCGTGTCCGCGCTGTGCACGACAGCACCACCGGCGTAACCGAGGGCGTCATGGGAGGCTTGTTCAGTTGCCGGGAGCAGGACCGTCGCTACGCCCTCGGCGCGGGTGCAGGCAGTGACCGCGGCCAGCAGCGCGGGCTTCTCGGCGGCCGTTTGGGTGTCGAAGTGCAGGGATTGCACGGTGTCGATGGTGCCCACGATGCCCGCGGCCACACCACACTGATCCTGGTCAAGCGCCTCCTCGCCGAGGAGGCGCCCCAGGGTGGCGGTGCCGGTTTTGTAGCAGGCAGCACGCGCGCTGATCCCACCGATCTGGGCCAGCCAATCGACTTCCACACCCAACTCGTGGACGGTGCGGACCTTCTCCAAGGCGTGGGCGCGGGCGTCGAGCAGGCCAGCGACTGGTTCGGGGAGCTGCTCGCGATCAGTGGCCGCGGCGGTGTCGGCCACAGTGCGGGCGTCGTCATCTCGGTCCAACAGTGCCCTCAAGGCTCCGGCGGCGTCCTGGTCATCGCCACGGCGCGCTTGGTGCACACCGGGTTGCGGTTGCGGGCCGTGTTCGTGGTCGCCTTCCCCGGCGACCCGGTCGTAGAGGTAGACGGTGTTGGATTCCCGCCCCCGGGTCATCGCCACATACGCTGCCCGGCGCCGACCCGTGGTCGAGAGCACGGCGTGACAGCGTGCCGCGGTGGCGCCCTGGGCGGCGTGCACGGTGACCGCATACCCGTGATGGACATGGGTGTGCAGATACTCACCGTCAAACACCGCCAGCGCGTTATCGCCGATCCGGCGGGCCGCGATCCGATCACCCTCGGCGTCAACGGCGATGACGTTCCAGCGTTGCCCATTGCGCACCGGAGCATCAGTGACCGCGACCAGTTCCCCGCCCTTACTGCCCCGGCGGGACACCTCGATGGTGGGGTCATTGCGGCGGCTGATCACCACATCCCCAGCCCCGATCCGGTGACGCCGCGCACCAGTCACAGTTTCAGCATCCTCGTTGACGCGGTGGCGGTGGATGCGTTCGTTGAGCGCATCAGCGATCTCCCACCGATCCGCGATCAACAAACTATCCCCACCACCATCGCGGTTGTGTTCACTCATCCAGGCGTCAAACGCATCCTGGGCCATCGCGACCGGATCCCCCAGACGTAGCCGGTCGTGATCGCGATACCACCCCACCGCATCAGCCAGCGCCGCACCGTCCCCGTCACGTATCCCCAACGAGGCGGCCCGCTCCCCAGCGTCGTGCATCCGCCACACCTCCGACAGGTGCTGAGACCACGGCAGATCAGCACACAGTCCAGTGAACATCCCCCCACGCGCCTTCACCGGCGATAGTTGTCGTCCATCACCGACGAGCACCGTTTTGGTTCCCGCACTACTGGCCGCAGCCAACAGTTCCCGCAGGGCTGCGGTGCCCGCCATGCCGGCTTCGTCGATCACCAGCAGCGTCTCTGGATCAAGCTGCAGCCGCTGCTCCCGCAGCGCTTTGAGTGCGCCCGCGATCGTGCCCCCGACATCCCCAGCGCCTTCGGCGAGGGCGACATCGGCGGCTTTCCCGGTCGGCGCCGCCACCAACACACGGCGTTTCCCGCCCCGGTGCGCGGCCTCCCGCAGCGCCCGCAACGAGGTGGTTTTGCCCGCCCCGGCCGGCGCAGACAACGACTGGATCAGCCACGGCGAGGTGGCGATCGCGCCGATCGCAGCCCCTTGATCAGCCGACAAACCCGCGGCCTCAACAACCGTCTCGACAGTCTCGGCGGGTAGGGCCGCGCGCTGATCCCGCACGGCGATCAGTTCGTAGAGTGCTTGTTCTTCGGCGATGATCGGCGCGGCGGTGAACCGGTCATGGCCTTCGCGCTCATGAGGGGCGCGCTCGGCGGTGATGCGCATTCCGACCGCATCAGCCAGTGTTTCGGCGACCCAGCGCGGCCCGTGCGGTGTGTCGGCGATGGTGACCGGCATCGCCGCGCCCAACGCCTCGATCAGATCGGCGCGGGTAAACGCCGCCTTATCGATTCCGGCCACCGCCGCGTTCACCCACTCCATCACCGCGCCAGCCGCCGCGACCAAACGCTGTTCGCGCGCCTGCTGTTGGGCGGTCTCATCGATCACCAAATCGGCACCGAAACGGCCCGCCCATTCGGCCTTCAACTCGGCCCACGGGCGATGCTCAGGTTTACGCGGGCGGGTCGCTTTCTGCGCGCGCGCCAACTGCGCCGCACTCACCCCCGCACTATCAACGACCAAGTTTTTCGACGCCCACGCCGCCAGCTGTGTGGACCGCTGCGCCGCCGCAGTGAGCACCGCTCGGTCGACTCCGGCGATCTCGGCCATCCCCGAATGCGGATCCACCCGATCCCATTCCACCCCCAACAGGGTGTTCAACTCCTGCCGCAACACGGTCTGATAAATGATCCCCGCGGCCTTGGCCTCATGCCACAACGCATCACTATCGATCGCGACCAACACCCCATCGGTGCGCGCCTGCTTATTAGGCACCAACACATGGGTGTGCAGATGCGGATCCCCCGCCCGCGACGTCTCGTGCTGATAGGCCGCCGCCACCAAACCCGGCAACCGAACCAGGTCCTTGCGCCCCGACACCGGGTTGTGCACCCGGGTATAGCCGGCATGAGTGTGCAGATACTCCAACGCCTCACCCAACGCGGTGTTGTGCGCCTCCACCACCGCCTTAGACGCCACCCCACCGGTGTCCAACGCCCGCAACAACGACACCGACTTCGGGGCGCAGAACGTCAAATCGAAACCCCGATTCGACCGCGCAGAAAACGCCCGACCACACGCCCCACCCGGCGCGACCCCCTCATCCAACCAACGGGCCACCACATCCAAATCCGCTTCCCCGCCGGCCCGATCCGCGGCACTCAAACCACACAACGCGCCCGCCGCCTCGCCGTCGCCGGCGCACATCCACACCGGGGCACGGGTCTCCCCCTCGGAGTAGTACTCCCCCAAACCACCGCCAGCCTTTTGCCGATCCAGGCTCGCTGCCACCGTCGCCCGCGACGTGTCGTTGTAGTAGCGCACCGACCACAACTTCAACGGCGCAATCGTCAACACCTGACCAACACTCCGATCACCACAACGCCCCGGGCCAGGGCACGCCCGGCGCGCCCCGCGCCTGATCATCGCACACTCTGTGCAAATGTGCCAATGTTGTGGTTGGTCGGCAGGGATTTTAGGTGTGGCGAGCCGGTAGGTAGGTGGCCAGTGCTGCTGCTGGCAGGTAACGGGAAGCAGGGGGCGGATCGGTGGCTGACGAAGGCCACGAAGACGACGGGCAGCAGCTTTGAGTAGTGCTGGGCGGTGGTGGCTAACGCTGGTGCGCGGTTGCCGCCGCGCGGGCAGCTGGCTCTACACGAGGCGGTGGCCAGTGCCGAACTCTCTGGACATCGCCTGGGCGCACCAGCGGTGGCCGAGCCGGTCGGTCAACTCCGTGGAGTTTTCAGCCGCCCTGGATTTCGGGGCTGGTGTAGCGCTGGGCGCCGGCGGGGCGGTACACGCTGGAACCGTCGCGGCGACGCGGCACACCGGGTTCGTCGGGATCGTCGTCGGCGCTTGCGGGGTGGGTGATGCTGTGTGGTGGACGCAGCGCGGCCTCGGTGATCCGCTGCGCCAGCCCATCCACGGCGGCGTGCCCGGTGGCGCGGATGCGGCGCTGGGCTTCAGCGGCGACGTTGGTGGGCGCCCAGGTGTCCCGGCTCGCCGAGACCGTGGCGATCACCGCAGCGGCTTGAGCATCCACCCACGCCCCGGTGACATCGACGCTGCACGGCGCCTGCTTGTTCGATAGGCAGTCGGTCAGCATTGCAGTGAGGTTGTCTTCACCGCCCAGGCATGCCACCGCTTCAGCGCGCCACTGCTGGCGCTGCTCGGTCTGTGAGCGGGGCTCGTGTGTGGCCTCACGCGTCGCCAGGTTGGCTCGACGACGCAGCGCGATGGATTCGGTGGTGGCGGGTTCGCGGCCGTGATCGGTCACGAATTCTTGGGCCAGCACCGCGTACTGGTCGTTGATTTCCGCACGCCGCGAGGACCACAACACGATCAACTCCGGGGCCACCCCGATGATCTCGCGGACCTCCCGTTTACCGGCGTCGGCGTCCCCGCGCTCAGCGAATCCCAACCCCAACTCCTGGCCCAGGTAGGCCTCTATGCGGGTGTTGTACAACTCAGAAGCGGTCACCTTCGCCGCGTACAGCGGGCGCCCGTCCAGGGAATGCCAGCGCCAAAAACCGTCGAGGCCACAGGCGCGAACCTTGTTCGACACCACCACATGGGTGCGCAGACCAGGATCACCGGCGCGGGTATCGCGGTGGGTGAACGACGCGTAAATGAACCCCTCGGTATCGATTTGGGCCGCGCCGTTAGCACCGACTCGGGTGTAGGCCGCGGTGTCTTGGAGCATGTCTAAGGCGTCGTTGACCGCCCGGTGGTGGCAGTCCTCAATGGTCTTGGCGATCGGCGGCGGGGCCAACGCATGCAACGCCGCGACACTTTTGACCGGGACAAACATCAAGTCATACCCGGCCACCGAGGACATCAACTTCCGGCTGCTGCCGGTGATGAACCCGGTCAGCTCACGTTCATCACCGGGGGCGCGGCCATATTTTTCTTCAAAGATGTCCCGGGCGATCCGGGTCTGTATCTGTGTGCGCACCGGCTCGGCGATCGTGGCGTTCTTGTGCTGGCCACCGGCGAGGTTGTGGTCGCGGTAGGCCGCCGCCAGGCGCACCCGCCATGCGTTTTGCCCGGCATCAACTTTGAAAAGCCGACCTAACCTGGTGGCCGCCACCGCGACATTCCTCGACGAGGTTTGGGCCATCAGCGAACGGGTCAACGCCTCGGCGTTGGGGTGCACACCACGCCCGAACAACGCCTCCAGCTGGTCCTCAGTGACCTCCGAGCCCGGCTCCACCGTCCACAGCGGAGCATTTTCATCGGTGGCCACGAAACGCTCCTGTCCGGCGGCCAGCCCGGCTAACCCGCGCCCACCCCAGTGGCCCGCGGCTTTCCGACGAACCAGGTACAGGTATCCAGTCCCGGCGGCCAGCTTGTAGCTATCCATCACCATTCGCACACTAGGAAGATTTGACGACACTTTCCCAGAGACATTTCCCGCCCGCCCCGCCGCCGGGCGCACCAATTCGCCGCCCGGATCACAGAAGCGCTCCCGGTTGGCGGTGGCGAGCTGTAGCCAAGATCGCGCGGATTTCTGCTTTCGCGGCGACGACACGGGCTTGCTGGGCCGGCGACAGCGGTTGGGCCGTTGCTTCTTCCGGGCTGGCGGCGTAGCCGCCGTTTTCCGGCGGCCCGCAGGGTCGCCAGTCCAGCCGCCGGAGGCGGCTGGACAAGAATGCTGCGGGCCGGTGGATGTCATCAGGCCAGGACCAGCCGCGCGTTGCCATGTCGGCGTTCAGTGCGTCGGTGATAGCCCGCGCTGACCACAGCTGGGGGTCGATTCCGGCGGCGGTGATCGCATCGCAGATCGCCCCGATGTGTGCGCTGTCGAGGCCGTGACAGCGGTTCACTAACTGCGCGGCCAGCCGTTGGGTCTGCAGCGGTCGTGGCGCGGCCCGATAGGGCTGGCGCTTTCTTGCAAGACCCCCTGCGGCGCGCTCGAGCGCGCTTGGTGAGTACTTACCAACAGAAGGTAAAAGACAACTACCCGCCTTCGGCGGTAGGTCGGGATTGTGCACAACCGGTCGCGGTTGGCGGCGCGAGATCAGGTGATACACCGAGGGTCGCCGGCCTGATGCCGGGGTGCCCGGTGAGCCGTGTCCGCGTTGGGCTTCTACTGCCCACCCTGCGACTCTCAGCAGCCGCCACGCCACTGTGACCGTGTCTGGGCTACAACCCACCCGATCAGCGATCCTGGCCCGGGTGACGGCCACGTGGCGGCCGGTGCCGTGATCGGCATGCTCGGCCATCACCGCCGCGATCGCCAGCAGTGTGGCAGCGGTGATCGATACCCGCGCCGAAGTCTTGGTAGCTGCGAACGCGGGCGAGGACGCCCACTGCTCCAAGTTGGTAAGCCAGCTCTCGCGGCTGGTCCACATCGGTGTGCCGGGCGCACACGCGCCCACACGCTCGATCCACCCGCGCCGAGCAACAGACTGCGCAGCCCGGGTTAGACGGGGAGAAAAATCACGATTAAGGCACGCAGTGCGCGGCGCAGCTAGACCACCGGGCAGGCATGGCTTATCGTGAGACGAGTCCACCAAGACACGTCCCTTTCAGGGGCAACAGGTGCGGACCTGAAACCGAGCGGCTAACTCGGTTTGAACCCTCAGACAAGGCCCCCGCATGGGGGCCTTCGTCATGTCAGGCGATCTGCACCACTATGGATTTATGACCATCTGCCCGGACGTACCCGGGCTGCGGTGCTCACATCGCCAACGGCAACCCCTCCTGCGTCTTATTGAGTTCGCGCACAAGCTCCGGGTGCCCGGTGTGCTCCGCGAGTAGGTCCGCCACGTACTGGCCCATAGGTATGCCCAGAGCGGCGGCCTCAGCCTTGACAGTCTCGTAAACAATGCGGGCTGGCCGCGTGCTGATCTGCCCTCGGTCGCCCTTGTGTGTGCTGCGCTGAGCCATAAAGCAAGACACTGCCAGCGTCCCGCCTTGTTAGCTGCTAACGACACGCCTTGGGGGACACCCAAAAAAAACCGGGCTTACACGGGCGATGCGGCCAGATACGGCCCAGTGGGCTATCATTGGCATGTCTGCGGCAATAGCTGCAGGAAGTGAGCCCGAGACCCGGCCGGACGACCGTGGCGCTCGGGCTTCGCGCATATCTGGACGGGGTTTAGACCGTCTGCACCGTGATGACCGGTCGAATGTGAGACCGCCAGTGCCCGCCTTTCGCCCAGCACCAGGCGAAGGCGTCTGGGATTCCGAGTAGCTGTTCGGTGGCGGCCCTCCGGTGTTCGTAGCGCATTGTGGTCTCGTGGCCCGCAGCCCGGACAGTGCGGTAGAGCAGCCGCCGATCGGATTGCACGAGTGTCTCGTCCAGGTCTAGGACGATCAAGGTCTCGGCATCGCTGGCGGCCAGATCGTCCACCAGCGCGGCCAGACAGGCGGCCCGCGCACGCACCTGAGTGCGGTATCTGCGGCCCGCGTCATAGACCGTCGCCCGAAGGTCTGCGGCTGCCAGTGCTTTTGCGATGGTCTCTTTGAGGTGAGCCCGTCGTAGTGGTCCAGTCATTGTGGGACTCTGTTGCCCGGTGTTCGGGCGAGGAAGAATCAACAACGACATGGCATCGAACAAGCGCCGGCGGCATACGCCGGATCAGATCATCCGCAAGCTCGCCGAGGGCAACAAGCTCCTGGGGGCCGGCCAGGAGCTCGACGAGGTGTGCCGACACCTGCAGATCGCGGAGTCGACGTGGCATCGCTGGCTTGCCCAGTACGGCGGCATGAAAGCCAACGAGGCCAAACGGCTCAAAGAACTCGAGGCCGAGAACACCCGATTGAAGAAGTTGGTCGCCAACCAGGCCCTCGACATCGACATGCTCAAGGAGATCTCGGCGGGAAACTTCTGACCCCGAACCGCAAGCGCCGCGCCGTCACGGCGCTGCGCGACCGGTTCGGGGTTTCCGAGCGCCGCGCCTGCACAGTGGTTGGCCTGCACCGTTCCACGATGCGCCTGACACCGCCGCCGATCACCACCGAGGAGGCCGAGTTGCGCGCCTGGCTGCGCCGGTTCTCCACTGACCGGCCCCGCTGGGGATGGCGGCGGGCAGCCAAGATGGCCCGCCGAGCCGGCTGGCAGGTCAACAACAAGCGCATCCGTCGTCTGTGGCGCGAGGAGGGCCTCCGCGTCCCGCAGCGCCGCAAGAAGAAGCGTCTGACCGGTATCGGTATCGCCGTGGGCGCGATGTCACCGATTCGTCCGAACGTCATCTGGGCGATGGACTTCCAGTTCGACACCACCGCCGATGGCCGCACCTTGAAGATGTTGAACGTCATCGACGAGTTCACCCGCGAAGCCCTCGCGATCGAAGTCGATCGTGGCATCGACGCCGACGGCGTCGTCGACGTGCTGGATCGCCTGGCTCTGCACCACGGTGCGCCGCACTACGTGCGCTTCGACAACGGTCCCGAGTTCGTGGCCCACGCGGTCAGTGATTGGTGCCGATTCAACAGTGCTGGTTCACTTTTCATCGATCCGGGCTCGCCTTGGCAGAACGCCTGGATCGAGTCGTTCAACGGCAGGCTTCGTGATGAACTGCTCAACTCATGGCGCTTCGACTCGCTCCTGGAAGCCCGCGTGATCATCGAGGACTGGCGGGTCGACTACAACGCCAACAGGCCCCACTCCGCCCATGGCGAGCTCACCCCTGCCGAGTTCGCTCTACAGTGGACCACGACCCACCAACCCCAAGTCGCATAGCGACTGGACCACCAAACGGGTCCCCCTCATCTTTCCGACCGTCTGCCTCGTCCTTCATATGGAGGTGGTGCTGGCCCGGCTTGAGCAGATCGTGAACGACAGCGCGAGCCGAAGTGAGATCCTCCCCAAGGACGACTGCCGCCACCATCAAGTAGTCGCGGTGTTTGGTCTCGTCGACGTAGACGTGGCGAGCGGTCACGAAACGCTCCGACCGTCGGATAATCCGCGGGCGTGCGAGCGATTGAACATGTCGATACGTAGACCTACCTGCATGCGGGAGACGTTAGCGAGCAGGGGTGCACGGGCTCGTGATCAGCGCGTATTCCCGACGATGTGCCGGGTTTCACCCCACCTGAATATTTGTTGGACTCCTTTAGGTGCGATAAAGCTAGCTAGCTAGCTTTATCGTTGCTAAGCCAGGCGCGCAGATGTTCTGTTAGTAGGTCTTGCATGGTGCGGCCTTCCAGCGCCAGGCGGGCTTTGACCTGGCGCACCAGCTCAACATCTGCGCGGAAGTTGACCTGCTGGGTTACTACGGCCGGTGGTACGACCGCAGCGGGGGGTGCGTCACGGGCCTCGCGCGGTATGGCGGGATGGCTGCGCGTTGCCCGCTCGCTCAGCGTGCTTGGTCGGCCTTCCGGTCGCGCGCTCATCGGGTGCGCTCCCCCACTGCGGCGAGGACCGCGCGCAATTTATCGACGTACATCTCATGCAAGACGGCAGCTTTCGGGTCGGGCCACTGATCGAGTCCCACGCCGGCCTCCTGCGCTTCAGCGATCCACGTCAGGCGATGTATCGGCGGATCGAGCACCGCGATCCCCAGCGCCGAGGCGGCACTGCGAATATCTGCACACCAGCGGTCCATGCGCCGGGTGTATGTGTAGCCGTTGATGATCGTCCCGGCGATCACGAGGGCGGGGTTGGTGTACTCGCGCACGATGTCGATGGTGTCCAGCAGTCGATCCAACCCGTTAAGGGCGTACTGCCCGGGGTCGGTGACGATCACCAGCGCATCAGCGGCTGATAGCGCGTTGATAGTGAGCTGATCGAGACTCGGCGGACAATCTAATACCACCAGGTCATAGCGTGCGGCCACGCTCGCCAGGGCGCGGCGCAGCCGGAGCTCCCGGCCGGCCTTCTGAATGACGAGGGTCTGCTGCGCGTCAGCGAGATCCTCGCCGCCGGCAGGCACCACATCGACCCCCTCCCACTCCGAGGCGACGATCGCCGCGTCGAGGCGGTCACCGCTGCCCAGCACGGTCGCCAATGAGTGCTCTAAGCCGGCACCCTGATACTCGGGCGCCAGCGTCGCCGTGAGGTTCGCCTGCGCGTCCGCGTCGACCGCCAGCACTCGCAATCCCTCCCCCGCGGCCGCCCGGACCAGATTCGCCGTGGTCAGCGTCTTCCCGACGCCACCCTTCTGGTTGGCTACCGCCACCGTCATCCCCATACCTCGCACCCTTTCTTCCTCGCAAGCTGTTAACCCAGCTTGCGAGGAAGCTATACACCACGCAACCTGTGCTGCAATATCGTTATCAACCCGGTTTGCTAGTAAGCAATGATCCTAGCTAGCTAGCAGTTCCTTCTTTCCGTCCCGAAAACGAAGGGTTTTCGGGATGTCGGTCAGGGTCTGACACGCAGTGGCGCGCCGAAGCCGGGCGCCCTCGGCGGTCAGTCCGATTGTCGTGGCGAAACGCGGGCCCCACCAGTTGATGGCTTCACCGTCGGTGCTCATCCGATCGAGGATGGCAGCGATCATCTCGATGTGTGCGCCACCGCCCACCGGACCAGCAGAATTTCCACAGTTCACGGGCTGCCCGATGGTTAGTGGTGGATCGTTTCATCGACGGTGTAGGCGTCGGTCTCGCCGCAGCGGTAGCGGTCGATCGCAATCGCAACGTGGTCGATGAGTTCATCCAGCTGCCCCTGGTGATAGTCGGCCACGACTTCCCGACGGCCTGGCGTTCGGCCTTGGTGCCCACAACGAGACGATACCCATTGCCCGTGCTGGCCACTGGGCTGCTCACGGCCCGCCGGTAAGGTTCTGCGGAATGTTGGTCAGCGACCTGAACCATTTCTTGGCTCTCTCTGATGATGTCCCCGCTCCAGCTGTTCGCCTCGCGCAGCACTTCGGCAACATCGTGCGGGCGGCCACCGCGTGCCGGTGTGTCGGTGATCGGTGGACCAGCGCGCTGCCGTGCCGGCGGCGACCAGGCCACCGACCCTGTCCGGGGCGGATCACCATCGTGCGACCCGATCCGCCAACACCCATCGGGTGGCGGTGCAGCGTGTGCACCGACGAGGGGGTCATCAGCAACTGGGAAGACTCGCCCTATGATCTGCGGCGGCGACGCCTGGCTGCCGTCGATGCGGTCAGCGAGGTCGTCATCACCGATGAGGTGGCCGCCGCGCTGCGCGAGCTAATGTTGCTCGACCCCGACTGTGAACGGCTGGTGTTCGGCATGCACGCCCACCCCGATGGCGGCGCGGTCCTAGTCACCACCGACGGCGACCTTGAGGAACTGATCGGATCTGTTGCCGCCGAAGCCAACCACGAATCGAATCCACGCCGCCAGCGGCGCCTCGATGCCGCGTTCGACGCACTCAACACCGCAGCCCAAACCGTCACCGGCAGGTGACGCGGTGGCCTTGCCAGACCTTGCTGTCGCGCGAGTGCAGCGGTGGTGTGCCGCACGGGTGCCCGAGCATGCACGCCACCAGGTGCGCGTCGGCGTCGAGGTCGGCAGAGTCACCGTAGAGAGCCGGTTCCAGGGATTCCTCTGGATCGGACTCCGGGCTGGCGGCGGCAAAGGCGCGACGAATGTCCCGCACGACCGGGGCCTCCAGAGTGCTCATTGCCGACTTCACCCATTCGCCACGACTACGCAGCTCATCGACGAGCCGGCTGGAGGGCCAGCCCAGCTCCTTGGCGAGTTCGTGGACACGCATCGCGCGTTTATGCGGAGGGTCTAATCTCATGGATGTTCCTGACTTCAGACGCGGGGACAACTTCGCTGGCCCGCACCGGTGCAACGGTGTGGGCCAGCACTAATTTTGACCCCGACATCCGACGGGACTTTATTCCTGGCAACACTTAAACGCCTGTAGGCAACACTTAGAATCGGTGGGTGTCGCGGGGACCTGGAGCGCTCCAACGTCGGGTCTTGGGCGCTCTGTGGTCACGAGGAGAATTCGACTGCTACGACATCGGTGCGCTGTCAGATATGTTCCCCTCGCATTTCCTGGAGCAGTGCACTGTGCTGCATGCCCGATGGCGTTGGTACACAATCGATCTCCTTGACTTGGTGACGTTCGGAGATCCACGTAGCAACCGGGTTAGCGCGCACCGCGCGGTGCGCTCGCTGGCCCATGCGCGCCGTGTACAGATCATCGATCGATGCCCCTACGACGATCCCTTCCTCCCGCAAGTCGACTACTACGGCAACCTATTCGGCGGCCTAGACCTCGCAGAGGTCAGCCAATACGCCGACCCACGGTGGCCTGGCAGAAAAGGCCGTTGCCTGTGGTTCCGTCTACCACCCCCGATAAACGACCGCGTTCCTGACGACGATCAGTTGATCCAGCTGGAGCTGCTGCAGAAGGGCTTCATTCCCGAGGCAGTCGACGAGTTCATGGGGATCATCGACCGGCAAAAGGCCTGGGACTCGCGCACCGGGCGATACCTTCGATGGTTGCTATGCGGGAGCCCTACGGACAGCTGATCAAGTCGTCGACTGGCGATTGATTGTCGCGGCATCGAGGCGATGATGCACCATCGAGAGCGCGGTCACCAGTTCGAGGAGCTGGGTATCGGTCACCGTTCGAAGGGCGCGAGGGTCGTGCGCTACCGGGTTTCTGAACATGCCAGCCAGGCCCTTGATGAGATTGACGAAGCCCGTCTGTTCATCGCGGTCAGTCTGCGACGCCAAGTCATTGATCGCGATGATTGGCACACCAGACTTACCCGGGGCCAGGACTGCATCAATCAGCGTGGCGCCATCGCCGCTAACGCTGGACATTTGTCGAACTCGTTCGAATACGCTCTTCGTTGCCTCCAGAGAGGCGTGAAAGTTGTTCTTCTTGAGCAGCTCAACGGTGCAGTAGCGGAGCACCTCGTCATGGGTGTCTCTTCTGCGGAGCTCCGCTCGTAATGAGGTCGCGTTGCGAGATGCCTCGTCGAGGGTGGACGATCGCGCCCCCGGTCGCACGATGCCTTTCTTGTCGATCCGGAGACCGACAAAAGTGAGGACCTCGTCGAGTTGATCCTGGCGCATCGTGAACAGCTCGGGACTGTTGACGTAGTTGGCCGGTTCCATGGCGTGCTGAATGAAGGTAATGATCCGCTGAGGATGGCCGTCGCGATTTTGTCGGCGCACGAATGCTTCCTCCAACCGCCGCCACTTTGTGAGGCCGACCCCGGGGTCTTCCATCTGCAGACGGCTTAGTAACTGGCCGATCTGACTTCCGGTGAGGCCATCTTGGGTATCTGCGAGCACTTGGGCGACTTTGGTTACGACGCCCAAGTTCCAAGCCGGTTCAGGCATTCTGTTGCGCCTGTTCGTAATTGGCGAGGTAGCGGTAGGCGGTTGCCCGTCCGATCCCGAACGCAACAGCCAGTTCACGCACAGGCTCCCCGGTGTCCGCGAGTCGACGCAGTTGTTCCTGGCGATCAGCGCTGAGTTTCGGCGGCTTGGTAGCCGGCAATTTTCGGGCACACCGCGCCTGACGGGAAGACGCGCGGCGCTCACGGCCAAGTTCCAACTCAAGCTCAGCCAACGTCGCCATGATAGCGGCGACCGCACGTCCCGTCGGTGTGGCGGTGTCGATCCCTTCACGCAAGGCACGCAACGTGATTGATTGCTGGCCGAGTTCGGCGATAGTGCGGGTGACCTCGGCGACCGAGCGCCCGAGTCGATCGATCGCGGTGACGACCACGGTGTCACCGGGGCGGGCGTAATCGAGTAGAGCGGCCAAACCAGGCCGGTGCGTCTTGGCCGACCCGGAGAGTTTGTCGGTGTAGATCCGGTCGGTGTCGACCCCGGCGGCGGTGAGCGCGGCCAGTTGCGCATCAAGGTCTTGGCCGGTGGTGCTGACTCGGGCATAACCCAGGATCGTCGCCATACTGGCGACTGTCTCACCTCCCACCGACACCGAGGATCTGAGACACGCGGTGTGAGACAAGAAATGAGACACCGCGACCTGGGTGGATAGGCCGGGGTAGTGGCCGTCTACGGGGTGTCTCGTTTCTCTAGATGTGAGATGCGGGCAACCGCCTCGGCTACCGCTCTCGGTCCTTGCTGTACTGCGCTAGGCGAGCCTTCGGCTTCGGCCACTTCTGGTGTAGCGAAGCTGCAAGATGCCTCTAAGTGATCTTTCATAGGGTTGGGCGCTTTTCGGGTTGCTTGTTAGGTGGAAGTATCCGCATGGGCAGTAATATGGGGACTTCTGCGTGAAGACCGCCCACCTCAATGCGGTACCCCGGTACCGGGTCATGAGCTTTTGCGGTGTCGAGCAACGACGATTCGCTATTGTGCTTTTCCTGCACGCCCACTGTCCCTGAAGCTCGGAGTGTTCCGCTGAGCAGAAGTACGTAGGCCCCGAACCGGCAATCGATTTGCCGCACCACAGACAGTGCGGAGCGTGCAGCAGATCTTTTCTCATGATGCGCGGCTTCCTTCCCGCTTGATGGTGTCGATTCCACCACCGGCCACCGACGATTTGTTGTCCCACATGCGTTGCGAGACAGGATCGGGTCACTCCTGAATCTCTAGAAGCAAGACAGCGGAAGGGAGGAAATGGTGACTACTTTGGTGTCAACCCCACGTTTGTTGTGCGACTCGGTGGAAGTTGCCTCCGAGGACGGCGTGGATGTCGGCTTCCGCCCAGCATTCGCTGCGGAGGTGCTGGCCCAGGGTGAGCAGGGTCTCCGGGGGCATCCATTGGATGGGTCCCCAGCTGGTGTAGCTGCTGTCGAACAAGTGCGGGTTGCGCAGTAACTCGTCGTTGAAATCGTCGTGGTCGAAAGAGAAATCGCTGCTGATGCCCACGTGGTCGACTCCGAGCAGGTTGACGGCGTAGTCGAGATGTCGCGTCATCGCCTCCAGGGTTGGAGTGTTCGGGCCGAGGAAGATCCCGACACCGGTGATACCGACGACGCCGCCGGTATCGGCGCAGGCTCTGGCTTGGTCGTCGGTGATGTTGCGGGGGTGTTCCCAAACCGCCTTCATGCACGAATGGCTATACACCACTGGTTTTTTGGACGCGCGGCACATGTCGAGTCCCGTGCGGGTGCTGCAATGTGACCCGTCGGCGACGATGCCGACTTCGTTCATCTCGGCGAGGATGGCCTTCCCCCATGCCGTCAGGCCCGTGTCGTCGTTGTCCAGGCAGCCGCTGCCGGGCACGTTGGCGTGGTTGTAGGTCGGGAGCAAGGTACGAACCCCCAGGCTGGCCAGCGTGGCCAAATTGTTGAGGTCATCGTCGAGCGGTGCGGAATCTTCCAGGTCAAATACCACCGCGATTCGGCCGGTCGAGGTGATGCGGTCAACGTCGTCGACGCCACGCGCCAGCTCGAGGTCTGGATGGGCGTCCACCGCGCCGCGGTAATAATCGAGCAAGCCGATCGTGTCGGCGAATGAGTGTGGCGAATACCCGGCATTGACCGATACGAAGGCCCCGCCGCGGCGTTCGTAGCGGATCAGGGCATCGATGTCCGCGCCGACCTGTAACGGCAGGCAGGCGTGCTGATCCCAAAGAAACTGCGGCATGACTACCGATAGTGCACCAACGAGACCAGTGCCCCTGCGGTCGGATATGAGACAGAATCTGATCGACCTAGAATCTCTACAAACGAGACACCTCGTCCTCCTTCGGCGTGCAGACCAGCATCTGGTTACCGCCGGCTTGGAATTCGTAGTCCACGTCGATGACGCGGCTGGTGATGCCTACAGGGCGGAGTGCGTGTAGTAGCCGGTCGAGGTCGTAGGGGAGCGATCCCATCGCCACGAGCGGGAAGATGCGCACTTCGACGCGAGCGAGGCGCACCAGTTCAGCGATGGCATCGCGATGGAACTGTGGCGTGAGCCGATCGGCGTAGCTAAACAGAAGGTGCGAGCTGAGAACCAGGTCAAACGCCCCGGAGGGGAACGGCAGGTCCGGGAGTTGCGCCGCGATGTAGTGGCCGGGGTTGTCCTCATAGTCGCGGGCGAAGCGCTGCCCGGCCTGGCTGCGGGAGCTGTGGTGGTGATCGGCATCGGTGAAGAAGGTCCACCGGTATTGCTCGGGATGGGCGCGCACGTAGGCGTTGCCGCGATCAGTTTCAGCTTGAGTCAAACCAGCCAGTTGGACGGTGGTCAGGCCGCGCCCGTAGAGGGGATCAACAGCGCGCGCGTTCCCGCCAGCAGCGTTGATTTCCGCGGTCGCACTCGCCGCTCCGCCGGGACAATCCAGAATCACAGCCCGCAGGTCGGTGTCAGACAGGGCGAACATCGCACGGTACTCGGCCAGGCTGCGCGAGCTGACCAACACCTCGCCGATCCCGCTGTCGGGGATCGGTTGAGGCGACATAGCGCGGTTCGCGTGGGAGAGGCGCATCGGGGATTCCTTGCTAGCGAGACGCTCGGCCAAGGGGGCGTCGGCGGTCAGATTTTGAGCGAGAAATGGTGCGCGGATATTTGCAAGTGGTGCCGAAAATACAGCCGATGCGCGGGCGCGCGATCACTTCCGACACCCGAATCCAGATGGACTGCTTCGCAGTTGCGGCGCTGGGCCTCGACGATCTGAGGGGGACCCGTTTGGTGGTCCAGTCGCTATGCGACTTGGGGTTGGTGGGTCGTGGTCCACTGTAGAGCGAACTCGGCAGGGGTGAGCTCGCCATGGGCGGAGTGGGGCCTGTTGGCGTTGTAGTCGACCCGCCAGTCCTCGATGATCACGCGGGCTTCCAGGAGCGAGTCGAAGCGCCATGAGTTGAGCAGTTCATCACGAAGCCTGCCGTTGAACGACTCGATCCAGGCGTTCTGCCAAGGCGAGCCCGGATCGATGAAAAGTGAACCAGCACTGTTGAATCGGCACCAATCACTGACCGCGTGGGCCACGAACTCGGGACCGTTGTCGAAGCGCACGTAGTGCGGCGCACCGTGGTGCAGAGCCAGGCGATCCAGCACGTCGACGACGCCGTCGGCGTCGATGCCACGATCGACTTCGATCGCGAGGGCTTCGCGGGTGAACTCGTCGATGACGTTCAACATCTTCAAGGTGCGGCCATCGGCGGTGGTGTCGAACTGGAAGTCCATCGCCCAGATGACGTTCGGACGAATCGGTGACATCGCGCCCACGGCGATACCGATACCGGTCAGACGCTTCTTCTTGCGGCGCTGCGGGACGCGGAGGCCCTCCTCGCGCCACAGACGACGGATGCGCTTGTTGTTGACCTGCCAGCCGGCTCGGCGGGCCATCTTGGCTGCCCGCCGCCATCCCCAGCGGGGCCGGTCAGTGGAGAACCGGCGCAGCCAGGCGCGCAACTCGGCCTCCTCGGTGGTGATCGGCGGCGGTGTCAGGCGCATCGTGGAACGGTGCAGGCCAACCACTGTGCAGGCGCGGCGCTCGGAAACCCCGAACCGGTCGCGCAGCGCCGTGACGGCGCGGCGCTTGCGGTTCGGGGTCAGAAGTTTCCCGCCGAGATCTCCTTGAGCATGTCGATGTCGAGGGCCTGGTTGGCGACCAACTTCTTCAATCGGGTGTTCTCGGCCTCGAGTTCTTTGAGCCGTTTGGCCTCGTTGGCTTTCATGCCGCCGTACTGGGCAAGCCAGCGATGCCACGTCGACTCCGCGATCTGCAGGTGTCGGCACACCTCGTCGAGCTCCTGGCCGGCCCCCAGGAGCTTGTTGCCCTCGGCGAGCTTGCGGATGATCTGATCCGGCGTATGCCGCCGGCGCTTGTTCGATGCCATGTCGTTGTTGATTCTTCCTCGCCCGAACACCGGGCAACAGAGTCCCACAATGACTGGACCACTACGACGGGCTCACCTCAGATCACCCACTGCATGAGCGCGTCAGCGTGCCCGTGACCACGAGCTTCCGCGACCGTGCTCACGTCGTCGATGTACAGGTAATGGCCCCATGCGGTCGACCAAAGCTCCCGAAAACCCACGACTGCCACCGCAGCATCTGGCGCGTCTGTAAACGCACCGACAAGCCGGTAGCCAAGAGGCCGCAGAGTGGTGTCGACAAAGTCGACCACCCCATTGGCGGTTTCCCAGCGAGGCCTCAGCACAAGCAAGGCCTCGGCAACCTGCGCGGTCTGTCCCCGCGTGATCTCTCGCACCTCAACCATGGCCGGAAGCCCATCACGTGAGACAGGAACCGATCAACCTCATTTCTCTAGAACAAGGCAGCAGCCGCGAGTTGCCACCTGCTGCGGGCGCCGCCGCTTCAGCCCTTCGGCGGGTAGGGGTCCTTTTTTCCGACTGTGTCCGTGTTACGAATCTGGTTGTTGTCCTTGCGGTGGTCTCGAACCTCACCGCCGCCACTTCGTTCCGCAAAACCCCGTGCGCCGTCGTGTGCCTCGGCCTGGGTGCCATAGCGTCCGGCAGCTCTTTCTGCCCCCGCGCGTTTGGCGCTCCAGTCACCTGAGTTCTTGTCGTACTGCACGTCATAGTCAGCCACGATGCTGCTCCTTATCTCCTTATCGGCCTCGGATCGGATTGTGCTCAAGAAGCCTGCTGCTGTTCGTGTTCGATCTCATCAATGAGGCTGCGCAGGGTGCGCGTGCCAAGTTTGTGTACGTCGTCGCTGAGGTAATGCTCGTTGACGCGTTCACGTAATCCGATCGCCTCGTTGAGTCGGTCGATTTCCATCGCTCCACGCCAGGGCGCGGGCCGACGAAGCATTTCGGCTACCTCACTGGACCGGGAGTGCAGGTAGTGCGCTCGGCGGTCGTCGAGAGGTCCGGTCACGCTGTTGCGACACGATCCGATCCGACACCCAACGCGAGTGCGAATATCAGTGTGGCTCAACAGCTGTCGTGCAGCCTTTGCCGACACGGTGGCTCCGAGTCGGGACAGGTAAATACCGCCAGCGGCGCCGCCTCCTTGATCCTTATCCGGATCGGGGGCCTTGCGATAGCGGGCCATCGTTTGAGGGTGGTTGACCTTTTCGAGCATCCCCAGGCCGACTGAGTAGGCGTCCGCATGACCCATGGCCAAAGCAGCGCGGCCGATGTTGCCCGACTGCCCCAGTGTGACGGTGAGATCGTGTTCACGGAACTGGTCGAGCACCCCAAAGGTGTTGCGGATTTTGCGGATACCTTCGTCGTCGCCGCCGAAGGGGGAGAAGCGAATCTCAACGTCGTTGATCCCTGCGCTGGCATATTCGGCAGCCAGATCGATGCCGAGGCGGCCCAGGGCGGTGGTCGACACTGTGATCACGGCCCGGGTGGGCATCTCCTCGCCGACGGTTAGCCGGGTGCGTTCGGCAAGGTCGACGTTGAGGCGTGCGGTGCGCTCATCGGTGACATAAAAGTGCGGGGCAGTGACGTGTGTGACCCGCGCCGGGTGCTTCTCAACCGTCAGGCCTACGAGCGCAGCGCGTGCCGTCTGGTCAGCCGATAGGTTGTCAATGTTGTAGGGCTGGCCAGTCCACAGCGGGAACTTGTCGAGGCCGAAACCCTCTTCGGCCAGCCGTTCTGCTGCGGGCTCCCAGTACACCTGCAGGCCCGCATCAATGGCAGCCGCAGCCGCGGCCGCTTGGTGACGCGCAGCCTTGGTATCGAGGGTGATGGCGCCGATACCGGCGTGCTCGCGGGACAGGAAGTCTTCGACCGGCTTGTGGTCGTTGGGTCCAAGCCGAAACCGAATGCTCATTGTCGTGAAACGTCCTCTCGCCTCCAGGCATTGTCGTATCGTGACAGAATACATGACATAGTGATAGACAAAAGGGAGACAGGCGGACGATTATGGGAGCTAACGCGCTCGCCTCGACCGTGTCGAGTGCGATCGGGCGCTTGGGATTGACCTACGAGGAGGTCGGCGGCATCGTCGATGCCTCGGCGCGCTCGGTAGCGCGCTGGACATCAGGTCAGGTTGTCCCGCAACGCCTCAACAAGCAACGACTCATCGAACTGGCCTACGTCGCCGATGCCTTGGCCGAAGTCCTTCCCCGCGACCAGGCCAACGTCTGGATGTTCTCGCCGAACCGACTACTCGCGCACGGCAAGCCCGCCGACCTGGTACGCGATGGCGAATATCAGCGTGTCTTGGCCCTGATTGACGCCATGGCCGAAGGAATCTTCGTGTGAGCGATGCGCTCGACGAAGGATTGCTGCAGCGCATCGACGCGCGTGGCACCATCCAGTGGTCGGGAACGTGCGCTCGGTACACCGGCGCCCGCCGTGATCCCTTATCGGGGGAGGGGGCGCGCAGATTCGGCGGCAGGTGGAACCCGCCTTTGCTGTTCTCAGCGATCTATCTGGCCGATTCGGCGCAAGCGTGCATGGTTGAAGTGGAACGCGCCGCGCAGGCGGCATCAACGACCCCGGAGAAGCTGCTCGAAGCCTCCTACCGGCTGCACACTATCGACGCTACCGACCTGGCAGTTCTGGACCTCACCACCCCCGAAGCCCGCGAAGTGGTGGGGCTGGAAGACGACGACATCCACGGCGACGACTGGTCGGCCTGCCAAGCAGTGGGCCATGCCGCATGGTTTCTGCACGTGCAAGGCGTCCTGGTGCCCGCGGCCGGCGGAGTCGGCCTCGTCATCACCGCTTACGAACAACGCACCCGCCCCGGCCAGCTCCAGGTCAGTCACAGCGAGGATCTGACACCTACCCGCTACCGAGAACTACGGCACCCGTGAGAACCAAACGAACGGTGTCTGATCGACACCGCCGTACGGTGGCCCGCATAGTCGGCAGATCCGCGAGACAGGATCTGAGCCGTCCCGATTGTCTAGAAACGAGACGATCGAGGCGTAGCGGTCAGGGGCGCGCCTCCGGGCACTGACGCGCAGGACGTCGATGCGACTCTCCTGACGACAGCAGTTCCAAAAGATTTGGGGGCCACTCGCTGTTGTCCGGTTTGCGCGGGATCTCCGACTCGGCAGCCTCGGTTTGTGCCGCTCGATGCCCTGTCTGTCCTGGGACCCCAGGTAGAAGTCGTCTTGCTAGGTTTCAGCCATGAAGTTCGAACTGATGATGCAGACGTCGGTCCCGGTCTGGCTGGTCACTGACGTTGATTCGAAACCGAAAATGGGGGCGGCATGGGACTCCGAGCTGTATCCGCAAGTGGACGCTGCAGTTTTTGAATCACGTCCACGCCCAGTATTCCGCGGTGTGTCACCCGATTGTTTACTGACGGTGTTGAGTTCCGGGGTCGATGTCGAACCCGCCGATGCGCCCATCTACTGCAGCGACTTCGATAAGGCATGGGAATACGGCGGGCCCTCGATGGGCAAAGGTCTGCGGCTGATCTATGCGTTGGACAGCACAAAGCTGGACCGTACGTTCCGCACATTGCCTCTCGATGCAACAGATTCGGAGATCGCGAAAGTTCGCGAGACCTTTCCCCATCAGCATCAGGAGCAGGATGATTGCCTCTGGTTCTCGAGGATCAATCGATATTTTCCAGGTTACGAAATTCCTTATGGGTACTGGGTTCCCGGCAATGCCAAGGATGCGTTACTAGGTGTGTTTCTGCTAGGCGGCGATCAGTGGCGGGATCTCCCCAACGTCCTGATGGAGATGGCGAAGGGCGTCAACGCCAAGACCCAAGGCGCGTAGTTCGGCATTACCGTCGCGTCCGCCCAAACCATCGGGAGCACCCAGCATCATGGGCTGGTCGCAGGCCGCCGGGCGGTCGGTCTGAGGCAGTGGCCCAGGCTTATCACACATCTGGGGGCCTCCCATCTCAAGCGGTTGCTGATGAGTGCCCCCATGTGTCGGAGAAGTCCTCGCGGCCCGTTGTCAAGGTGTCCAATTCGGCCGAGAAACGGATGATGTGGGCAGCAAACAGCTCGCCTGAACAGCTCTAACGCGGCGGGCGGCCACACCGCCGCCCCGCCCGGCAGCCGGCGCCTTGCCGCCTCGACCCAATGCTCATGGGCGCACGGCTGGGCTGCCGACAGACAGCGACGACCTACTGATCGGAACCATCGACCGCTACAACCACGCCTCTCGCGCCACCGCTCTGCGAGCCGG
Organism: Mycolicibacterium tusciae JS617; assembly: GCF_000243415.2. The sequence goes on from NZ_AGJJ02000002.1 coordinate 29,921, forward strand.
GGCCGGGGCCGGGGCCGGGGCCCCGCATCCTCGACGACATCTTCATCGTCGCCACGCGGGCCAATTGAGCGGGGCAGCTGAGACAGGATGCTGATGACGTTCGTGGGCCAGGATCAGATCGCTGGAGTGCGGCTTGCGCGCCGCCGAGGCTTCCACGGTGGTACGGATCATGGGGTTGCCATTCAGAAGTGGTGGCCTGGTTGCCCGAATTCGGTTGATGCTCAACCGCGTTCGGTGACCGTGGTGCTGGGGTGACGTGCGGCCGTGGAACCCTTCACGAACTTGCCGGTGATGGCGCTGCGGTGATGAGTTCCACTGCTGCGGTTAGCGCCTCGTTCGGTGACCGTTGTCTTGGGGTTGCGCGCCGCAGTGGACGCCTTGACGTAGCGACCGGTGGCCGCGCTGCGGTGATGTCCCTTGGCCATTGTCTTGTCCTTTCGTGTTTTCCGGCCCGGTGTTGAGCCGGATACCGGTCTATAAGTGCGCTGGGCGGCGCGCCCCCTGAATTCCTCCGAGCTGTCTTGCCCGCCCTCAGCTGCACGGCGGGCCAATGCTTCGCCTTCGGCGGCGGTCACCGATCGTCGTGCTGCCCGCGCGGTGCGGGTGCCCAACGAGCTGGCGTTGATGAGTGCGGTGAGGTGCTTGATGGTGGTCACGACGTCTTCTTTCGGAGTTGGCGCAGTTGATAGCCGATGAGGTTTTCTACGCTCTTAGCGTCGGGCAGGCCCAGCTCGTCGGCGATCTCGCGCTGGGTGAAGCCGTTTTCCTGCATGAACAGGGCT
>NZ_AGJJ02000003.1 GCF_000243415.2 Mycolicibacterium tusciae JS617
TGAGCCGGCTGCGCCGGCTCCCATGCTCGGGCGGGCAAGCCCGCCCGCGAGTTACTCTGTGCGCCAACCGCTTACGCGGTTGTCTCCGATTGCGTTGCTGCGGTTGAGGTTTGGGGATTCGCACCGCTGACGCGGTGCCGTGGTGGTTTTGATTCCGTCGAATGTCCCGTTATCGATTGCGTTGCAACCGCTTTCGCGGTTGCCGCCACCGCTTGCGCGGTGTTCGCGGATTGCCTTGCGGTTCAACGTCATACCGCAATACTACATCATGTTTGCGAAATATGCTGCCCTTCAACGTGTTTCCGTCCACTCTATTTCACCGACGCTCCGCGCCGGTTCTGGTCCGGATATGGCGGTGCCCCACAGAGGGGGGATTCTGCGGGGCACCAGTCAGGGCGCGCTCCGCGCGCCTGTGGGAGGGAGTCTATCGGCGAGCGTGGTCACGCCGGAGGTTGGCGACGTCGCGCCGATCTGCGCGGCGCTGCTTGCGCACGGCGCGCTGGTGATCGGGCTTGCCGGTGGGCAGCCGCCACGCGCCGGTCCAGGCCGTGACGCCTGCCTTCTTGCTTACCTCGGCCATTGTCTTCACCCCCTTTGTTCGGGATCTCGGGCCCGCCCCAGTGGCTTGCCCCAACAGCGGCGACTCTACCGACGTCGACCGACACGTCGGAACACCTCGGCGACGTCGCGCAGCTGCATGACGCGCCGTTGCCGGGTGCGGGAGTCCATGCACACCAGCGAGCTGTACGCCTCCACGATGGACGCCAGCACCAGCTGGTCACGGCGCAGCAGGCCGTCCGGTTCATGCCGCAGCCGGTACGCCAGTTCCCGCGGGTCGGTGGGATCGGGCCAAGGGGTGTCCTCGATCGTCACGAAGCCGCTGGGCTGGCCGCTCACGACGGCTGTCCCGGTTGGGTATCGGCGTCGGTCCACACCATCAGGTTCGAGGCCACCACGTCGAGGTACTGCGCAGCTGCGTCGGCCTGGCTGGAGGCGCGGAAGGTCGAGGTCTCCCCGGTCATCAGGCTGCGCACGTTCCACACCTGCCGTCCGTCGCTCCACCCGTCACCGCGGTACTGCGCTCCTGGCGGCTCGTCGGTCTCCGGGTCGCCGTCATAGACCGCCCCGTCGTTGAGGAACACCCGGACCCGTCCCGTGGTCTCCGGGGTGTCGATCTGCACCACGTGCGCGTCGTCGAGAAGGCTGGCGAACTCGCACACCGAGATCCCGCCTTCCTGCTCCTCGGTGGTGGGGTCGAGCACCAGTGCCGCCAAGCGCTCGGCGCTGTCCAGGAGTTCTTCGACGATGCCGAAGTCCTCGGCGTCGGTCGCAGCTGCGCGCCGCCATTGCGCGATCACCCGCCGCGCGCGGAGCGCTCCATAGCGGCGCAGCGTCATCGATCGCGCCGGGCGCAGCTCCGCGGCCACGAATCGCAGCTCTATGCCGTCCAGCTCGCCCGTAGCGGCCTCTATCCGCCTCACGTCGCGCAGAGCGCCCTGGAGGCCCACGACGCGGTACAGCGGGCCGTCCAGGCGTCCGTCACGCACGTCGTCGACCGTCTCCACATCAGTGCCGACCGGGAGCGCCGTGGTGTCCACCTCAGCCCCACTCATTGCTCAGCCCCACAAGCTCGGAGTACTCGGGGCATGCCAGCACCGTCACCGTGTACAGCGAATCGAGGTCCGGGCGGTCAGCGCCGTGCCCGTCCCCGGTGTAATCGAACAGCTGCTCCCACAGATCCTCTTCACCGCAGAACTGCTCCAGCTCGACGGCATGGGTCTGCTCGGACTCATGCCCATCGCTGTAGGTGTTCTCCACCTTGATCGTCAGATGCAGCGCCATCAATGGCCCCCACCCACGTGCGAGACCAGCGCCTCGGAGCTGACCACGACCTCGGTCGACAGCGCCACCAGGCGCTCCAGTTCGTCCAGCTGCTCCACTGACAGACCGGCGCTGTTCTCGCCATCACCGCCCAGGAACACCGCCACCCCGAGCACCGGCACCCTCAACCGTGCGGTGCGCCCCGCAATCATCGTCGCGACCGGGTTCACCGCAGCAGCGACCGCAGCCCGGTCGTCGGTGTCGAGGAACACCCACGCCTCCTCGTCCAACCACAGCTCCAGCCCACCGGCCAGCGTGACCAGCTGCACCAGTCGGCACCCGATCTGCTCGCACAGCATCCCCACCGGACTGCCGTACTCGTCAAGAACCAAAGGCACCCGCAGCGCGGACCCATCTTTGGCCACTCGCAGCCCCACCGGTACGTCGTTCACGTCCACAACACTCCCCTTCCCGGGAACCTCGGACCGGTCCAAATGACCTGCCCAACAACCACGATATTACCGCAGCACACCGACAAACCGGGCCGAAACCCGCACGGCCACAGCGTCTAACCCACCACCACCCCACCCCTGTGCCGGGTGGGGTGGTGGAGCTTGAAGCGCCCAGAAAGGGTGTGCCCCGCCGGCGACGGGGGAATCGGCCGGCGGGGCACGGGTGGCGATCCGCGGCGCGGACACCGGAGGAAGTGTTGGGGGATCCTTCCGGCGCGCGCTGCGCGGACCGCGGGCTTAAGCGGCGCTTGACTCGACGTCCTGGTCCTCGACCTCGGCCGCGACGGTGCGGCCGGCCTTGAGGATCTTGTCGACGGCAGTGAACACCGCGCGGATATGGGCGTCGGTGACCTGCTCGTCACCCAGCCAATGCTGGATGTACGCGCGCGACTCCTCGGGCGCCCAGGCGTCCAACTCGAGTTCGTGGGCCAGCAGGTAGGCAACCGCCTCGGCTTGGAACTCCTCAACCCCACGACTGCACGGGCTCTCCCCCTCGGCGCAGTCGGTGGTGTGGCCCAGCATCACATGCCCGAGTTCGTGAAACCGGGTCTTAGCGGGGAAAACAGCGACGGGCGAGACAGCGATAGTGCGTCCCACGCTGTACCCCTGGGTGTTGCCGTCGATCATCGCGTACGGCACCTGCACGATGTCCAGCGCGGCCAGGGCGCGCTGCGCGTCCCACTCGGGCAGCTCGGGCCACTCGATGTCAGGACCCACAGTGTTCGAGTACGGGAACGTGCTGCGCCGCAACACGAACCGCACGAACTTGACCACCCGCTCACCAGTTGCGTCGTCCTTCTCGTACACCGGTCGCGGGTGCCGCACGAAACGGGCACCGCCCTTGACCGGGATCCGGCCCAGCGCTTTCCACACCTTGAACGGCGCGCACGGCTCGGTGACGCCCTGCGACCACAACAGCAGCTGGTTTGCCAGCGAGTACTGGTGAAACCGGCAGTACGTGTTGCCGAGCCGACCGGGCATCGTCATCGCCTGTTCGAGCAGCGCTCGCCAGTCGATCTCCCCATCCTGATCGATCGCCGGCGGTGAAACCCGCTCGATTGTTGCTGCAGTCATGGCACTCCCCTTCGGGATTACGGGGCCGGCCCAAGTGGCTTGCCCTACACCAAGAACACTACCCACGACCACCGACAAACCCCGCCCCGCAGCTGATAAGCCCCCTTACCAGCACCGACAGTTGCCACTATGCGCCGCAACACGATCCACTACACCGCACACACCCACGACAGGAGCAACCGTGACAGACAGCCCGAAAGCCCCTTGGCACGCCGAGCACCGCCAGGTGTTCGACTTCGCCCGCATCCTGGCCGCTACCGGCGTCCTAGCGACCGCGACCGACGCGCTCGACTACCTCGCCGAGCCGGAGCGCCTCGACACCGAACACACCCTCTGGACCCAACTCGCGCACCCCCAGCCGCCCTCCACCGACGAACTCGCCGAGGCCCGCCTACTCGGCCTCACCAGCCCTCGGGCGATCGCACTACGCCGCCAGCACCAGTCCGCCACCGACACCTGGGAGACATTCTGCATCCTCCTCGACGAACTGCACAGCACCGGCCGACCCCTGCGACCCGTCGCCGCCAACTGCACAGAGCTGGCGAGATGCAGCGAAGATTAACAAGCAACGCGACGGCTACTTTGACAAGAAAGGCCGCGTCACAGCGCCGTCGTGGTTTAACCATTGGCCGCTCAATCGGCTGGTGGCACACCCGCTTCGCGCTCCAGCGCCTACCCCACTCCGCTTGTTAAACAATCCGCGTTGGCTGTCAATCTTCACTGGATCTCGACTAAAGGGCACCCACACGGCAGCCCGATAACGACCACCACCCCACCCCTGTGCCGGGTGGGGTGGTGGGGGGGCGCATCTCGCACCTCGGTGGCCGGCGGAAGGCCGGCCACCGAGACGTCCTGAGACGGTCAGGCGTCCTCGACGTCCACGATGTCGTGGTCCTGGATGGCGTCTGCCAACCCGCGGCTCCCCAACTCGGCGATTGCTTCCTGCACCATCCGGTCGGTCACCTCGCCCCCCGCGGCGTCGGCGCTGTGCGACGTCACTCGGATGTGCACCCGGACTGTCGCGTCGACCTCGCACAGCCAGTCCCGCGAGCGTGGCCGCAACCCTTGCTCAACGCAGAACTCATCGAAGCGTTCGCACAGGCTGTTCTCATTGGCGTATTCGTGGGCCGCATCGACGATGCGCTCTAGCCGGGCCTCATGGTTCAGCAGCGCCGTCCGCGCCGACTCGGCCTCCGCCCGGTACCGACGACTGGCCCAGAACGCCCCAGCGAGCGCGGAGGCCCATGCCGGCATCTCCCCGTCCGTCGGCACCGGGTCACCGGCGACCTTGACCTCCGACACCGACCCGGCCGCCGCCACCGCGCAGCCATCGAGCCGGACGACGGCGCACTGACGCTCCACCCCGGCCACCGCAGTCTCCTCGACGACCAGCCAGCCCGGCACCGGTCCGTCCGACAGCGACGCGCACACCACCGCACCCGCCGGCACGCCGGTGGCCATGGCCTCCGATACCGAGCGCGCCACCACACCGACTGAACCCTCAACGACAGCAGTCACAACACTTCCCCTTCCGGGATCCCGTGGGCCGGTCCGAATGACCTGCCCTACATCTGCGATTCTACCGCCCGGCACCGACAGATCAGGTCGAAATCCGCACCTCTGCAGTCCTTTTGACAACCACCACCCCACCCCTGTGCCGGGTGGGGTGGTGGTTGGAAGCTGAGACCGCCACCGCGTGAAGGTGGCGGTTCTCAGTTCGGCACCATCCGATCCTGACCCTAAGACGCCTTGAGCTTGAGTTGGGTGATCACGCATTCGGAGGGCTCGACGTCGGTGCGGACGCCCAGGAGGACGGGTTGATAGAGCGCACCGCCTGGCGCGGCGTAGAGGTAGCGGACCTCGACGACCTCGCCGAGCTGTGGAACCCCCTGGTTCGCGGGGACGGTCACCGCCCCGACGTCCATCCAGGTCGTGCCGTCGAGCAGGCTGACCCGCACGCTGCGCTGCTGGTTGATCGCCGTGACCACGGCGGAAGCGGTTGCCACGAACTTCAGCTTCAGTTGCGTCCCACCGCTACTAGGCCGCCCCTGGGCGTAGGGGGCGGCCAAGCGTTTGAACACCACGCCTTCGGCATTTCGCGCTCGAATCGCGTCGAGCTGATGAGCCTTGTCGGTCGAGTCGATCCAGGACTCCGCAACGCTGATGTGCGCGGCGCCGGTGTCGTCATCGCCGATGACGGCTCGCAGAGCGCCGTAGCGCTCACCGTAGGTCCGTGCCCGCAGATCGGCCCCGTCGCGGGAGAGCAGATCAAAGACATGGAAGCGATCCCCGACAGCTTCGCCATCCAGCACGAAGTCACCAGGAACCAACCTGGCGGCGGACTCGATGGTGCCCACCACGCCGACCACCAGGCCGAGCTTGTTGATGCCCTCAACGGCATCACCGACCTTGCGAAGTATCAAGCGGCGGCCGTCGAACTTCTCCTGCATCAGCCACCGCGGATCATCCACCAATTGGCCGGCATCGGCGTCGCTGACGACGTTGAGCAGTTGCGGGAGCAGACCACTCACCCGGCCAGCGTTGACACTGTGGCGGTAGGGCGTGCCGTCCACTCCCACCGTGTATCCCTTGGATTGCTTGTCTGCCACCAGCTTCTCAAACAGCCGCCGAGCAGTGTTGTGGTCAACCGGGGCCTTGGTCTTCGTTCCCGTCGACAGCGTCCCGCCGCGGCGTCCGTAGGCGAAGTTCACCGTGAAGCCACCGCCGCCAGCGGCCTCGATCCGCGCGTGATAAACCTTGTCGCTGGAGCCGGATCTGAAGTACAAGCTCACCGACTCCTGTCCCTCGCACACCGATTCCGACACTCCGGAACCCTCAACGACATCAGTCACGACTGCTCCCCTTCCGTGGGACCGTGGGCCTGCCCGTGTGACCTGCCCAACGCCAGCGATTCTACCGATCACCACCGACATCCCAGTCTGAAATCCGCCACCCAGCCGCCTCTTTGACAACCACCACCCCACCCCTGTGCCGGGTAGGGTGGTGGCGCGCAGAATGGGCGCCGACCACCAGGGCCGGCGCCCACCCGGGGCCGCTGAGCGGCTACACCGACACCGCCGAGGGCAGGCCTGCGGTCAGGCCGCGGATTTCCTCGGGACGAACCCCGCTCTGTAGCGCCGTGTCGAGCAGCTGCGCCATGCGGTGCGTCGGGTTCTCGGCCTGCACCGCCTCCAGGCACACACCCGCCAACGGGCCGTTGCCGCGGGAAAACGCGGAGTGGCTCGCGAGAACCAACGCCTCGCAGCGGTACGGCTGGGGCAGCACCCGCACCAGCTGTGCCCACAGCTGCTCGGCGGCGTCCGCCTCGTCGCAGTGGACCAACGTCATCAATGAGTCACGCACTCGGAGATCCACCAGCGTCGCCCCCACCGCGGCCAGCTCGGCGTCCGATAGCACCTGCCCCTCACCGACGCGGCGCACCGCCGCGACTGCCGCCCGCACCGCCACCGTCACGTCCTCGACGGGACCGCCACCCCCGGCCATCATGGGTGTCAGCACCGACGCCCGCGCCACGTCCACGGCCACGCTCGCCTTCAGGTCCTCGCGGGTCCCGTAGATGCGGTGCCCGGCCACCACGGCCGCCGCAGCCGCCGCCGACGTCGCGGGATCGTCGAGGACCCCGTTCACCCCGCAGCCGTCGACACAATGCCACCGCCCGCCTGCCTCGACCCGATCCACCACGACCGCATCGAGCAGCTGCACGCCACGGCGCTCCAGCGCTGCCGTCAGCGCTGCGGCCTGTTCGCGGAACTCGTCGGCGCACATCGTGCACGACACGCTCTCGGCCGACACGTACACCGCGATCACGCCGTCAGCATCGCCGCGCGCCGCGAGATCCGCCAGCCGCTCCGCAGCATCCGGCGCTGCGGCGTCGCCGAGGTCCAGGCGCATCACACAGCTCACCTCGCCGCCCTGCAACGTGACCACCACTAGCGACTCCATCGGCTGAAACCCCAAAACGCCGACGAGGTTTGACACGGCATTTCCGAGCGCCTTGATTGCGTGCATTGCACTCCCCTTCCGGGAATCGAGGGCCGGTCCGAATGACCTGCCCAACAACGTGAAGCCTATCGGATGCCACCGACAAGAACTGTCGGAATCGCCACCGACACCCCACATTTCACAACGGGTAGACACCACCACCCCACCCCTGTGCCGGGTGGGGTGGTGGTACGAAAAAACGCCGGCCAGCGAATGCCGGCCGGCGCTTTCCGCCGAGGGAGTCGACCTACCAGGCGTCCTCATCCCAGGACTCGCCGGCATAGCTCGGATCGAAATCGCTCGGCGCCATCGCGGGGTACCGACGAGTGATGTCGTCCATCACCGGCTGCAGCCGCGCGGCGTACGCCTCATAGTGGGCATCGCACCGCGAGTAGGCATCCCCACTACCCGAGATCGCCAGCCGAGGGAACGTCTCGCCCCTGCAGCCCTCCGGCCCGTCCAAGCACTCCCCGTCACCGTAAACCGCCATGATGCGTTCCCCTTTCACCGACACCGAGCCTGCCCCTACTGGCTTGCCCCAACACCGATGACACTACCGCCCACCACCGACAAGAACCGTTCCCGCACAACCCAAGACACAACCACCACCCCACCCCTGTGCCGGGTGGGGTGGTGGTGACCGGAACTGGTCACCACCACCGTCACAGCGCGGCCAGCACCGCCCGCCCCTGCATGGCCTGCGCGTCCTCGGCAGCGGCGGCGTCCAGTATCGCCATAGTGGCCGGGTCGGTGAGGATCGACAGGTGCGCACGGTGCCGAGACAGGGTGACGCACATACGGCCCGCGTCGAGGGCGAACGACTCGGGGCTGCGATACCCGCACATCGGGTGCAGCGCGACTACCGCTGGCCGCTCCAGACCTTGCAGCCCGTTCACGGTGCCCACCAGGACGCCAGGCAAGTCGGCCAGCATCGCGCGCACCGCCCCGGCCTGCGCGACATGGGGCACCACGACTGCAATGTCCTCGGCAGCCAGCGCCGCGCTGGTGTCGCCGCGCCGGTAGCGGTGCCAGGTCAGTTCCCGCGCCCGTCCCGCCAGAGCGGCCAGCAGCGCCGGGTCGGTCGGGCCGTTTCTGGCTTCGGTGGGATAGCTGACGATTTCAGGCAGCTCACTGCCATCGGGGGCGATCACCGCCTCGTCGGGACGCCGCGAGGCGAACGGCATCTGCGGGTAGAAGTGTTCCGAGAGCAGCGCGCAGGTCTGCGGTCCGAGCCGCCACGAACTGGTCAGTTCGTGGACCGCCACTGCGTCACCGATTGAGGCCAGCAGCGCCACCGGAGCCGGTTGGTGAGGCCCGGTCGCTTGGCCCTCCCACCGGGCGGTGGAGCCGGTCACCACCGGAGCCACCTGTCCAGGGTCACCCACGCACACCACTTGGCGGGCCAGCGCCCCCAACGCGCCAAGATCGGCGTAAGTGCACTGCCACGCCTCGTCAACCAAAAGCACATCAGCAGAGGCCATTTGCGGGTCCACGTAGAGCCAGCGCGCGGCCGTCCCGACGAGGATTTCGCCTCCGGTGGCCCGCGTCCACCGCACATTGCGACCGGTCACGGTGCGCACACCGTCCACCGTGACCGGTTTCTTACCGGCCCCCGACACGATGAGCGCGGCGCGATCGCTGACGGCGGTGATGCGCCGCGCAAGTTCAGCGGCTTGCTCACGGGTCTGCGCGGCGACTGCTACTCTCAACCCGACTCGATGAGCCAACGCCGCCGCCAAAAGCGCTGTTAGCCGCGACTTTCCGGCCCCTGGGCAAGCCGGAACTATTGTGCAAGCGTCCCCCGACCACGCCGCCAGCAGCACCCGCGCCAGCATCGGGGAGTCGAGAAGTTCCCGCCCCGGCCAATACTCACCCATCGGCGTGGCCGCAGGCAATGCGGGGGCGGCAGTCACCGGCTGCGGTGTCGCGGCCTGTCCCGTCGCGGGCGTGGCAGTCGTCTCGGTGAAACGCTTAGGCAAGGTTCGCACGTCAGTCCTCCGTGGGTTCTAGGTCATCGGCTGCGGCGATCAACACGGCCAGCGGCACCCCGCGCCGCGCGGACGTGGGGGTGGCCCCTTGCGACAGCCAGGAAAAGCGCCGCCTGTAGAGCCGCGCCACCGTCGAGCGCCGCGACCGGATCGTGGACACACTGGGCGGCGCGGGGATCACGGTCAGCGTCTCCCCGGCAGCGGGCCGGTAGCCGGTTTTGCGCAGTCCCCCGATGGTCACCGTCAGCGCACCGCCCTCGACTGCCGTGGCGTAAACCTCGCCGCTGAAACGGTTCTCGCTGTCGGGCATCACCGTCATCGGGTCACCGGCCCAGCCGGTCACCGCCGTGCCCGACTTGAGCCGGGTGTCCAACCGGCCAGCGCGCACCGTCAGCCGGTTGCCGTGCGCGCCAGCACCGACGACCGCCTCACCGTGGCAGACGAATCCGGTGTGCACCGCCCGTGCCCGCCACAGCGGGTCGGCAAGTAGCGCCGCGTCGTAGAGGTCGGCGGCATCGCAGCGGGTCGCCAGCCGCGCCGCCGCGATGTGCAGCGACTCAGGCCGGTCCCAACTGCGCGCGTCGTTGAGCGCGTTCTGCTGGCCCTCCAAGAGCCAGTCGTCGTCCTCGCGGATCGCGTCGAGGCCAGGCAGCACGGTCCCGCTGGTGACCGCGCGGTGCCAGGAGTGCAGCCCGCCCAACGCTGCGGGAACCGACAGGGCTTGCCGCCACGCATGGGCGTGATCGGCACCGGGGACGACGCCGAGCATGAAGCGTTGCCGGGTCGTGGCCAGCACGTCGGTGACGGCGCTGGTGCCGGGATGCGCGGCACGCTCGACCCACCACCCGGCCAGTGCCGATCCCGCCGCCACGTCGAGGCCGGCGCACCGGGCGGGGTCTGCGTAGGCGGTCGCCAACCCGGCCAGCGCCCGCAGCGTGGCCGTGGTGTCGACCAGGGCGGTGGCCCCGGTACCGAGGTCGCCGCCCGCGCATCCGGCAGCACGCGCTATCGCCGCCAGCCCGTGGGCACCGCTTCCCGTCTCGGTGCGACCGTCTGGCCCCACGACCTGCACATGCACCACCGGCCCGGTGCGCCGCGCGGCGACGGCCACAAGCACCTCACGCGCCGGGGCAGGGCTGTGCAGCAGTCGAGGCACCGGCCCACCCTGGTCGCGTGCAGCCACCCGCAGTGCGAGGTCGAATAGCGCCGCGCTCATCGCGCACCGCCAGCGCCCTCGGCGGTGAGGCCGCGCGCTGCAGCGCAGAAACCGTCTGCCAGGGCGGCGGTCGCCAGATCGTCACGCGGGCGGTCGGCAGCCTCGCGCACCGTCGCCGGTGTCCAGCCCGTGCCCGCCAGCACTGCGTTGGCCCACTGCGCGAACTCCCCGGCCCCGGCCTGCCCGCTCACGCCGCCACCGCCGTCTCAGAGGGCGGTACGCGCACCGTCTTGGCCCACTCGGGGGTGGTGTCGGTGGCGTGCTTGCCGATCAGCGCCACGATCATCGGCACCGGCAGTCGGCGGTCGTGCCACGGCGTGCCGCCATCGGTGAACACCACCAGCACATTGGCCCTGGGACGCGACGACAGCGCGGCGTCGATACCCACCCGCAGGTCGGTGCCGCCACCCCCGGTCAGCGCCACGTCGCTGATCGAGCGCACCACACGCGGCGCGGTCGCGGCGGCATCGCAGCACAGCACCCGCACGGTCCCTCCGACCTGCCGCAGCACCCCGCGTGTCTCAGACAGGGCGGCAGCCAGGTCGGCATCACCCATCGATCCCGACGTGTCGATGATCAGGTCCACGGCGATCTTGGGTGCCCGCATCCTCGGCAACAGCAGCCCCGAGGGTGCGCGCCGGTTGGGCCGACGCCAAGAGTGATGAACTTGGCCCGCCTGATCCTCGACGGCGCGGCGCACCGCAGCACGCAGCACCTTGGCCCACGGCACCGTAGCCGGGGCGAGTTGACGTGCTGCCCACCGGGCGATCCCTGCAGGCATCGTGCCCCGTCCCGCGCCGCCATTCTGCATCTCCTGTTGCACGGCTCTGGCGACGGCGACCTTCACCAGATCGGCAGCGGCGTCGGACAACCCGGTGCCACTGCCCAGATCGACGGTGGCGGGCAGTTCACCCGGCACGGGAGCATCCCCGGCACCGGATCCGCACCCGCAGCCCTCATCGTCGCCACCGGCTTGGGGGTCGCTGGGCGGCGTGCCAGGCGGCACCAGGTGCCGGTAGTAGACCTCGGCGGCATGCCCGTCCTCACAGCCAATCCCCGTGGGGGTGACCACACCCTCGGGCAGACCCAACCCTGCAGCGAGCAGATCGTCGTTGATTTCTGCGTCAGCAGCAACGTTCCACATCGTGCGATCCACCGGGGAATCCACCACGTCACCGCGCTCGCCGTGATCGCGCAGCACATGGCCGACCTCATGCAACAGGACAGCGCCCGATTGCCCGATGGTCCACCCCTCAACGGTGCCCAGCATCGCCGGGTCCAGATAGAGCCGCCAAAACTTGTCAACGGCAAAGGTTTTCAACCCCGGCGCGGCGACCGGCGACAGCGCGAACAGCGCGCGAGCGTAGTAGGGCATCGCCTCCACAGCGGCCATGCGCGCCAACCGCAGCCGCCGCCACTCATCGGCGTTGAGCGCCCGTATCTCGCTCACGCTGCGTTCCCCACGTCCAGGCCCGCCGCGATCATCACATCGGTGAACTTGCGCGCCGCAGCAGGCGGCTTCGCACCGGGAGGCATCGCCACCCCGAGCGCGCGAGCAGCAGCACCGGCCACATCGGGAGCACCGTGGGTCGCCGCTGCCACCAGCGGCCCCCACGCGGTCATCCACGCCTCTTTGGTGCCCTTGCCCGACGCCCACGCCACGACACCGGACAGGATGGCCCACAGTTGATCAGGCCGCGCGGTGGCCCAATCCACGATGGACGGATCCGCGATCACGTCAGCCACGGGAGGCAGGTCCATGCTGGCCCGCCATTCCAAGAACTCGCTGCCCGCGCCGTCACCCACCAGCCCGAGCACCGCCGTGGCGATCGCAGCGGTGTCATCGCCGCGCAGGTAGGCCAGCACCCGCGCGACGGCCTGCCAAGACCGCCGCGACGGCCACGCCCGCCCCGCCGCCTCGTCAGTCTCCGGGTAGGCATGAAGCAGCGGCGTGCGCCGTTCGATGAAGGCGCAGACAGTTCCGACTTCCTCGGCGGCGCGCAGATCATCAGCGGCGACGGCCCGCGAGGCAGGCAGCGTGGCGAACGACGACCGCATGCCCGTCAGCCATTCCTCGGGTGACGGCTCGAAATCGACGTGCAGAAAGCGATTCGCCATCGGCGGCGTCAGATCAACACCACCAGCGGCCCGATCCGGAGGGTTCGCCGCAGCCACGATACGCACCGTGTCGGGCAGCTTGGTCCGACCGACCATGCGCTCCAACGCCACGGTCAGCATCGCCGCCTGCGTACTCGCAGACGACGTAGTCAACTCGTCCAGCAACAGATAGCCGCCGTTGGCCTTGATCAGGGTGTCGGCCCAATCCGGCAGCGCGAGCGTCTGCACCGCACCATCCGCGACCACCGGCCACCCCGCAATGTCGACCGGCTCACGCTGCGAACCGATCACCGTCTCCACCGGAACCTGATCAGCAGCCGCCAAAGCCCTTACAACACTGGACTTCCCCATTCCAGGGTCCGACCACAACAACACCGGAACGTGCGCGCGAGCCGCTGCATCGATCACCGTGACAGTCGTGTCCAAACTGGTCATAACGAGTCCCCTCCAGGGAATCTGTGAGCCTGCCTGACTGGCTTGCCCGAACACCACAGACACTATCAACGCCCACCGACAAGTTCCCTTGACGGCCCCGCCGATCAATCCCGCCAAACAGCCACGCCCTCAACACAAGCCACAACCACCACCCCACCCCTGTGCCGGGTGGGGTGGTGGCGTCGACCCCGCTGCCGGCACCACTGCCGGCGTCGACCCAACCCCGCAGAGGACCGCCACTGACGCGGCCCTCCGCAAGGCGTCACTCCCCCACCCTCAGGCCGGGATACCCAGGTCGTAATCAGCCCACAGATCCATCGCGTGCTCTACGGCGGCATCCTCCAACGCCTGCTCCTCGGCTTCGGACTCCAACCACGCGATCTGATCCTCGACTTCGGCAATCTCGCACCGTAAGGTCTGCGCGTGCACCGAGTTGTACGCCCTCGGAAGCTCCGCCTGCGCGCGAGCCAACACCACCCGCGCCTCATCAAGAGTCAACTGCTCGACCTGCACCGGATCGACGTCCTCGACATAAACGACCATTGCAAACCCCTTGCCTGGGTGAGCGGGCCCGCCCCTACGGCTTGCCCTGACAACTCCTGACACTACCAACGCCCACCGACAACCCAGCCGCTCGAAACCAGCAGTTACACAACGCCTTATCTACCACCACCCCACCCCTGTGCCGGGTGGGGTGGTGGTATGCCGGTGGCCCGGGACCACAGCCCCGGGCCACCGTTCACCTCACCTACAGCTCGCCGAAGATCTCGGCCCGATAGTGCACCTCAGACGCCGCCACCGCGGCGTCCCACTCAACCCCGAGCGCATCGAACAGGTGCCGCAGATCCCCCAGCAGGTCACCCGCGGCCACCTCGACCTCCTCGACCTCCTCGGTCAATGTGGCACCGCCCAGATGCTGCGCATAGGCCACCAAGGCGCGCGCCGCCCTCCCCGCGCGAATCGAGTTATCCCCTCTCAGATCCCCTCCGTCACCAGCCAGCAGCGACCGCCGCGGTTGGTCGGCAATCAAGTCGGCAAGCTCCTGCGCAGTGGTCACCGGCAACCGACTGGCGTGATACAGCGGGCGCGCCGCCGGAGGACACCCCCGCACCGGCTGCCCGGCCTCCGTGATCTGGCTGCCCTCCTCCCACCGCAGGATCCCCGCGCTGTCCGGCCACACCACCTGCACCGCGGCCGCGACAGCGCCATACAGCTCGCGCACCAGATTCAGATCGGTGGCATCGGCCATGGCCACCGCCACCAACGGCACGTCCCCAACCAGAACACCCTCGATGCGGTCCCCGCTCTGCGGCGCCACCCCCGAGGCCACCATGCGCCGAGCCACCTCGTTAAGAACCGGGTGCGCGACCTGACCAGGCAGCCCGTAGATCGCCAACTCCGGCAGCTGCTTGGCCGACAGACCCACGGTGTACGCGAACGACGGCCCCGGATCCCCTTCCGTGGGGAACACCGCGATCACCGTCCACCCATGCGCAGCAATCTTGGACCGCGTGTCGTCGAGAACCGCGGTGCGGATCTCCGAAGCCGACTCACGACGCGACTGATGATTTCCCATAAGAAGAAGCCCCTTCCTGGGCTCAATGGCCTGCCCCAACGGCGTGCCCCAACAACCCAATTCTACGTTCTTCCACCGACACGTTCGTGCGCGAAATGCGCCTGCCCGCAGCGCTTTATCTACCACCACCCCACCCCTGTGCCGGGTGGGGTGGTGGTAGATGTTGGAACGTCAGGCGATGAGCCCCTGCGGCGGCGGCCGGCGGGCCCGAGCTAGATGACGAGCAGGCGGGCTCCGTACACGTACTCGATGCGCGTGGCGCCATGCCGCGTCAGGGCCGGCTTCGGGTAGGTGTGGCCGTGGATCACCAGGCGCGGTGCGGTCGAGTCGACCCATCGGCGTAGCGCGTCGATGCCGACGTGGGCGGGATCGCTGCGATGGTCGTTGACGCCGGCCGGCGGGCAGTGCGTGACGAGGACATCGGCTGGCGGCAGCCCGCGAATCATCTCGGCGTATTCGCTCTGGGTGTAGAGCAGATCCTTGCTGCCATCCTTGTACCGCACGCAGCCCTGCACGCCGGCGAACGTGAGCCCGCCGACCTCGGCCCGTGACAAATGCAGGTTCGTGGCGCCCAGGTCTTCGAGGTAGCGGCCGTCGCAGTGGTTCCCGTACACCCCGATGACCGGCACGGACAGTAGTTCGGCTCCCGCGATGTCTGACCGGTGCAGGTCCCCCACCGTGATCACCACATCGACGGCCTTCTGCGCGACAACCTCAGGCAGGGTTCGCGATCCCCACTCCGGGCGGGCATCCGAGATCGCCAACGCCCTCAAGGTGGGACGCGTCTCGACAGTGTTCGGCGCCTTTGGTTTCCGCCCGAACACCATCAGAGTCGGTTACCGATCGGCGACGACGATGCGTACCGACTGATCTGCCGCCTCGAGTACGTGGGCCCGTCGGGCCGCCGCCACACGGTGCACCCGCCGCGGGTAGACCACGCCGTCACGTCGGGTGCGCGCCTGGGGATAGCCACGCTCGAACTCCGCCTGGTCGTCGATCATCGTCACCACGTTGATGCCGGCAGCTTCTGTGACTGCGAGCTGGCTGGCGCTGGCGGTGATGAAGTCCTCGACCGCCTGCAGCTCCGCGAGGAGTCCCGCCGGCGGTGCTGTGGTGCTGCGCTCGAACTTGGCGTACTTCTTTTCGTCGAGACCGAGCAGGCGGGCGGTTTCGTCCTTGAGCAGGCCGGCGGCCAGCCGGCGCACCGTGAGATCAGCTCGGCGATCGCCGCGATGCACTTCGACGCCGAGGCCGCGGCGGGTCAGTTCGGCGGCGGCGCGGCCGACAGCGACATGCTGCAGCGACACCGGGTAGGGAACGAGGTCACGCAGGGTCCGCGCGTCGGGGTAGGACGTCTCGAAGTCGTCCTGGTCGAGGGAGGCCTGCAGCTGCACCACACCGGAAGCCGGCGCCGCGGCGAGCATCTTGTCCACTTCGTCGGCGACGAAATCTTCCATCGCGATCAACTCGTCGACGAGTTCGGGGCCAACCTCCAGGGCGCCGGTCTCCCGCGACCGGTACTTGCGCATGTCCACGCGCAACACCGGAACGAGGTCCTCAACCCGAAGGCTCAGCGCATTTCGCCGGGCCAGCAGGTCAGACCACAGGTACGGCGGCTCGTCGAAGCCGTCTTCGTCGATGTCGACCTCCTGGTCGTGAACAGCGGCAGGCAATAAACCTGCCGTACTAACACTCATGATCATTCTCCCTTCCGGAGTTCTCCCGGGCCTGCCCTTGCCGGCCTGCCCGTCGTCAAACGCAATGCTACCAACCAGCTGCGACGTCAGACCCATTCACGCAACCTGGGCAGCACCGCGGCGAGCCGATCGAACATTTCGGGCCATCCGCGCTGCACCCAGGCGATGTGACCGTTGGACAGCTGGGAGGCGTCGATGATCGAGTCGACGCGGATCTGTTGCTCAGGGACCCCGAGATCTGCCAGCTTGCGATACAGCGGATTGGGTTCGATGTCTCGCCCCGCCAGGTACTCGAAGACGTGTGCGCGTTGCCAATCCCAGATCGGCCCGTAGGTTATGGTGCCGTCGGCGCGGCGCACCACACCACCATGCCTCGCCCGCGCCTCCGAGCGTGGGGCAATCGCCTGTTGCGCACGGGATTCCGCCCCCAAACTGCGCCGGTACAACATCCGCCGACCGTGAGACTCCTCTGCCCGAACACCCCACAGCGAACCATGCCCGTAGCGCTGATGGGCTTGGTGAGCCGGACCGGTAATCATGATGTCGGCCAGCTCGCCGGGCAGCCGCCGGTCCACCGCGTCATGGTCAAACCCGCCGCCGGCGATCAGCACGGTCAGCAGATCCGGATCCGCGGCGATGACGTGAAAGTTCAGCCGCCACTTTTCGGCCAGGTCCTGCAGGTACTGAATCGTCTCGGGAAACTGCAGCCCGCTGTCGAAGAACACCACCGGAATGTGCGGGTCGACCTGGCGGGCGAGGTCGACGACGACGGTCGAATCCTTACCGCCACTCCAGGACACAAACCCGTCGTGCTCGTCGAGGTGTTCACCGATGCGGTCCAGTAGATGCCGATACGCAGCGGGCCCGCGACGGCGCGCGGCGATTCCGCGCAATTGCTGAAGGTCCAGACCCGCAGGCTGGGCGGTCATTGACTCTCGGACAACGTGATTGGCATACCGGGAAACAATCGTTCGAGATACTCCTGCACGTAGCCGGCGGCATCGGGCCCGTCCAGGATCGACTCCTCGGACGTGGTGTCATCCCACCACCACCACTTCCCACCGTCTTTGAAGCCAAACGGCGGCGGCACGTCCACCTCGGTGTGAGTGCGTGCAAAGGTGCGGGCGGCACCGACGACGAACAGCCAGCTGGCTCCCGAGAACGTCGCGGCGCCATCGCGGTCAGCCAGACGTGACATCTTTCGCGGCAACGTAACTCGCGCTTCGCACGTCTCGACGGGCAAGCGGGCACGCGCGTCTCTCAGGCCTCGGTAGTGCCCGTTGCGGCCGGGCTTGTCGGGGCCAAGCTCGGATCGGTTCGGGTGTACGAGCCATTCGCTGCTGGTCATCACCGCTCCCTCAGTTGCAGGACGAGTCGTTCACCGAAACCTCCGGAGCGGGTTTCGTAGGGGGCATAGTCGGCCGAGGCGACCTCGAACTGCATGCCCCGGGGCAGTAGGTGGGTGGTGTCCTCCACGCTGTCAGATCGCCCCATGTACATCCCCCGGGTGGTGACGACCTCGAACACCACGTGCCTGTCGCTGTCGTGGCCCGGCGTTTCGTGCAGGTTGTGCCGGGTGAGAGTGAACTGGTCGAAGGCCACCCCTGACCCGGGCCGCAGGTTCGCCGGAAGGTCACGCAACCCGCGCACGTCTTGATGGTTATCCGGGAGCCGCACGGCGACATAGACCTTGTGGGTGCGGTCGTTGAGCCGCTCGTAGGACTGGATCGCCCGGTCGAGTCGCTGCACCTTGGCGCGATCGCTCTCACCGAGCTGCTGGGCATCGCCGGCGGCGACATGCAAGCCGCCGTTGATGCGCCGCCACTCTCGGGAGTCCTCGTCGGACAGCATGGATCGGATCGCCTTGTGCTGCGACGCCGGCGCGGCGGCCATGACTTGGTTCTTGACGGCTGAGCGGAGTTTCCGCTGCCGCCCGCTGAGCGCCCGCCGGAAGTCGCCTTCGGCGGGCAGGTCGCCGCGGAGCCGCTCCGAACCGACCTGGCTGGCATCCCGCGGTGTCGCGCGATCGCGGTCGCGGGCCGCGCGGGTCAGCGATGAATCCTCGTCGCGCAGCTCGTCGGTGATCTGGTTGGCCAGTCGTTGGAACCCGCGCTCGGTCATCGCGTCGGCCGCGACGTCGCGGGCGGCCTTGACGTCGCGCGCAGAGATCACGCCGCCCTCGACGTCGAGAGCGACGGGCTGTTCCCTGTTCGGTCTGGCGGTCTTGGCACCCACGCGGTCTCAAGCTTCCGTAGCTGGCTGGTCAACCGCAGTGTATGGGCCGAACTGGACATCGAGGGGAATCGCTCGCCGTGCCGTAGGCAGACATGCCGATGGGGGCCGGCAGGTGTGCGTCCGGCCCCCATCGGGGTTTACTTGCGAGGGAAGCTAGCTTCCTTCGCACTCGATGATCGGCGATCCCTCCCGTCGAACTCGGCGAGTTGCCGCCGGGTTCGCATGCCCTTGGGCGCGGCAGACGTACCGGTCGCCGCGGTCCCACTGCGGCCGGAACGAACTCCGGCCGTGCACGGCCCTGGAATTGTCGATGACCATCACGTCACCGGGCATCAGGACCACGCCGCTGCGGTGCTCCAGGTACACCGCCTTGATCGCGTCCAGCGCCATCTGGTGCCTGCGACTCGGGCTGTACATCAGTTCGCCGTCGTACCGAAGTACCGGATCACCGAGCGGCCCGCTCAGCACTGCCATGGGTCCCCGGACTTCCGCCGAAGCGCCGCCGCGGACGAACGAAGTGTCCACGCCGGTGAAGAACTCCTTCTCCCGCAGCAGCCCGAGTTCAATTCCCGGCAGCTTCTTGACCAGCGTCCGCCCCGACAGCGCGTACGTCACCGCATACGGGTCGCCACGAAAGCAGCCCAGCCCCAACACGTCGGGTCGAAAGCTACTGAACGCCTGCTCGGTGTGCGGCAACAACTCGACATGGCTACCGGTCGATGTCTGCTCGTTGCGGTCAGCCTTCGTCGGCAGAAGGGTCTGGAGCAGCTCGCCGTCAGACTCGCCGCGAAACCCGGCCAGGTGACAGAACATCGACATCATCACGGCCAATTCCTTGGCCAACAGCGTGTTCCGGGTGATGTCGTTGATCACCGAGTCCGGCGTTGGCGGCGTCGGGCCGACGGGGACGCCGGTGAACACCACCGCTCCGTCGCCGTAGGCCATGAAGTCCTCCGCCGTCTGCCGCAACCACGCCGGCAGTAGCATCGCGGCGTTGCGTGACTGCCGCGCGAAGGTAGCTGGGTCGCGACGGGCATCGGCGGTGAGCGTCAGTGTCGCGCGGGCGATCTCGTGCTGCGCGTCCCCGACTGGCACGATTGTTACCGTCGACCAGCGCTTTCGCGCTGGAAAATTCTCAGGTGATGTAGTCATAATGAACTCGCTTTCTCGGTTTCTTTTGCTTGGTAGGCAGGGATTCGGGTGAAAGTGGCGACGATTCGTCGCCGGCATGGAGCGTGATCGGCGGCTTGCTTGTCGAAGAGTGGGCCGCCGACCACCATGACCCCCACATATGGGCGTCAGGCGCGCGATTGCGAGATAGGCTCTCTGTCCAGTTGTTTCGCTCTCTGTTTCAAAGTATGCCGTCCAGGTAATGGTCAGGGCAATGGTCTTGTTACCGGCCAGTTTGGGCCTCTGACCTGCGGCTAACAGCTCACGATTCGTCGGTGTAGGGCGAGTGCGGTCCAGGACCCACATATCCGGTCACGCGGATTTTTTCATCCACATTTGGCGCAGGGTCGGGCTTCCCTAGACTCGGGAGCATGAAGTGCCCCATATGTGGGAGTAAGGCCAGGGTCGTGGATACCAACGCCCTGCCGGCGCAAACCCGCCGCAAACATCGATGCACCGAAAATGGGCATCAGTTCAACACCGAGGAGGGGCGGGTCGGGTGGCGCCTGACCCAGGACGTCCATCTGCGGCACTCCGGCGACGGGCAAGTTCAGAACGTCCCCTTCCAACCCTCACGTCTTCGCGACGAAGTCGGCAAAGCTGTCATGGGACGTTTGACTGAAGCTGAGATCGCCGATGTTGTCGAGGGAGCTATCGCCCACCTTCGGTATGAAGTTGTTCCGCACAAGGCAGAGCTGCTCGCCGGCGAAGAGTACGACGACCTCACGAAGCACATAGAGAGTCAGACCGGCACACGCCCTCGGGGGCCGCTTGCGGCTATCCGGGACGTGGAGGTCCGCAAGGCTGTCGTACGCGAACTGCGCAACAAGGAATACCGGTTAGCGCACGTCCTGTACGCGTTGTACTTCGAGGGCCGCAGCAACCCCAAGATCGGGCTGCCCGGGTGGCGGAGCGCAGAGGACGTCCTCAAGTGGCTCTTCAGCGACGATGCTTATCCTGACGTGAGGACCGAGATTCCCGAGCGACCAAACACGGTCGGTTACGAGTGGCAGCCGCGGGAGCCGGCGAGCTATCCCGAGTTCGTCGTCAAACGCGGCGCCGAACTCAGCATCACCGTCGATGGTGGCTCCCCCAGGAGAGCAGCGACACCGAGCGGGGTCGACGATTTCGAGTGGCCAGCCGTGATTCGGGACCGCGGCGTCGTGGGATTCCTCGAGTCCAGGTTTCGACAGAGCATTCGACATGCGGTTCTCGGCCGACCGAACGCCAAGCACCTAGCTACCAACGTCAGTTGGTATGTCTTGCACGATCTCCAAGGACAACGCCGGGTCGACTCCTCACAACTGGCGATCGGCGTGCTCAAATGCCTGCGACGTGTCGACGACATCGCCTACTTACGCTGGGCCACCCAGCGGAAGGACTTTCGCTCGATACGTGAGTTCAGGGACGAAGCGCTTGGGTTGATCACCTATCCGTCGATCGGACTTCAATTTTCCGCGTGGGGTCCGTCGTTCAAGCACGTCTCCATGATCGGCACCGACGACGCCGAGAAGGGGCCCCTTTTTCGCGACCTGCGACTACTGGGGCCTGACGACGCACCGGCTGCTCCCACCCTCGATACCCCGGACGAGCGGTAAGACTGAACGCAAAAGGGAGGCGGCCCCGGACAACCTTCGTCCGAAGCCGCCTCGGGTGAAACCATCACCCAACCCCTGTGTGCGTTTCGTACCGATCACGCTAGCAACCCGGCCCGCACCTGAGTCGTAGGGTGACGCCACCATGCTTTCCGATCCCGCCGCCGCGGCGTGGGTTGCCGCCGGCCGGCCCGACGTTGATGCACCCGCACCGGTCGATGGACGCTGCGGGCGCTGCGGCCAGGACGGTCCGACGGTGACCAGCTCGCGCATCATCTCCGAGAAGTTCACCGGCTTCGACGCCTGGCCGTTCGGTTCCCGTCGGCTGTGCGTGCCGTGCGCGTGGGCCTACACCCGCCAACCCACCACCCAGCCAGCCCTGCTGATCACCACGACGGCCGTCATGGAGTACTCCGCCGTCACGGCGCTGGCCGAAGTTCTCACCGCGGGCCCGTTGTCGACCACCCAGGCCGTGGTCCTGCCGACCGCACGGCGACGCCACATTCTGCCGGCCGCCGAATGGGGCCACCTCGCCACAGATGGCCTCGTCGTGACCTGGGACCACACCGCGGCCACCCGGCTCGCAGACCTGGCCTGGCTACGCACCACCGTCGGCGCGACCTGGCCCCAGCTCCACCGACCCGCACCACCATCGCGCCTGTTGAGCGCTCAGCCCGCTGTCCTCTGGACCCGCATTCTGACCGCCTGGGAGGCTCTGCACGCCTGGCGCACCGTCCCCCCCTTGTGGGCGTCCGCCCGGGTGCTGACCAACCCGCCCGACGCTGCCTAGCGCCCCGGCGCCATCACCCAGCGGTGGCAGCACCGGCCGTTACGCTTCGCCCCATGACCGCCGCCCTCACCCCGACGCAGGTGTGGCGCGCCATGGTGCCTGAACTGCTCCCCGTCGAGGGACCCATCGAGACCGCCGAGCGCCTACTACTGCTGTTGCATTACGGAATCGACTGGGAGACCAGCTGGGTCGCCGACCCTCGCCACCGCAAGACCTACTGGGACGAGCTACTTCCCGGCCGCGTGCGCCGCGCCGCCTACCGCGCAGACACCCTCGACCGCTGGTGGTCGGATGTATCCGGGCAACTCGGCGCGCCCACCCCACGGCAACGCGATCGCCGACTCGAACTGGCCACACTGCTGCGCGAACCCCCACTACCGGTGATCGCGGTCCTGCGCGACAGCCTGCCCGCCCTGCTGCTGCGGGTGCGCATCATCGCCGAGGCCGTTGCCGACGAGCGGAAAGCAGCCCGCGAATGAGCCTGTCCAGCATCCAGTTCGACATCGACATCCTCGCCCAGTCATCGATCGTGCACCGCGAGGACTACACCTCGGTGGGCACCGACACCTTCGCTCTGTTCCGCCGCGAGAAGATCATCACCGCCGACGGCGGGGTGACGCAGGTGCCGATCGTGTCGGGCAGCAGCTTCCGCGGCGTCCTGCGACGCATCGGGGAGTCACTGACTGCCGGCGTGCTCGACTACGAAGACACTGCGCTGCCCCTGCCGGCCGCACATCTCCTCACCAACGGCGGCCGGCTCGCCAAGTCCGCCCGGCCCCTCACCGACGAGGAGGAACGCCGCCTCAAGACGCTGCTACCGGTGATCGCAGTGTTCGGTGGCGCAGCGTCAGGCCGAATCATGTCCGGGCTCCTCACCGTCGGCAAGGTGCTGCCCGAGATCGCCGAACTCGCCCACATCTTGCCCCGCCCGCCACAGTCGACTCCGCTGCCCGTCGTCCTCGGCGCCGCCGAGGAATCCTTCACCCACCTGTCCGATCACCGCCCCACCACCTCGCAGGCGCCCACCGTCGATTCCGACGAGAACAGCAGCCCACTCGGCCGGTTCAGCGTCGAGACCCTGCCGGCGGGCACCCGGTTACAGACCTGGGCCCGGATCACCAACGCCACCGCACCCCAAGTCGGGTTCCTGCGCGACGTCCTGACGCAATTCGCCACCTACGGTCACCTCGGAGGCCGCATCGCCGCCGGCCACGGCCAGATCACCGCCACCGTGACCGCAACCGCGCTGCGCGGCACGCTGCCCGCCAACAGCAGTGACTGGGCCGCTGATCTGACCGCCCACCGCGACGACGCGATCGCCGCACTCACCGAACTCACCTGAGTCCATGATCGCGCTACAGATCACCGCGACCACCCCGCACGGCGTCGTGCTGTCGCGCCCCTGGGGTACGGCGCTCGATGGCCTGCTGGCCTCAGTGCTGTGGCATCGCCGCAAGTGGGCTGCCCGGGCCGCCGGCGAGAGCTTCACCTACCAGGACAGCGACACCCCCGAGGTCCTCGATCTTCCGTTGGCCCGCTGCGGGGATCCCGAACACGACCACGACTGGCATTGGATGGCGACCTTCGCCGACCTGCACCCCCGCGCCCACGACGCCATCGAGCCCGACATCCGCTGGCGCACCTCGCGGACCGACCGTAACCGGCTGCAGCACCTCACCCCGGTCATCGGCAGCCAGGCGGTATCGGACAACCAGGGGCGCTATCAGCGACGCGTCGTGCCCGTGATGGCCACACCAGCCTCCGCGCTCACGTGGCGCGCCGTCGGAGACCCCGACCGGATCCGCGACCTACTCACCGATCTGCCCTCCATCGGCAAACACCGCGGGGTCGGCGAAGGTGTGGTCATGCAGTGGCAGGTCAGCGAAACTCCCGACGTGCCGGAATGGGCCGCAGGCCACGAACACGAGCCCGGGATCTTAGGCCGCACCGCTCCCCCGCGCTGCGTCGATCGCCTCGACGGCGTTGCAGCCGGCGCCCTCGGAGTGGCCACTGTGCGCCCGCCCTACCTGCACCCGGCCAGCAGAACGCCGGCCTACTCACCCGCACGCTGACCTGACGCTCAGGTGTGCAACTGGGCAATTACCCCAGTTGCACACCCACCCGAAAAGGCCGTTCAGCGCGCGGCGTGCACTTCTGGTGGTGTGGAGACCCATGCTCGGAGCGCTTCGATCTGCTGCGCCGCGTCCCGCACTAGCGTTGGCATCTCGGGCGCTATCGCAGCGGAGGCGGTCCAGCTGGCATCGGTGAGCACCGTGGTGACGCCGTGAAGCCCTATGCGGGTGAGGAGCAGACCGGGAAACGGCGGTGCAGGCGCCGGTTGAAACGGATAGTCCGGAAACAAGGGTGCTGTCGCTCGCACTGCGTCCACGTACACGACGACTTCGCTCAGGCGCAGCGCCAACCACTGCGCGAACGTCACGCCCTCCAGGCGGCGATCACGCTCGGGGGTTTCGCCACACTCGTCGGCCGCGGCAACAAGAAGCAACCCGGCCTCGGCCACAAGGTTGGCGCAGACGGTGGTGGCGACGACGCCGCCGGAATCCGCAAACCCCCTCCAGCTGTGGGCCTTTGGTGTTGATGTGGCATAGGCCTCGGTGTACCGGAGCCACGGGTAGCTCTGCTGAAGCCGTCGCGCGGCGGCCTTGCGCGCATTGTGTCGCCGCGGCGTGTCCTGTTGGTCGCTCATCTTCGGATCCCGTTCCCCTCCGTGCTGCGTCGGCGCCCCACACGCACAGCAACGGAGCAACAGGTCGGAATGGCAGGTTGCGCGCCCGCAGCGCCCGTGGGGCGTTCCCTCACACGGTCAGTGGAGGTGTGGGGCCACCACTGGGGAGGTCCGCCGAGCGGACGCGGCGGTGCGTTCAGCATAGTCCAGCCAGCGCGGTGGGCGGGCGGTGCGCGCCTGACTTACGCCGGCGGCGAGCTGTCGGCTGACGTACCGAGGATGGTGACCTCGCGCGCGTCGACCCGCGGTGGGTCGGCGCTCTCCGCGATCAGTCGCGCTGCGTTAACTTCCGGCGGCGCCGCGTGATACGAAGGTGCGACCGGCAGCCGTGATGTGTCTTGTTGGTCGCCCATCTTGGATCCCGTCTCGCTCATGTGCTGCGTCACTTGCGTTGCCTGCGTTGGTTGAGCCGGCCGCGTTTGGTCGCGTATTGCCATTGTGGCAGTTGCCACTGCTCGTCAGCAGGGTTGGATGGGGCAACAGCATCTGCGGAATGGTCTGGCGCACTGGATGTCTTAGGTTCAGGGCGCTGATCCGGCGCTGGTGCGGCGGGTGGCGGGCCCGGTGCCGAAGGCTGCTGCTCGCCGCTTTCTGGTTGTGTCGGCCACATGCTTTCCAGCGGTACTTCTGGGAGGTCCGCGATGTCTGGCATCAACGCCTCCGCGGCAAAGGCACGCTCGGCGGGTGTACTGGCCGCCGGCGGCGTTGGTGCGGACTGCGCGGGCTGCTCGGCGTTGGGCAACGGCGGGTTGACCGCGAGTGCCTCTTCGGAGGTCTCGCGGATTTTGCGCCGCATGGCCAGCCGCTTCATCAGTGCCACGGCGCGAGCCTATCCACCACTCGCGACACCGTGGGCAATTCTCACCGGCATCGCCTGCAGCAAGCGCCGCCAGGTCGACCAGCCCGTCCTTCCTTCGCGTCACAGAAACCCGCGCACATCTTGCGCCGGTCACAAGATGTTGTTACGGTCACAAGATGTCGGAGCTGAAGACACCAAGCACCTCCATTGCAGAGTGGGCACGCACACTCGCACACGGGACTGAACCCCACGACGGGAACGATCAGTCGACAGACAGTGTCGATCACGCCTACGCAGCTCACGTCCCATCCCTGGACGAGGAACGCGAAGCGGCAGTCGCAGACGACGAAAACCTGCGCCTACTGGCAGATCTCGTCGACCAACGCGACGCACTAGACGCACGCATCCGCGCCATGTTGTGCCTGTACCGAGAATGGGCGCACCCGCCGTACCCCCTGAGCACGTTGGCAAAGGTCACTCGCTCAAGCATCGCCGGCGTCCGCACCTCCTACTCCGACACCGTTCGGATCGCAGTCGAAGAGATCACCGGCGTGGAACCCCGTACGCCGCGTGACCCACAACGACTCACGTGGGCGCCCGGCGAATATCCGGCTAACCAGATACACCTCGGAGTGGACTCAGACGGAATCCCGGTCGGCATCTCAGCCGACGAAGGCCTCGCCATCATCGCCGACCCGAACCGCCCCGACACCCGCTTGCTGCAACGCCTGATCCTGCACCAGATCATTGATTCTCACCTACCGAACTGGACTCGGGAATCCGACCCCGACAAGCCGGGCGCCGTCGAACTCGGAGCAGCAATTCAGTTCGTCCTGACCCTAAGCGGCGACATGACCGAGTACCTCTACGGCGACGTCCGAGACACTTTCACCCGCAACGGCACTCGCCATCGCTATAGCGACACCATCCCCACCTTCACTGAGCACCAACGACGTCGCTTTGTGCACGTGGCCCGCTCAGCGGCGCCAGCAGAGCCACCCCAAGCCGCAATCCTCATCGGCGACCTGGAAGCACCGGCACGAGACTGGCAAGGGGCAGTGCCCATCATCAGTGCTGCGCGGCGCAGCCATCAGTGGGACTGGACGTTAATACCCTCCAGCGGCGGAGACGCCCGCCCCATCACGTTTCGCTTGTCCACGCCGAGCACCAAATGGGTTGCCCCCCTGCTAAACCGCATCTCACCAGAGATGTTCGCTGACGCCCGAATCGGCCAAGGAGTGCTGGGAATGCTCCGCACAGCCCTGAGCCGCTAACCGTCCGACGCTCAAGGAGACCGCCACACATGACACACCCCACCAGCAGTTGGCGACCCCACACGCAGCCGTGGATTCGCAATCAGCCCAAGCATCGCTTCCACATCTGCCCGTTCTGCGGATCTCACACCTCCACACTGGCCTTCGACGACATCAGCGACGACTACGGCCGTATAACGCTGCGCTGCCTCAACGTTGACTGCTCCGCCGGCGCCCTCACCGTTATCGCCATGGACTCGCCCACAGCGTCGTCCCGTCATGACGTCCAAGCGCTTCAGGCGATCGACGAGATTGCTTCGTCGCCGGCGCAGAACACCGCTCGTGACATCCAGCGAGCAGTCGTCCAATGTCGGCAAAGCGGCACCGACATTCCCGAATCCCTGACCCACCCCACGGCGACCGTCACCCGCGACACCGCAGTCACTACGTTGGGCGAGGCCCTCGACCTCATAGCCTCGATGCGCAGCCAAGAGATCGCACTGCGCGCCGAACTACGAGTCGCAGCGGACTCAGCCGCCAATATGGCCCGACTCGCCCGGGTCGTCTTCGACGCCAGCCACGGCCACACCGTTGCCACTCTAGATCTCGCGATGACGCTGAAGAATCACGCCAAAGGGATAGAAGAGGAAATTTCCGAGTTCCTGGTTGGCGACGATGGACGGGACTCACTACCTCGGCGAGTCACGCCACCGCAACTCGCCGACGTGACTGGGAGCCTGCTATCACTCATGGGCGCTTTGGAATCGATTACCCCCGACGACGCCGCCTACAACGCGGTTATGAGTATCGCGCATCTGCACGATCGCCTACGCCAGGCGCTCGCATACGTCAGTGCCGGCGACTTCACCTGCGACCCCGACGACGACGAAAGCGCTCAGGACGCCGATGCACCAGCGTGGTTCCTCCGGGAGGAACTGGCGGACATCTCCGAAGAATCCGAACGATCACACAACCGCCTGAAACAGGCTATAGCCCTTTATCCGCGTCTAGTCGCCGACGCCACGTCATATCAACTCGACACCCTTCTTTCGCGGATTGACGGCACCACCACATTGCTCGACAACGTGAGCGCAGCCATCACCACCACTGTCCATGAGAAGTGCGCGGCCTCTGGGTCCGTTGACGCGATGCCGAACAGTGCCGGCGCGGTCCTGGAGATTGGACGAATCACGCACTACTCCAGGGAAACACGATTGCTTCTCACAACGCTGGGCACCGCGTGATGGATACCGTCGTGACACCGGCCCGCGGGCCGAGGTGGACCCAGAAGCGATTCGTTGACATGCTCATCGACTGTTACGGACCGTCTTCGCGCGGCCCCATCGACATCGCGGCGGTCGCCGCCCACGTCGGCGTCACACCCGCCACCGTTCGCCGTTGGCTCCACAACGATCGCGGAGCACCCAGCCGCGTCAAGACGGGCGTGCCCCGGCGGCGACTCACACAGATTCAACGGGCGAGCGAGGAGGTCGAGGAGCGCAACGAAGGGCGCTACAGGTACGCGCTGAGCGCGATAGCCCAAATAGAGGCGGGGCAAATCATCCCGCCATGGCGAGAACAGAACTGGCTCGACGACCACCTCGTTGTGATCGTCGAGATCCACGGCAAGCCTTGGCATCAGGTCGTTGTCACAAAGGGTAATCACCGGGCTATGGCAGCACTGCGCCTGCGAGCCCGAATTCTCCAGACGGAAATCGTCCCCCACCGCTTCTACGCCGAAGCACTCGCTCACCACGTGATGGTTCGTCAACAGCACTGGCGGGTCCACCCTGCCAAGAGCCATCTGGCGATCGGTCGCACGCAAGTTTGGATGGCCGACGCACCCGCTGTCGACCTCACAAACCTAGCGCTACGTACGGGGCAAGTGCCGGCACTTCCCGTCGTTCAGTGATCGCTGCTGTATGGATCTGAGGAGATGAAGGTCATTGTCGTTCGCCAAAACCGAGTTTGTAGATGTCGGTGAACTCCCACTCGTTGCTGCCTTTCATGTAGTCCCGTCCCACGCCAGTAAGCCAGTCCCGGAAGCCGTCGGCTCCGCGTTCTTCATAGGCGCGAAGCATGTCCTCGATGCTCTGGGCATCGACGCTTTGATACATCGTCCGGTTATCCCGCGAATAGCTATCGTCGATAGGTGACGGAATGCCTTGGTATCCGAAGGCCCAGAACGTCGTCCCGCCTTGTAATGCCGCCTTACCCTCTGCGCTGTTGCGAAACTCGTCGACAGCCGCCTGCCTGCCGCGCTTCGTGGTTGTCGACCGCCGTGCCGCTGCTCTCAATGCGCTCAGGCGGCTTTCGGAGGGCTGCTGGGTTCCGGCCGCCCAGCGCCGGACGGTTCCTGTCGACACCCCCAAGTCTCGGGCCGCTGCCTTCGCGTCAACCGGCCCTCCACGGGGCCCTCTTCCGAACGCCGCCTGAAGCATCCCCCGAGCGGTGGCGGCTTGTGAGGTATCGGCTTCAGCACGCCCAGTGAGGCTGCGGAATACTTTGTCGGACAGATCCGCTCGGGCGGCGGCGATAATGTCGCGTACCGCCTTCTTAGAGACTCCCAGCTCCCTGGCAGCCTCATCGATGTGGACTGAGCGGCCGTCGAAGGCTTCCTTTTCTTTATCGTTGACTATTCGGAATCGTGCCAGATCTCGGATGCTGATACCTGTCGAGCGACGTCGACGCCCGAAAGCCATTACTGATCACCTTCGTTAGGTGTGGGCAAACCGTGCTCTTGGCGCCATTCGTCAATCGGTGTCAACTCTGTCTTTCCTTGGTAGCCATACTCGTTCAGGTATGCCAATTGATCGGCTAGAAGACCCGAGCGCTCGGGCTTGTATTGGCCGAACCCGCGTCCGTAAGTTTTCGGCGACCCTGGCCACGCCTTGTCTGGATCGATCTCGTCGGAGGCGTAGAACACGGTGTCTCGGAATACCGCTAGCGGCCATCTCCCGGTGCGTTGACCGATGTCGTTGACGCGGTATGCGATGTTGGCGTTGGCTTTCGCCATGATGTGAAACCGCCGCTCGGGGTTGAATCCCGGTTTCCCTTTGAGGAACTCGGTGGAGCCGATGATGCCGATGCCGTGTGTGCGAATGACTTTTGACTGCTTTCGTGCTGCCTGGTAATCGGGGTCGTCGGTGTCCAGCAAGGTGCTGGCGTCGCGGAAGCGCTCGTACCAGCCGAGTAGGACTCGGCCGTGCTGTGGCCAGGTCCAGGCTTCCAAGATCTGCGGTTCGTATCCCATCGCGATCGCTCGCTCTAGTCGTGCCGGGCAGACCCACTTCGGCTCGTTGAACTTGAGACCTCTGGGGTTGAGAACGTAGGGCTGGCGCCAATCTTCCTGTTCAGGGATGACTGTCAGGTAGTAGCCGGGAACTCTTGGATCGAACTGCACGCCGTCGGTCTGGTGCTTAGGTTCTCCGATGGGCAGCTCAGTGCCGGCAATCCCTGCGACATACGATCCTCCGCGATCGTAGGCGTGGAGATACTTCAACTCGCGTTCCTCAGTAGTGGGCTCACGCGACCAGTTGAAGTCTGTCTCAACATCGCCGATCCCAAAGGGAGGCTCGGTCGTTGAGGGCGCCATCACCACGTTCTTCCAGTCCTGAGGGGACCAGCTTTTCGGGCGCGCTTGCAGCATGAGGTCAACGGCCGTGACGCCACCGTTGATCTTCCATGGGAACTTCAGGGAATTGGCCAGTAGGTCTAGTCGTCGGGCAACTTGTGCAGGTGTGGGATCGCCACCGAAGATTGGCATGGAGTCGGGATCGCCGAGACCTGCGGTGAGGACTACCCAGACCCCTCGCTTTTCGCCGTCGTCTCGATACACGCGCGTCCACGTCCCCAGGCGTGGGCCCTCACCCTCGGGGACTCCCCCGAAGCGCCACCCAGCCTCGGCGGCCAGGTCGACGAACGGGGTTCCCTTGGTCAGTTCGCGAAGCGATTTCGCGCTGTCCTGAAAGTCAATCGCGTCGACATCGATGCCTACTGCTTCGCAGACCTCAACACTCAGCCAGATCTGGCCGGGTTCGGCGAATTTGTCGGAGAGGCGGAAGCCGAGATTGCGATCGTAGGCGAGCTGCGCGACCTGTCCGACATGCTCAATTGGGTGTGCCAGTTCGAGGCGGGTGCCGTCGGGGAACCACAGCCCGTCAGTGTCGAGAACTGCGGCCGGTGTGCCGCCCGGAGCTGTCTTTGCGCCGCCCGTCCGGCCTTGATGACGAGGTGTGGAGGTCGGTTCATCTGGCGGCTCATCTGTTGAGGCGGAGTCAATCTCACCGGCAGCTGTCGGTGCAGCTTCACCGGAGGGATCCTCTTGCACGACGGTTGTCGATGCTGGCTCGGGCTCGTTGACACCGTGTTCAGCCGTCGGCGGCGTAACTGCTTCGCTGTAGTCGGCAGGGACACCCAGTGCGGCGGTGAGCGCTTCTGCGACCTCGGACCGGGACTCGGCGAGAAGGACGGCGATCACTGCCTGGTCGGTCAGTTCTACTTGTTGGGCGATTACCAGGCGTCCTAGCCGAGTGTGGCTGTCGGACAGGTCGATCGGTGCACCGGTGTCCTCTTCGCGGCCGGGGGTGTAGATCATGTCGGCGTCGCGTACGTATGCCGGCCATGCTCGATATTCGCGGGAGATTCGCATGGCCGCCCGTCGCCCCCGGAACCGGACGTGGGTGGCGATCGCCGCGGCCCAGGCCGGCTGGAAGTGCTGCCCCCAGGCTGTCGAGCGCCAGGGGTCCGGTTCGGCCAGCGCGGTGAGGTAGTCGGCGGCGGCGGCCTCGACCAATCCCTGCAGAACCAAATCGTCACGGAACGTTTCTCGGGCTTCGCGGAGCCGCGTCGCCCAGGCTTCCAGGACCCGGCTCTGCTGCGGCCAGACGATCGCCTCCTCTACGGCGAGCTGCTCGACGGTCAGCCCTGCTCCCCCGTCACGGACGTCTTTGACCAGACCGTCGATGTCCTCGGTGCTCACCCAGGCCTCGACGGCCGCGTCGGCGCACATCTGTGGGTGCGGCGGGGGCAGCATCTCGGGCAGCGCCAGCTCGTTGGTCGGGGGCAGAGTCACGCGCCACAGCCCGAACCGACGCTTGGTCTCGGCTGCGGCCGCGGCTGCGGCCGCGGCGTCGAGGACCTGGGGCTGGCCGTAGCCCAAGGTGAGCATGCCTGCCGAGGCCAGCTGCGGGCACTGCTGAGCTAGGCGCACCACGACGTCGGAGCGCTCGAACTGCTGCTCCACCTCGGCCGCCGTAGCGCACCACACCGGCTGGATCCGCACTTCTGGCTGCACCCACGCCGGCAACGGGGTTGGCGCTGAGACGACGGGGCCGCGCCGCCCTTCGCGGGCCCGCATGATGTGGTCGCTCAGGACCGCCGCGGACGTCGCTCCGCTGGTGGCGGGCAGCACACCCACTGCGGCGTACCACTGGCGTAGCCGGCGGCCGAGTTCGGTCGGATCCTCGGCTATGTCGGCGGATCCGGCGGCCAGCCATGGCTGGGGTTCGGCCAGTACCTCCACGCAAAGCCGTTGTGCGCCTTGACCGCGCGTCAACATCAGGGCTCCCGTGGGCCGGGCCCGTAGCTCCCACCCGCGGGTGACCAGTGATGCGAGTGCTTGCCCGATCCGCTCGGTCTCCGCGCCCTCAGTGGAGTCCCGGGAGTCGACCAGGATGCTGCCCGCCGCGCCGACCAGCCATACCCGTGCGGGTTCGGTATCGCCGTCAGCAGCTGAGGGGAGGGGCTGCAGGCCGCCGCGCTGGTGGACCCAGCCGATGAGCTTCTCGAGTTTGTCGACGTCATCCACTGGCCCGGTCAGTCGTTCACCTGCGGCGGTGAAGGACCCCGCCGCGGTGACGATCACGACATGGCGGTCGACCGGTGCCGCGCCGGGGTTCATGCCTGCGCTCCGTCGGCGTCGGTGCGTGCCGTGATGTACGGGCGGATCCGCTTGCTGGCGCCCTGCTGCGTCATGCCGAGCACAGCCCCCACCTCGGTGTATGTCGCGCCGGCGGCGATCGCCGCGGCTGCAGCCGGGCGTTCGTCGAGGCTGGCTTCTCTCAGCAGTGCGGCGCGCGTCAGCTGAATAGCCTTGGTCTCTGCGGCGTCGCCGCGTTCCACGGCGCGGACCAATCGGATCCGGGCGGCCGCGCTGACCTTGCGCCGAGCGATGCGCCGTAGCCAGATGTCCACGGCGGCTTCCAGGGATGAGTCAGCCATGCGTGCGGCGAAGTTGTCGGCATCGCGTTGTGCCACAGCCTGAATCAGCGCAACGGTGGGATCGCCCGTAGTCATGAGCCGACCTCTGCCTTCTGCGCGTTGAACACATCGGGGATGCTAGCGACGGCTCATGACACCCACAAGCGTTAGTTGTGGAGGAGCACAACGACTAGTTGTGCGACCCAGCTCAAGCCGCCGACGCACATCGAACACACGTTCGAGTAACATGGGAGGATGTCGAGAAGCCGGGACGGCCGTTCGGCCGTGCGGTTGCGGAGGACCGCACGGGGGTGGGCCGAACAGGCTCCGACCCAGTGCCCCGAATGCAACGCCGCCCTGGGGGCCGGGGCCGTTCTGGTCGGCACGACGGCCTGCCGGTGTGGCCAGGCCCATCGGACCCATTTTTGTCGATCCTGCGAATTCACCCTCTTCTCCCCTGAACTCGGGCCGCAGTGCCTCCTGCTGGCGATGGATGAACGCAATATGCGCGCGGAGCTGCGCGCCGAGGGCGACCAGGCGGCACCGTGACGGGGCCCGACTTCAGCGGCTGGCCGGAGACCACCGACTACCGCACCCGCTACTCGATCGACCGGCAGGTGTGGGTGGACATGTTGCGGGTTTTTCCCGGTCTGGGGTCGTGCGCCCGTCGACAGGATGAGTTGGCGTTGTGGATCAAGAGCGGCGGTGTGCGGCTGGAGCCGTGGATGCCGGGCCGTCAGGTGGGGTGGCTACGCCGGGCCGATGGCGGCTGGTTGGCTGTGGTCCTGCTGGCCGCGGCCAGCGCCAACGACGCCTCGCACGTGACGCTGCAGCTGTGGGTGGAGCCGGACGTGATCAGGACCGATCCGCCGGCATGACCGACCGGGCCACTGATCAGGGATTTCCTCGTCCCTCAATCGCCCCTCTACGGGAGCCGCTTGTTGGCTGAGGCCAGCAGCCCGAGGACCAGCGCCAGGTGCTCGGTGTCGGCTTTGGGCGGTTGGGCGCGGTCGGCGAGGCTGAGGCCACCGGGCGCGGGAAGGAAGACGCTGCGCCGGCCGGTGAGCCCACCGAAGCGGCCGTGCGTGATGGCTTCCATCCCACACGACAGCAGCTCAGTGTGATGCGTTCCCGCATAATCCTTTCCGAAATAGCGATCCGAAAAGCCGTCTGGGACAACCAATTCCGACCGATGGTAGCGCTCAGGGGCCAGGCCGGCGGTGCGCCGCCGGAGGAACGCTTTAGTCGCCACCGAGATTTCAGGGTTCCGATCTTCCATGCGGTGGCCTAGCTCATGGGTCATCGACGCGGAGTCACTGAAGGTCAGCTCGGCCGAGATCCCGGTCACCTCGGTGGTGACGCGCTTGCGTGGGCCTTTGACGTAGATGACTTCGTGGGGCTCTCCCCCGTCCTTGGGCACCGCGGTCGCGTACTCGATCGTCGCGGGTTGGCGCCGGCCCTCGTTGTACTGGGCGACCAACTCCCCCACTCTGCGTTCGTTGTCCGGGGTACGCGCCACGAACGCGTTGTCGGCGCCGTAGCGGTCGCGAACGGATCCGCCACCGCGGGCCATCTCTTCGGGCGAGTCGACGAAGTGGTTGAACCGAAACCGCCCGTTCTCCAGCGCATCGTTGAGGTCGAACACTTCGGTGCGGGTGCGTCGGCTGCGTTGCCGCGCGCCGGCGGTGTAGTGCGCCCGGGCCTTGGAGCGTTTGGCGAGCATGCCGCCGAGACTGTTGGCGTGCTCGACCATTTCGTCGGGATACAGGGAAGTTGATGCGGTGAACAGGGCGCGGTCGGCTCGGGTCATCTTGGGGGTGTTCGACGGTACGAACGCCGCGGCCGCGGGCCCGCCGAAGCTGCGTTCGCGGGACAGCTCCTCGTAGTAGGTGTCCTTGGCGATCTGGGCGCGCTGTTCGTTGATGGTCTTCGAGCGCGCCGTGGCACGGCGGTAGCAGTCTTGTTTGGCGGCGGCGTAGGCGTTGCGGGCGTCGTCGAGGGCTGCGGCGCCCTCAGGGGTGAACGATGTGCCGTCGGCGGTGAGGTAGGCATCGGAGCGCTTCTTGGTCTCACGCCACTGGCTTTCGATGTGGTCGAGTTCGGCGGCGACCGCGGCGGTTTCGGCGGCGACTGAGGCGTCGTCAAGGCCTCGCTCGGCGTAGGCCCGTTCGATCTTCTGCTCGGCGATGTCGCGAACGACGGCGCCGTGGTCCAGGACCGCGTTGAGGTAGGCGTCGTGGACGTCGGGGTCGCTGCTGCGGGCTGGGTCGCGTAGCGCGGTGAGCGCATTGTCGACTGCGGCGGCGGTCTCGGTGCGACGCTGTTCGAGTGCCTCAGAGGCCGTCTCGGTGGCCGCGGCGGCTGCGGCGGTGCTATCCCCGTCGGTGGTGGCGATCGCGGCCTGGCGGGCCGCGTAGCGCATCCGTTGGTAGGCGCGCCGGCGGTCTCCGCGCGTGCAGGGGCAGCGCCGGCCGCCTTCGTCTACGGCGCGGCACATGCTGCTCGTCCTCGATCGGTCATCGGCCCAGTCAGTGGATGACGGTGCTGTCGGTGTCGGGCGCTGGCTCAGCGTCCATGGCGGCATCGAGGGCGTCCCAGCCAGAGTCGGAGAGTCGGCCGCGGCCGTTCCCGGCGACGAGCATCGCGGCCGCGACGTCGGCGAGTGTGTCGCGGCGCGCGCTGAACACGTAGTCGATGTTGGGTTCCGCGACGCGCACCGTCTTGGGCAGGCTGCCGGCGAGGATCTCGCGCACGATGGCGACGAGCGCGGGTTCGCCGCCGAGGAGTCCGCCGGCCACTCCGCCGGGTTCGTCGGTTTGTGGGCGCTCCATCGCGCTGTAGGCGATCACACCGCGGTCGGTGCGGAAGGTGATGGTCGTGGGGGCCATGTGGGTTCTCGGTCTCTCCTGGCGCGGTGGTTAGGGGTCGATCTCAGCGGAGCGGGGCTAGGGGTTCATGGCGCGGATTCCGTTCAGGTGTGGCGCGCTACGGCGCGCGCAGGGCAAGGCCGTTGGTCGCGGCGGTGAGGCTTTGGCGCAGTGTTGCCAACCGCGCCGTGAGGTTGGCGTTGA
Organism: Mycolicibacterium tusciae JS617; assembly: GCF_000243415.2. Next base: position 36,300 of record NZ_AGJJ02000003.1, read on the forward strand.
GGTCGGCCAGCTCGTCGGCGGCCGCGCCTACTGCGCCGGCGTGCAGGGTGTTGCCGGCGGCGTCGATGTGCAGCTGCCGTACGGCGTCGTCGGTGATGCGCAGGCTGCTCTGCTGCAGCGCGAGGATCTCGGCGAAGATCACGTCGACTGGGGCGAGCGCTTTCCGGTAGTCCTGCAGCTGGCGCACCAGGGCGAGCAGGGTGGTCCATGCCTCGCCGGCGGCATCGTCGATCTCGGCGTTGCGGCGGGCCACGACGTCCCCAGGGTCCGCGCTGGGCGGTGCGACGAGGTTGGCGCGGGCGCGCCAGACGCGGTGTGCGCGCAGGTGGATGCCGGTGAGGGTGCGGTCGAGGTCGATCCGTACCCGATGGACGTCGAGCAGCTCGCTCTGCCATGTCGGGCTGGACCGGATCTCGCGCCCGAGCAAGGTGGCGATCGCGACCAGGTGGGGTTCTCGCCAGACCAGGGCCGCGGCGCCGGGCTGGATCCGCGCCATCCAAATGTTGTGCCATTCCCGGCGCAGCGTCTCGCCGTTGGCGTACCGGTCGAGGTCCTCGGGCACGGCCGGCCAGGCAACCGAGGCGGCGTCCAGGGTCGCGAGTTCCTCTGCGGTGTAGACCCAGGGCGGCGCTGATGCGCGGCGGCGGGAGAACCAGAGCACCAGGGCGACGGCAATGAGCACGGCTGCGAGGTTGCGGAACCAATCTGAGGCCGCCAGGATCTCGGCCCTGGACGCGTCGGCATTACGCACGGCGTGCACCACCATCAGCGCGATGGCGATGAGGACGGCCAGCGCGGCGCTGTACGCGGCGAGCGGATAGACCGCGCGGCCCACGCGTGAGTCCGCGATCCGGGCGAGAGCGCCGCGTCGGCGGACGAGTTGGTCGGATTCGACGATGTTGTCGAGGTTGTCGCCGTGGCTGCGGGCTTTGTGCTGCAGGTCCGCGGGCAGGGCTTCGACGTCGATGGCTTCCGAGCGCGGTAGCGCGGCCATGAGTTCCGGTGCGGTGTAGGAGTACTCCAGTGGGGCGCGCACCGCCTCCCCGATCGGCGGGTGCAGTGGCACGTGAGTGCCGGGACCGTAGCCCTCGGTGTCCGGCCAATCCGTTGACTGTTCCGGTTCGGCGAACTGCTCGCTGCCCAATTCGTGCCCCTCCTCGTCGCTGCGTGTACTCACTATCGGTGCTGCGAGCGACACGGTCGGCGAATGCTCAGGGGCCGCAGGTGGTGCCGTCGCCGGAGGTGCGCAGAACGGCTATCGGCGGCCGCGTTCGAGGGGTTCGGTGTCGGGGTAGATCTCCCGGCCGCCGTTGTAATCGCGGGCGATGACCGCCAGCTGCGCAACGAACGCCTCGGTGACGAACTGGGCGATGGTGTAGCGCCGGCCGGTGACGCGCCGCACGATACGCACCGCCGCCCGGGCCCGTTGGTGCAGCTCGGTGGGAACGTTGAGCTTGCTGAGCTTCCCGACCTCCGGCGGCGCTGCGGGGTCGCCGTTTCTAGGCATTGATGGCGGCGGGGCGGAACATTCCGTGGCGCTTCATATGGGCGATGACGTTCTCGTAGTCCTTGCTGACCTCTTTGGCGCGGTAGCCGTAGAGCGGCACGGGCAGGTAATTGCTGTAGGCCTCGTCAACGATCGCGCCGCGTCGCACCGCCGGGGTCACTTTGTCGCCGAAGCCTTCCTGCAGGTATCCCATCTGCTCGCGGTAGACCGCGCCGCTGGCGGGCACAGCGCACGGCACGATCGCCAGCAGGGGGATGTCGATGCGGTAGGTCTTCTTGATGACGGCCAGTTCGTGCAGGAGGTCCTGAATCCCCTCTGATTCCTTGCCTGAGGGCTTGGTGCAGGTGATCAGACCCCAGGAGCCGGCCGGACCGTCCTCGTCCACGGAGGACGCGATCAGCGCGGTGGTGACCAGTGCACTGTTGGATCCGGGAGAGTCGATGAGGGTGACGTCGACTGGAGCCGCAGCTTCGAGCGCGTCGCGCAGACGCATCACTCCCCCGTTGGCTGCCGACAGCTCGATCATCACCTTGTCCAAGGTGGCCCGAGCGGCCGGGACCACGGTCAGGTTGTCGATGTAGCCCTCGGCGTCGTCGAGGTAATCCGGCTCGCCGTCCTCGTTGTATCCCTGCATGACGCGTGCGGGGCGTTCGATGTCGTTGATCGTGGCGTCCTCACGCAGGACGTCGGCGACGGTGGTGCCCTTGATTCCGGGGTAGCCGAGCCACGTGGTGGCGTTGGCTTGGGGGTCGAGGTCAATGACGCGTACCCGCAGGCCGGAGGCGGCCAGCTGCACAGCGGCGGTGACGACGGTGGTGGTCTTGCCGACGCTGCCAGACATGTTGGCGACGGTGTAGGTGGGCATGTGGGACTCCTATCGCAGGGCGGTGTGGGGGGTCGGTGATGCAGGCTGCATCACCGGAATCAGGCGTGTGACGCGTGATGCAGGCTGCATCACGCGGGTCTGGTGGGGCGATGATGCAGGCTGCATCACGCGCGCGCGTCGGTCAGTTGGCGGCTTTCCCACTCGGTGGGCTGGTAGCCGACGCGCTCGACGAGGACGTCGAGATGAGCGATCGCGTCCTCATCCCAGGCGCCTTTGAGTTCGGCGGTGTGCAGTTCCGCGGAGGCGACGGCGAGATGCCAGGCGCGGGCGTTGCGGGCCTTCTCCCCCGTGCCGTCGGCGCTGGCGTCCCAGTCGCGCAGGAGCGCTTTGACCGCGGAGGTTTGGCTGCGGGCGCTGACGCCGGAAATGCACTGCCGCACCAGAACCCTGAGTAGATCCGAGTTGGACGGCTGATGGGTGATCAGGGCCGCGCATGCCTGTCGGCGTCGGGTCTGCGCGCTGGCGGCGGCGGCGGCATCGGCACGCTGTTGTTCGGCGATCGCCGCGGCTTCGGGATCCTCGTCCTCGACACCGGTGGCGCCCTCCCCCGTGTCGTACTCCCCCGCATCCTCGTCGGGAGCGGTGTCCCACGGCGGCGCCGTGGTGGGGTCGGCCGCAGGGGTTGCGTCGGCGGCCTCGCCGGCGGGCGGTGTGTGATCGGCGGGCTTGGCGGGTGAGCGGTCGTAGAGATCGAGCGTGCCGGTGTTGGCGTTGATGGCACCGATCACATCCGCACCAGGGGTGAACTCCTCCCGGCTGATGCGGCGCTCGATGTAATCGGCTCCCAGCTCAGCCTCCGGATCGTCGACCAGGGTGATGCCGAGCGCGGCGGCTTCGGCGCGGGCCTCACGCTCTGCGACAACCCGGTCCGCAGCTCGCGACGGCAGCCAGCCGCGGTCGAGCACCAGGCGCAGCGCCTCAAGCTGCTCGTCGCGCCGGCGCTGCGTGTCCTGCTCGGGGTCCTTCTTCTTCTGCCAGCGCCGCAGCGGGCCGTAGGGCAGAACGCCGGAGAATCCCGGCGCTTCATGGCTCGGGATCCGCCCGGCTTCGATGGCGGCGCGGACCTCGGGGGCCAGCAGCAGCAGCGCCAGCCGGCGCGAGACGGTGGTCTGGTCGACGCCGAGCCGTTCGCCGATCGCACGTTGCGACAATCCGATCTCGGAGTAGCGCGCGAACAGATCAGCTTCGGCGAGAGCTGAGAGGTCTTGGCGGCCAAGGTTTTCCGATGCCATGGCGTCGAGGTCACCGTCATCGGCCATGATCGAGTCGTCGATGACGGCCGGCACTGTGGCGCGCCCGGCTTCCAGCGCAGCGGCTCGACGCCTGTGTCCGTAAACCAGGACATACCGCGCCTCCGGTGAAATCTGTTCTGCCATAGCGGGTCTGGCTGCGGTGAAGGCTTCGCGGGGGACTACCAACACAGGCAGGCGGACGCCGTTGGCGCGGACGCTGTTGAGCAGCTCGTCCCATTTCGGATCGCCCGGATGAGGCTGGGACCGGGCGTCGTCGTTGAACGGGTGGGGCGCGATCTCGTCCACTGCCACCTCGACGACCCGGTGGGCCGCCTCGACGGCCGCGACGACGGTCATGCCGCCGATGAGTCCGCCGGCGTCGTCGGCTGGCGCGTCGTCGGATGCGGGGGAGAGGGCGGTGTCGTCGGCGGCGATGTCGCCGCCAGCGAGCTTGGCGAACCTGTTGGCGGTGGTCTTGCGCTTGGGCCGGCGGGCGGGCCGCGCTGTAGTCGTATCGGTCACTGGGTGACTCCCTTTCTTGATTACCGGTATTAGGGTATTTCCAAGGTGTGACACCGACAAGCGTTTAGGTGGCGTGTCGGAAAGCCGGAGGCGGTGATGCAGGCTGCATCACCGGATCGGCGTGTCAACAACCGTTGAACCGATACGTCACAGTGACGTTTTTGGCGCAGGTGGGTTTATAGGGGCAGTTGGGGGAGGAGATAGCGCCCGGGCGGCTCACTTGGGGGTCAGTGTGGCACCCAGTCGCGACACCGGCCAGCGGTCGCCCGCCGATCGGTCGCGCCGAAGCCCCGCGTGCCCGCGCATACCGTTGTATGTGACAAGCGCATACCGACGTATGCGCCGCATATGCGCGTATTCCCCGCTTACGCGCGTATTGCTTGCAGATGGCGTAATTGGTGCGCGATGCACCTATGGGTTCAGGGCAGACTAGACACCGACGGATGCGGCGCTTACAGGCTTTTTCCGTATTGGCTACGGGGATATGCAATCTATTTGCCGTGTCCATCGCGTGTGCTCTACTGCGATCGCGGGGGCAAAGACCCAGCAAGGAAGGGGTGAGTCACGATGGCGACGACTCAATCGGAGAGCGTCGGCGGCGCCCTAGTCCAGGAACTGTCCAAGAAGTTGCTGGACCAAGACGAGAAGACCGCCACCACGCTGCGGCTCAAGCGGTCGACTCTGAAGCGGCTCAAAGCCCAAGAGCAGCGCTGGGGCGCATCGATGTCACTGATCACCGAGCGTGCCCTGGAGCCCGTGCTGGAGGAACTTGAGAAGGCCGAACCCCCGACAAAGGGTGGCGACACTGATGGCTAGATATGAGGCAGTGGAAGTGACGGCGCACCAGGCGTGGTTCCTCGCCGACTACCTCGGCGGCGGAATGTACCCATGGAAGCTGGCGATCACCGGCCCCTATGTCGACCCCTCTGACCGGGAACCGTTCAACGCCCGGTCGCTGGCCGAACTCACCGAGGCAGGCGTGATCGACGACGACGGACGTGTGAAACCCTCTGTGGCCGAAGCGATCCGGACAGTCTGCCAACCTCGACAATGGCTGGAGTGGTACACGATCATCAGCGCTGATCAGATGCTGCGCGGCGTCCTGGCCCGGACCAACCCGCCCCATGCCGTCGTGGCACTGCGATACGCCCAGATGGTCACGTTCACCCCGCTGCAGCTCGACCACAGCGAGTCGATCGTGCCCATCATCACCGCAGGCCTTCCCGACGACGAGCCTCCTGCGCAGTTCACCGAGTTCGAGATCCGCATGGACATCGGCAAGCAAATCGACGCGCGCATCGGCCGCGGCGCCGATGTCGTGGAGACGCTGACCGACTTGGGCGTCACCGAGGGCAGCGCTGACATCATGGAGCTGGCCCGCACTGGCGAGCGCATCACCGTGGAACTGACTGCCCACGACTCAGCAGACGGCGCGCGCCATCAGACCGACGTCAGCGTCAACGTCATCAGCACCCAGGTAGGGCGGATCCTCGTCAGTCCACAAGAGGGTGAGCCTGCAACGTCGCTATTCGCCCCAGCCGAACCGTTCGCCGTCGCCATGGCGGTGCGCGACCTGACTGCGCGATTGCCCTCTGGCACTTGGTTTCCCCACGAGAACTTCGACATCTGACCCGATCAACGGAAACGGATACACACTATGAGCACACCACCTGATTTCTTCGCCTCAAACAACGACGACCCCCGCCCCGAGCAGCACAGCGATGCACCGGAGGAGCGCACCGCCGAGGTGCGACAGCAGGAAGGGGAGCACCGCCGGGCACCGTCGCCGACGACCGACACCGGCTCGCAGCCCCGCCCGGTACTGCCCCCACCGCCGGCCGACTGGGGCCACCAGGCCGCCCCGTCAGGCTTCTCACCGGCCGACGACCGCTGGGGGACGCCCGCGCCCACGCCGGCCCCCTCCGAAGAGGCACGACGCACCTCGCAGCCTGGCGCGGCGCCCCAGCCAGACAGATTCCCGAGCCAGCCCACGCCGCCGCCCCCGCCCCCGCCAGCGCCATCTTCGCCGCCGGCAGCCACTACACCGCCGCCAGCGACCGAGCATGCGGCCGAAATACTCGGTGGGGCGTGGCCGGGCCCGCAGCAGCCACCCTCATCGGCGCCGCAGCATGCGGCCCCCGAGCCACGCCACCAGCAGCCGCCACAGCAGCGGTGGACGCAGCAGGCACCCCCGAACACACCGCAGGGCGCGCCCTCGGCACCTCAGCAGCCGAACGGTGGCTATGCGGCGCCACGGCGCCAGGACCCGAGCGAGCAGACGACGGTTCTGTCGGCATCAGACATGGCCGCGTTGCGGGAGAAGGCGGGACAGGATCCCGGTGTCGGTGATTTCTTCGGCCCCGCAGGCGCGGATCCCGCTGCACCGCAGCAGGGCTGGCCGCCCGCACCGCCGCAGGCGACACCACCGGCCCCGCCGCCTCTCTTCGCGGCCGCACTGGAAGGCGGAGAACCCTTCGGCAATGGCGGGTTCGTTGCCGGCCAAGACAATTCTCCGGATTTCGAGCCCAACCGGCGCCTTGTGGCCAACCGCGGGTGGCGCAAGGCCGTGAGAGTCATGACATTCGGGCTGATCAAGCCGGGCCCGAGCGCCAAAGAGCAGCACGACGACGAGATCCTCGACCGGATCAAAGGGCAGCTCACGGGCATCTACACCGTGGCGTTCGTCAACTCCAAGGGCGGCGTGGGCAAGACCACCATGGCCGTGGCCGCGGGCAACGCAATCGCCCGTGAGCGCGGCGACCGGGTGATCGTGGTCGACGTTGACACCGACCTTGGCAACCTCTCGGCGCGGTTCGAGAAGAATGGCGGCCCGAAAGCCAACATCCAGGAACTGGCCTTGCTGCGGGACGCCAGGAGCTATTCCAACGTCAAAACGTTCACCGTCCAGAATCACGACCGGCTGGAAATGCTTGCCTCGCAGAATGATCCGCGCTCGTCCTACCGCCTCAACAGCCAGGATTTCGAGAAGGTGATGGATATCCTGCGCCTGCACTACAACATCATCATTCTCGACTGCGGGACCTCGATCACCTCGTCGCTGTTCCCGACGATCGCCAAGCAGGTCGACTGCCTGGTCGTGGTGTCCTCCAACGACGCTCCCGGCCTCAACGGCGCCATGAGAACGCTGGCGTGGCTGCAGTCGCACAGCTTCGGCCGGCTGATCCCGCGAACGGTGGTGACGTTGAACGCCAACAGCGGCGACACTCCTGCCATCGACATGAAGGCTGCCGAAGGCACCTTCCGTGAGCAGATTCAGGAAGTGGTGCGTGTGCCCTACGACAGGCACCTACACGAAGGCGGTTTCATCGAATTTCTGCGGATGGGCAAGACGACCCGCAAGGCCGTAATGGAACTGGCTGGCTCGATCGCGCTGTTCTTCCCGACACGCGAATCACGCCACCGCCCTGAGGAACTGGGGAGCTACTGACAATGGATCCAGCCACTGCAACCGGGCAAGTCCGCGTCGCCATCATCGGCGAGGGCGCGAACGCCGACCTGGCCCTGCCGACCACGTTGGCCATCCGTGAACTCATCCCGCGGATCCGGGCGACGCTGACATCGGGACGCGATGACGGTGACCTGGCGCCGCAGGACGTCGCCGACGTCGACAGCCCACGACCGTATTCACTTGCCCCACTCGGTGGTACGCCGTTCAGCTTGGACGCCACACTCGAGACACTCAACATCGACGACGGCGAGCAGTTGATCCTGTGCAAGCTGCCCCCGGGGCCGGCAGCACCGCCGGTCGTCGAGGACATCGCCGATGCCGCGGCCATTCACTCGAAGGGTCAGTTCAAACCGTTCAATCACCAGCTGTTGCCGGGTGTGGCGCAAGTGGTCGTGCTCGCCCTCGGCGCGCTGGTCTGTGGGCTGGCCCTCGACGGGTGGTATCGCGGCTATCAGTGGTGGGCCGCGGCAGCTCTGGGTGTCCTGACCTTGACGTTCGTGGCCTCGACAGTGGTGTTGAGCCGGCGCGGACGTTCTGTCGCCTCGGCCCGTATGGGGCTGGCTACCACCGTTCCGCTTGCCCTGGCGCTGGCCGCGGCACTGCCCGGTGACGCGGCTGCGCCGCGGGTGTTCTTGGCCGCCGCCGGCGTCGTGGCCTGGTCGCTGGTGCTGTTGGCGGTGACCAGCACCTATGTGGCCACCTACACCGCGCTGATCGCGGTCGGCATCACGGTGGCGATCGCCGCGGCGGTACGCATCCTGTGGCATCTGCCCTACCTGTCGCTGGGCTGCGGCGTGCTTGGGGTCTCGCTGCTGGTAGCCCTGAACGCTCCAACCTCCTCGGCGGTGTGGGCTCGCTTTCCACTGCCGAACGTCCCGGCCCCGGGTGAACCAACCCCGCCGGCATCCTCGCTGGCCGAAATCGAGGGTCTGCCACGCAAAACCGCCACCAGCGCCTCGTATCAAAACGGTCTGATCGCGGCCTCCGTCATTCTGGCTGTCATCGGCTCGGTGCTGGTGGCCTGGCTGCCCGACGCACCCCAGCTGCTTGCGTGGTGGTTGGTGGTCGCGACTGTCACGGTGACGCTGCTGCGGATGCGTATTTGGGATTCACGACTGACGGCGCTGTGGTTCCTGTCCGCACCGTTCCTCACTGCCGCGGCGCTGGCCATAGCGTTCACCGCGACCGGCCACTTGATGGCCGGGCTGTACGCGACCGCGGCGGTTATCGGCCTGACAGTGGTGCTGCTGATCATGTCGATGCTCACGCTTGGGGATCTGACGATCCCGCAGCGGCGACGCCTGGACCTGTTCCAGAACACCCTGTTGGTCACGATCGTGCCGTCGATGCTCTGGCTGGTCGGCCTGGTCAGCCTGATTCGTAACCGGGGGACTCTGTGATGATGCGACAGCTCGGATCCGTGGCCGCGTCGGTGGCGCTGCTGATGCTGTGCAGCCCGCCGCCACAGGCCGCTGCCCTGACGATGCCGGTGGTCGACCCGGCAGCTCTGCCTCCTGACGGCCCGCCCGGACCGGAACAGGAGATGCGCAAGAACACCGAGCAGTGCGCAATCAACGGCGCCCTACCGGGTTTCGACCCGGCGCTGGTACCGCCAAGCCAGGCGATGCTCAACCTGCCGGAGGCGTGGAAGACCTCGCGAGGTAGGGGAGTGGCGGTGGCCGTCATCGACTCCGGGGTTGCGCCCCAGCCGCGTCTGCCCAACCTCAATCCGGGTGGAGATTTTATCGACCCCTCCGCCAACGGACTGGTTGATTGCGACGGCCACGGGACGGCTGTCGCCGGCATCATCGCCGCACAGCCGGGCCCGGACGGCTTCTCTGGCGTCGCGCCCGAAGCGTCGATCGTCTCGATCCGGCAGAGTTCGGCGCAGTGGGCACCCAAGATCCCTTCCGGCGGTGACCCCCAGGAAGTCAAGACCGCCGGCGACGTCGCCACCTTGGCCCGGGCCATTCGCCATGCCGCCGACATGCCCTTCGTCCGCGTCATCAACATCTCGATCGTCAACTGCATCGCCGAGTACAAGCAGGTCGACCAAAAGGCGCTCGGCGCCGCGGTGCGCTACGCGGCGATCGACAAGGACATCGTGGTGGTCACCGCGGCCGGCAACAACGGCGAAAGCAACTGCCAGAGCAACCCCCTGACCGACCCGAAAAACCCTGAGGATCTGCGCAACTGGGCCGGGGCCACCACCATCTCCACGCCGTCGTACTGGCAGCCCTACGTGCTCTCGGTCGGCTCTTTGACACCCGAAGGGCAACCCTCAGGGTTCAGCATGGCCGGGCCCTGGGTGGGCGTCGCCGCACCGGGTGAGCAGATCGTGACGCTGGGCAACGGCCCCAACTCGGGTCTGGTCAACGGCCAGCCGTCCAACAAGGAACCCCTGGTACCCATCAACGGGACCAGCTTCGCCGCGGCCTACGTCTCCGGCATCGCCGCTCTGGTGCGATCGGAGTTCCCTGACCTCACCGCCCGCCAGGTGGTCAACCGGATCGTCGGAACCTCCCATAACGCAGCCCGCTCACCGTCAAACCTGGTCGGCGCCGGGGTGATTGATCCCGTCGCGGCACTGACATGGGAGATCCCCGACGGCGAAGAGGTGCCCGCCAACATGCCCGTCGTGCGGGTAGAGCCGCCGGCGCCGCCACCACCGGATGACCGGCTACCCCGAATGATCGCTTTCGGTGTCGGCATCCTCGCCATCGTCGGCGCCGTCGTCGCCATCACGTTGATTGGAATGCGCCGTGGCAACACAAGCAACTAACCGCCCGCGGCGACGGTTCGCTCCCGCGGCGCCGAGCTGGCGCCGGCTCACAACCTTGGTGTCGCTGCTTCTGCTGGTCTGGGCAGCGTTGCTGCCGCCAGGCCAGCGGCCGCTGTGGTGGCACTACGCCATCGGCGTGGCGCTGATCCTGGCGTTCCTGGGCTCCTGGCATGGGCAGCACGTCTCGACGACGGTACGGCGCCGGGTTCCGATGGCGCTGTTCAATCGCCGCCAACGTGTCCGAGGCACCCAGCGCCGGCCGCGACGCGACGCGTCAGCCGAGGACCAGCAGCCCCCGAGCGTGCGATCCACCGCGCTGGAAGCGCAGATCGTCATCCACCTGCGCCCACACCCGCATGCGCTGTCCACCCCGGCCGACACCGTTGACCAGATGCCGTGGGCTTTCGTCACCAGCTGGCTGGACCGCTACGGGGTCCGCGCTGAGGCGTTGAACATCACCGCGCTCACCCGGACCCCGCCGGCGAGCGGCTTGCGCACCGATTCCGCGCCACTGCTGACAGCGCGGACGCCTCAGCACCGCGACACCTGGCTGACGTACACGCTGCGCGCCGAAGACAACGTGGGGGCGCTGACTGCCCGCCAGACCACGATGGGCACTCCAGCGGCCGCCACAGGCCTCTCCGAAGGCCTCGACGACGAGCCCGCCCTGGAGGGCGTCGAGCAGGCGTCGGCGGCGGGCCCGCGGCGCGCCACGTTGGCCGACACGGTGGCCCGACGCCTGGTGGCCGAACTGCGCGAGCGCGGATGGCTGGCCACGCTCAGCGACACCTCAGATGCGCTGCCACGGTTCGTGCCTGCGGCGGCCATGGTGCGCAAGGAAACCTGGACGGGCACGGAGTATTCCGATGGCTTCCGCGCGATCTACGCAGTGGATCCAGGGGCTTTCGATGACGTCATGTCCAACATCGTCACGTTGAACACCAAGGCGACGTGGGTGTCGGTGACCGTGCGGTCACTGAACCGCCAGACAGCCACCGTCGAGGCCTGTGTGGGCACGTTGACCAGCGCCCAGCCCCCGCGGTATCCGCTGTCAGGGCTGACCGGCTTTCATGGGCTGCATCGGGCCGTGGCCCCGTCGTTGACGGCGACCGGTTTCGACCATCACGACATCGAGTTGCCGAGCGGCCGGCTCACGTGGTCCGACTTGGCGCAGCTGCGGTGGCCGACGTCGGCCGCCGGGGTACCGCTGGGCTTCAGCCGTGATCGTCAGCCGGTCTATTTGGGCCTGGCGTCCCCGGAACCGGTGCGGATCACCGTCACCGGCACCCAGCAGTTCCATATGGGGATCGTCGCGCGGCTGGCGCTCTCGGGATTGCCGGTGGCGGTGTACACCGCCCATCCTCGCCAGTGGGACGCCTTGGCCAGTCACGGTGCGGCAGAGCAGTTCATGCTGCCCCCGGCCGTGCCGCCGCCTGGGGCGATCGTTCTCACCGACGGCAGTAGGGAAGCACCGGCCGCAGCGATCACCGTGGTGCTGCGCCGCCCTCAGTCAGCTCTGGCTCCCTCAACGACGATCGTCATCACCCAGGATGGGCGGCATCCGAACCTGTTTCAGGTCACTACCGCCCGCGGCCGTCAGTGGCTGAGCACGCGGTTGATCGACAACGCCTCGGCCTAGCTCGCGAGATCCCGGAAGTCGGAGGAGTCACCATGGCCTACACCCCTTCCACTGCGGCGCTGCTGGCCAGGATCCGCGCCGCACAGGGCCGCGAGCTGCACCAGGCGCGGCACCTGTGGCTAGTGCCGCCAACCGATGACCAGTCCGTGGGCCAGGAGTTCTCGGACAGGCCGGACAGCGCCCGCCCTTAACCGGGCTCTCGACCCAAAAGAAGTGGGGCGGTCACCTTTCGGTGACCGCCCCACTTCTTGGTGCTTATGGCGTGGTGTGGCCTAGCCCCACTTGGCGCCCTCGGCCTGGTCGCGATGGGCCATGGTCGTCGCGTTGTTCTCGTGCGACTGGCGCATCATCTCGTAGCCCTGGCACAGATCCTCCAGGGCGGAGTTCCACTGCTGCTGCCAGGACTGGTAGGTCATACCGGTGTCGCCTTCCCAGGTCGCAGCCAGCGTGGCCTGGTGAGCGCCCATCTGGCCACCGATGGCGCGCAGGACGCCGCCGTAGGCGCCCATTTCGCCGGCCGTGCCCATCATGCCCGGGATGTTGTATTCAATGGTCATCGTTCAAGGTTCCCTTCAGAGTCGAATGTGGTTGAGGCCGTTGGTCACATCGGGGTGGGGTTGATGGCAGCCGCGGCGGAGTTGAATTCATCAGCACCCGTGGTGTCCTGCGACACGTAGGTGGTACCGGCCTCACCCAGCTGGGACTCGGCGATGTTGAGCAGGTCGTTGACGCGGGTGGCCGCGTCGAGGAACTTGGCGTGCCCGATCTGGAATGCGGTGGCCGATTCGCCCTTGTGGAAGGCCTGTGCCTGCATCGCAGAACCTTCGGCCTGACTCAGGGTGCTCCGGAAGGAAACCGCCTCTGCGGCAAAGCCGCCCTGCACGGTCACCATCTGCGGAACTTCGGCGTTCAGGTATCCCATTGTTGTGTCCTTTCAAGCGTGTGATGTCGAGTGGTGTTGTGTTGTGTCACAGTTGTTTTGAGTTCGACCCGCACAGGGTGATTTCCATTAGCGGGTCATCGCGAACGTCCCCCCATCACTGTCGGCGTCGTCGGCGTCGTCTTCGTCGACAGCATCATCGGAGTACGTGTTGACCGCTTGGGTTCCCTGGCCGCGGCGCCGCTGAGCGCCGGAGCCCATCATCCCGCTGCCACCGGCGCCGCTGCCGCTGGCGCCGGCGCCTGGCAGCCCGGCTGTCATGGGCGACATGCCGCGCGCCGCGTTGTTCACGGGCTCGGTCGCGCTGGTCGGTGAGGCACCCCAGGTGGAGGGCATCAGGGGCCGGGACGGCCCTGTTCCGAGGGCGCCGCCGGCCAGGCTGGTCATGCCGGCGGGGTTGACGCCCGAGATGGCGCCGGTGCCGGCGAACCCGACCGGCATCATTCCGCTGCCGGTCCCCGCGGCGTCGCCGCCGAAACCGCCGGCGAACTGGCTGAGCATGCTGCTGAGCTGCTGGGGGGCCTGGGCCAGGGTTTGGGGTGCTTGCATGAGCATGTTGGCCGGCTGCTGCAGCGCTGAGGCCGCTGCTTGGGGTGCGCTCGATGCCATCGAGGCCACCTGCTGCATCATGCTGCCGCCGGTGTTCTGCGACTGCTGGGCGGCGTCTTCGCCTTGGTCGGCCGCGCCCTGAGCGTGACCCGTTTGAGGACCGGGGAATTTGTCGAGGGAGGCGGGGCTGCTGGCGATCTTGCCGGCCATCAGTTTGTCGCCCATCACGGACGCGCCCGTCAGTGACGCCCCGCCGGCGTCGGCGATTCCCTGAGTCAGGAACGACGCGGCGGTCGCCGAGATGTTGCCGGCTTCGCCAACCCCCGGAATCAGGGGCATGGGAGACGGGGTGGTCTCAGGGATCTGGTTGACGCCAAGGAAGGTCGCCACGTCGTAGGTGCCCTGGACGTCGGCGGCCTGATTCCACATCCGCGCGTAGTCGGCTTCGTTCATCCCGATCGGGACGGTGTTGACGCCGAAGAAGTTGGTGCCGACCAAGACGCCGTGGACGACGTGGTTGTTGATCAGTTCCGGCATGGTCGGCATCGCGGCTACCGCGCTGGTGTAGGCGCCGGCGATCTCGGCGTGCCCGGAGGCCGCCAGGGTCGCCTTCGCCACGACGTCGGCCAACCAGAGCAGCATCGGCTGGTGCGAGGCGACGAACTTCTCCGCAGACGGGCCGCGGTAGTTCGCCTGGACCTGCATCAGGATGCCTTCGAGTTCGGCGATCGCCGCGGTGTACTGCGCCGCGGTCTGCGCCCACACCGAGCCCGCCGCAGCGATGGGCGCCGCCGTCATTCCGGTGTTCAACAGCGTCGAATGCACCTCAGGCGGTGCCGCATGCCAGATAGGTGGCGTTGGTGGGGCGATGGCGACAACTGCTGCCACGGTGAGTTCTCCCGGCCTTAGACGCCTGCGCCGCCGGCAGCCGTGTAGATGGAGACGGCCTCACCCTCGCCGATGGCGTAGCTGGTACCGGACTCGGCCACGCCGTAGGACGACAAGGCGAGCTGGGCGTTGCCCATGGTGGCCATCGCGTCGTGTTCAGCACCCTTTGCCTTGAGGAAGGCCGCGGTCCGGACCGAGGAGATGTCCGAGCCGGGGGGCCCGATGATCCCGTTGGCGACCGTCTGGGCTGCCCCAGAACCGATCAGTCGAGCAGTCAATGCAGTGACCTGCGCGGACGCTGCGGCCAAGGCTTCAGGTGTGACGTCGAAATGCTGCATGAGATTGCGCCCCCTCTTCGGCTGGTATCTGTTTATCCATTATTGCCGACGTCCCCAGGTGCAGATGACGGCAATTTTGCTGACTCCACCTCGGGAAACCACGGTACCGCCAGCAAAGGACACGTGCCACATATTGTGGCCGTCGCCGGCAAGACCCCATAAGCCCCGACGTGGAGTTTTAACATCGTGGTTACATTCCATCGGGGGGTCCAGCCAACTGGACGTACCCACCGTTGTTCTCATTGGAGGAGATGACGTAGCCCCGGCCAGGCGGCAGGCCCTCCTCGTATTTCACACCGCTGATCTTGTCGACCGTGGTGCGCGCGGAGAGCATGATCCGCGTCGCGTTCTGCGAGGCGAACTGGCCAGGAATGCTGTTCGGTGACATCTCGGCGACCCCGGTGCCGGTGGCACGGTGGGTCATGATGATGCGCAGACCGATGTCGCTGGCGTTGGCGATGTGGCGCAGCATCGGCCGCCACATGTCCATCACCTGAGGCACCCCGCCACCTGGAGCACCCGCGGTGACCGGCGCATGCACGGTGATGGTGGCCGGGATCGCGTCCAGGTCATCGACGATGAGGTAGATCAACGGCCCGTCGAACTTCCAGTCCCGTTTCTGCTCCCAGGTGAGGTTCGTCGGCGGGGTCCGACTGTCGAGCATGTGCGCCAGCACGCCCAGCCGCTTGGCCATGCCCGCGAAGTCCGTCTCGTAGTAGTCCGACGGCTTGTCCAGGTCTGTCGGGTCCTCCTCGGCGAGGTGGCGGGTGACGAAGCTGCTGAGGTGGCGGCTCTTGTCGAGCAGGACCACCAGGGCTTCGTTGGCGTCTGCACGGTTGGTCACCACGCTGCGCACCACGTTGGTGATGAAGGTGGTCTTGCCGTGCCGGTCGTCGCCGTAGACCGCCAGGAGCGGGTCTTGGGCGAAGTCGACCACCATCGGCCTCAGGTCGCGGCTGCGAAGCCCCAGGACGTGCTTTTCGCCTCCGAGCTTCTGCGGCAGCTTGTCGAACGGCACTGAGTTCGGCAGCAGCCGGGGGCGCGGCACGGGTCGGGTGTCGGCGTAGCGGTTGGCCAGCTCAGCGACCGTCTCGCGGACCTTGACGTCGAGGTCATCCATGGTGGGCTTGCCGTCGAGACGGCCCACGCCGAAGCGGATGACGTCGCCGGTGGAGTTGATGCCCCGACCGGGATCGTCGGCGGGGATCCGGTCCTGTGGGCGGATCATATTGTCCTCTACGCGCGCCCGGACCTGCGAGGCCGCGCTGTTGGCCAGCTTGAGTTCGTAGCGCACGTTGACCTGCGTCTGCACCGCCTGCCCGATCTTGATCCAGTCAGCTGCGGTGACCATGACGTGGATGCCATGTCCGGCACCGATAAGCCGCTCGATGTTCTTGATGGCCGGGTTCTTCGGCGCCAACAGTGAGGTGTTGTCTTCGGCGAAGTTTTCCCACCCATCGACGATGACGAAGATGTCGGCGGGATAGCCGTCTTCGAGCACGGAGTCACCGGCCGCGCGTCGCCGCCGGTACTCATCGAGCGATCCGATGTCCTGCTGCTCGAAGATCCGCCGGCGGCGGCTCGCCACCGTGTCGAGGTCGCCCAGGATGCGCAGGTTGAGTTCCTTGCGGTCGCGGCCGCCGATCGCACCTACGTGGGGGAGGTCCTTGACGGTCGCCAGTGCCGGGCCGCCGTAGCTCAGCGCGAAGAATCCGACCTCGGCGGGGCTGTAGCGGGCGGCGGCGGCCAGGATGAAGGTTTGCACGACCAGCGACAGCTCGGCGTTGCGCATACCGAGAATGGAGATGTTGCCGTCGTCGACGCCGTAGGTGAGAAGCCCGTGGCTGAGCTGGCGCGGGCGGTCGATCTCCCCGACTGGCCACCACGGGCCACCCGAACGCGGCGCGGCTTCGTTGGCCTGCCGCAGCAGTGAATCCAGTGGGATCGGGTCATCCAGCGGCGGCGACCACAGCTGCGGTGGCCGCTTGCCGTAGGCAGCAGTCAGCTGCGGGCCGAGGGTGAGCACCAACGACCGTGGCGGACCTTCGATCACCGATTCGGCCGCGATCTCCTCTTCGATGACGGTGTTGGCGTCGGGCGCCACGCGGCCGGCGGTGAACACCCGGGCACGGGGTTCGGCGTTGATGACCCGGCGGTTGATCGTCTTAGGCGGCTCGTAGCGACTGGGCAGCATGAAGCCCCGGTATTTGACCGGTTCAGCACCGGGCGCCCGCACGAAATACCCTGTGCCCTTTACGTTTTTGCCGTCGGGGATGTGATAGGCGTCGGCGGTGCCGATCACGCGGCGCGAGGTCGCCTCCGACGCCACCTTGAGACCGATGCGGTACTGAGTGTTGTCCGGGATCTTCTTGATCACGCCCTCGTCGAGGGTCTGGCTGGCGAACAGGAAGGACACGCCCTGCGAGCGGCCTTTGCGGGTCACGACGTCGAACACATCCGCCATGTCGCGATGCTCGTTGAGCAGCAGGGAGAACTCGTCGACCACGATGAACATCCACGGCAAAGGCGGCAGGTGAGCACCGGCCGGCGTCGCGCGCACCTCGTTGTACTCGCGCAAACCCTGGAAAGCCGCGCCCTTGATCTGGTTGCCGGCCTCATGGAAGATCCGCCCGCGCAGATCCAACAGCCCGAGCAGCGTGTCCCCGAAACGCGAGACCAGAGAACGCTTTTCCTCCATGTTGGTAACCACGGCGACAACGTGGGGGTAATCGGTGAACGCATCGAACCCGGCGCCGTCTTTGAAGTCGACCAGGATCGCCTGCACCACATCGGGGGAGTGGGTTGCGAACAGCCCCGCTGCCAGCGCAGCCAGCGCGGTGGACTTGCCCGAGCCGGTCATCCCGATCATCAACCCGTGGGGGCCATTGCCGCCGTCGGCTTCGTCCTTGAGGTCGAGGATCAGCGGCGCCCCGCTGGGCTGCAGCCCGATGGGCACTCTCAGCAGGTGCTCCAGATCCACCGGCTCGTTGGTTCCCACCGGCAACATCCGTGGCGTCCACAGGGCGTTCACGTCGAGCTTGGCGGCGTTGGTGATGCCCAGCAGGGACAGGAAGTTTTGCGCCGCCGCCGACTCGGCGTCCTGGCGCCCGATTGGGGCGCTGTCCCATTTGCACAGCTGGCGGGCCAGGTGGCGGATCACCGGGGCGTCGAGCACATCGGGCTCGGCGCAGAACATGCGCCACCCGAAGTTGTGCCAGTTGTCCATCTGCACTGCACCTGCGTTGTGCTGCACGCGCAGCAGCAGCTCGCGCGGGTGGGTTGCGTAGTCGCGGTCGGGTCCGGATCCGTCCCGGAAGGCGATGACGGTGACCCCATCGCGTGAGGCGATGCGGCGGATCACTGCTGACGGTGCAGCCGGGTCGTCGATGACGACCACGACGTGCTTGTTGGATTTACTGACCGCCCCGGGGTCGACGGTGCCCTTGTCGTCGATGGTCTTGGCGCGCTCTTTGAGCATCGGGTCCAGCATCGCCTCGACGTCGCGCAGCGATGTTCCGAGGAACCGGGCGGGTCCGGCGCCGTCGATTTCGTTGCTTTCGGTGTGGGGCATCCACTTGGCCCACTCCCATTTGCCTTCCAGGTCGGAGGCGACCACGGCCAGGGCGGTGTCGTTGGGGGTGTGCCAGCACACCAGCTGGGCGACCCAGGCACGCACAGTCGCCCGAAACAGGGGCTGGTCGCCGTAGACGCCGATCATGCCGTGGCTGGCGAAGTCGATGGCCTTGGGGCAGTGGTGGATCGACTGCTGCACGGCCCGTAGATGGTGCAGCGCGGTCTTGGCGACGGGTTCGAGGTCCAGTTCGGAGTCGACGGGCTTGACCTTGATTTTGGAGGCCAACTTCACTTCGTCGCGACCGACGCGGATGTGGAGGTAGTCGGGGTCGCTGGCACCGCGTTCCCACTGCCGCGGCCCGTCGAGGACGGCTTCAAGAACCTCGGGATCGGGGTGTGACCATTCGGCGCTGGACTTCTGCGCGTTGGCTGCTTTGCGGAGTTCCTCGCCTTTACCCGACAGGTAGCGCAGGTACTCGGCGCGCTCGGAATCGACTTCCGCCCTGGACATTTCGCTGTTGCCGCCCCGACTTTCCAGCGAGGTGAACAGCGCGACGCCCATCATCGCCATCATGAACAGGTACATGGGGTTCATCTGCCGGAGCCCCATGAAAAGCATCATGGTGATCATGCCGATGATGACGAGCCCGAAGAGCCACGGCAGCGCCTTCTTCCAGGCAGGTACCTCAATGGTCCGCGGCAGCTCCGGAGGCGGCTCGAACAGGAAGGTCGCAGGCTCATGCTTGGGGCCGACAACGCGGCGCCGCTGGGGGAATTTCGCTCGCATGACTAACCTTTCGTTAGTGCGCGACTAGCGCGTCGGCTTTCGACAACGTGGGACCTGGTGCGAACAGACTGACCACCGACCAGGGGATCGGCAGCGGCTCCGCGGTCATTCCCAGCGCCGCAGCGGGACTAGTGCTGTCGGTCTTCTTGTCTCCCTCGTCCACGCCGTAGCGCACGCCGAGATCTGACACCCAGAACAGGGATTCCTTGGTGGTCGCCTCGGGCTGCTGGCCGGTGACTTGCACGAAGTACCCCGAGCCTTTGGGCAGCAGCACACGCTGGGCCGCGATGGGGCCCGCGCCGGTCAGCGTCACCGGTTTGGCGTCCTCGGCCACCGGCAGGGACTGCCCGGCGAGCAACGACAGACTCGAGGTGGGTGCCCCGTCGAGCTTCACCCACTGCCCGCACGTCACCGGGTCAGTTGTCGGGTCCAGCACCTTGAGCGCCTCGGTGGGGTAGTTCTCGACCGGGATGCTTTCGGTCTTGGGCGCCTTGGCCACCTGGTCCGGTGTCAACGCGGGCGGCTCGACCAGCCCGTAGGCGTCGTTGGCGCGCAGCACCGCGGCCACCACAGGCGAAATCGGTTGGATCCCTTGAGGAGTGACAGCGTAGTAGCGCATCTGGTTGCTCTCGTCGCGGTCGACGACCACAGAACCGATCAGCGGCGCGGTCTGCCCGGCCACCGGCCACGGGAATCGGGGCGGGTCGCCGGCGTTGGGGATGAACGGCACTACCAGTGGCGGCGACTCCGGAATCAGATTGAGCAGTGCGGGATTGATCGACCGCGGCGCGGGGGTGTCGACGTTGATGCCGACAGCAGCCGCGACTGCGGGGTTGTTCAGGTCGATCTCGCTGCGCTTGTTCCCCCAGATCAGCCAGGTGGTCACCCCGCCGTCGCTGGTGGCCAAGATGGCCGAGGAGTCCTGCAAGGTGCCCGCATGCCCGGGTCCAGGCACCGGATCCCCGGAGAGCGCCGTCGTCCCGGTGTCGGGGCCGCCCACGGCGTCACACACCATCCACCGGGCGTCCCTGGCCGGGTTCTGGACCATCCGCGAGGGCGCGTTGGGGATTCCCAGCGTATTGCTCAGCGGGTGCTTGTCGATCTCGGTGGACTTGACCACGGTCGGGTTCTCGGCCTTGCCTACGATCAGCCGCGCACTGGCGAGGTTGAGCACGGGGTGCAGCTCGTCGTTGACCCGCACGTAGAGCGCATTGGTGGAGCGCTCAGCCAGCACCGCATCGGTTCCGGCTGACCCGGCGGGACGCAATATCGACAAGATGAACGCGCCAGCGAGCAGCACGACCCCCAGCATCAGCCCGACGCTGAGCGCACGGCCCTGCTGGCGCAGCGGGTCGGTCAGCATGCGAGTGTCACGCAGTGCGACGCCGTTGCTGATGCGCCGGATCAGGAACCGCCACCCCGAGACTTGGTGCTTGGTGACGAAGCCCCACGGCCGGGTCCGCGCCGAGGTCGGGCCGCCAGGCTCAGAACTCTTGGACTTGAACCCCCGACGGGGGGGAAGCGGATTGGTCACTGCGCCCCTCCTCCTGTTGCGCCCCTGAACAATTCGATGCCTTGTTCCTTCTCGGCACGGTCGAGTTCACGGGCCACTGCGGCCCGCAAATCATCACCGGTGACGGTTTGCAGGTCTGCGGCAGTGGTGTCGGGCCCGAGCTTGCCGGTGACGTCGAGACGATGATCGCGTTCCTCTTCGGCGAACCCAATGAGGTTGTCGGCCAAGCGCGCATTGCCGAGCACGTCGAGGGCTGGCCTGCGCCGGCCCGTGGTGTCCGCAGCGGTCGCGCTCGACAGGTCGCTGTAGGCCTGGCGCAGCGGCTCGACGTCCTCAATGATGCTTCCGCCTTTGGCGGCCTTGCGGGTGGTGATCTCGATCAATTCGTCAACGCTGTAGGACGGCAGGGTGATTGCGCGGGTGAACCTGCTCCGCAGGCCTTCGTTGGAGTCCAAGAACTCCTGCATCTTGTCGGCGTAGCCGGCCGCGATCACCATCAGCTTGTCGTGGTGGTTGGTCATCGCGCGGATGAGTTCGGCGATCACCAGCGGCCCAAAATCGCGGTCGGATCCCGAGTCGGTCAGGGCGTAGGCCTCGTCGATGAACAGAACGCCACCGCCGCTGTCGATGATGCGGTCGATGATCTGCCGGACCTTGGCTTCCGACCCACCGATGTGCTTGTCGACCAGATCGGCACGCCCGGTTTCGACGAACGTGTCCGACGGCAAGATCTCCGCTGCGCATAGCAGTTTGGCGATCACGCGCGCGATGGTCGTCTTACCAGTTCCCGGCGGACCTTTCAGCACCAGGTGCAGCGACTTGTTGCGCACCGGAAGCCCCAGCGCCTCACGCTGTTTGGCGGCGCGCACGCTGGATTCCAGTCGAGCGATCTGCTCTTTGACATCGGCCATGCCCACGAACTCGGCCAGCTCTTCATCGGCCTCGGCGCGCAGCTCCGCACGCCGGGCCGCGCCGAGCTGGCGCACGAAGTCGCGTTCTCCGGGTTCGGTGGCGGGGTCCCAGTAGTCGGTGCGCGCGTCGATGCGCGCCGGGGTGGTGACCAGCACGCCGAAGCCAGGGTCACTGAGCGCGGTGCCGATCTTGGTGCGCAGCTCCTCGCCGATGTCGGGGACGCTGTATGCATCGTTGAGCAGCGCAGTCGCGACCTCAGCCTTCCCCATTTCACGGGCGCATAGCGCGGCTCCCATCAGCGCCTCGGCATTGGCGCCGGGGATCGGCCCTGCCCCTTGGGTGTGCAACTGGTCAAACGCCTGTTCCCACAGCCCGAGGTAGGCGGCCGAAAGCCCGTGCGCCACTGACATCGCCTGGAAGAGGTAGGGGTCCTGTCGGGCCTGCGGAATCAATGGCGCGAGAACTCGTCGCACGTCGTGCCACCGCTGGGCGCGAAAGAAGATAACTGCCAGCACCCAGCCGGCGTAGAGCTGCTGGGAGCCCCCCAGCAGCCGATCGTCGAGCAGCTCGCGGGCTGCGGCGTAGTCGCCGGCGTCGGCGCGTGCCGCAGCACAGGCCATGGTCACACCATCAGCGCCGCGGGCCCAGAGCTGAATGTAGAGGCCGGTGAAGAACGGGAAGTCCACCGCACCGACGGTG
Organism: Mycolicibacterium tusciae JS617; assembly: GCF_000243415.2. The sequence continues at coordinate 58,536 of NZ_AGJJ02000003.1, forward strand.
ACGTCGGACGCGGCGATCAGCTCTCCGGCGGTCTCGATCGCGCGGAAGGCGCTCTCCAGGACGGATTGGTCGGTGGCGCCGCTGGCCGCTAGGCCAAGCCAGCCGTCGCACAACTCCGGATGCTGGGCGGTCAGCCGCTCAAAGCCCGCGCGGGCGGCGCGTTTGTCGGCCACCTGTCGGCGGCCGAACACTTCAGCGCCCAGGGCTGCGCAGCTGCTGGTGAACAGCTCCAGTGTCTCGTCGTCGATCATTGCAGCCGCTCCAGGACGCCGGACACCTCCGCGGAGACCTTCGTCGCCACCTGGGAGTAGCCCTCCTCCGACATGGCCAGCAGTAGTTCGCTGAGCTTGTCGCCGGGGTAGCGAGTGAAGATGTCCTCGACGAAGCTGGCGTCGGCGACCATGCCGTCGCCGCCGAAATCGATGGTGTTGTCACCGTCGGGGCACGGCACCGTCACCTGCAGACCTGCTACCGAGCGGCGTGCAGCGCGGACGCTTTCGAGGAACTCTCGGCCGCGCGCCATTGTGCTGACAACCTGAGGGTGAAGGGGGATGTCCATCTACTCGCCTAACGCTGGGCCACGGGCAGTGGCGAGGGGCAGTAAAGGTGTCGGCGACCCGCGCCGACAGCGGCGCTTCGTGGGGTGGTGGGCCGTGCTGTGACGGTCCGCGCATCGGGCATGCCATCAGCGTGGCACAGAAGTGGGACACCGTGGCGAACGTGTCGTCGGCTACCCACTGCCGTCGCCGGCGGCGTCCTTCTTGCGGCGGGCCAAGCGCTCTTTGACCGCATTCGCCGCCTCGGGATTGACCACCGGAGCAGCCGGTTTGGCGGCCTCGCCAACGACACCCTCGCGGCCATGGCCCTCCACCTCAGGCAGGGGCGCCTCGTAGCTGTTGATCTTGGAGGACTTCGAGTCACCGCCGGGCTTGTGGCCCATCGGCATCATGCCTCCGCCGGCACCTCTGGAGGCACCGTCGGCGGTCGCGGGCTTGAGAGGTGCGGCGGCCGAGGAGGCCGTGTTGGTGGCCGAGGGGGCGCCGTTCAGCCCGGCGGGGTGCATGGCCGCGCCAAGATTGCTGGACGGCTTGAGCGGGCTGCCGCCACCGCCACCGGCGCCGCCGCCGCTGCCGCCCTTGCCGGCTGCCGCGAGGGGTTTGGACAGGGCGGCGGGTTTGAGAGGGCTCGCGGCTTTCTTGGCGGCCTCCCCGCCCATCTTGCCGACTTGCTCGCCAAGCTTTTGTGCCATCTGCCCGGCGGATTGCAGCGGCTTGGTCAGTGATTGGGTGAGCGGACCCAGTGCCCCCATGAGCGGCTGGAGCATGTCCTGCATCCCTGATGCGGGCTCTTCGCCGGCGGACTTTTTCTTCTCGTCGGCCTTGCCGTCTTTGTCTTTGTCCTCACCAGGTGCGCTCTCACCGTTGGCTTCCATACCCGGTTGGGGCAGATCTCCTGGCGGGGTGCTGACGATCTCGCCGCCGGTCTGCAGTCCGCTGGCCGCTACCCCTTTGAGCTGGTCTTTCTCGTCGTATGCCTGCTTGAGAGCGTCGACTTTGGGCTGGGAGAGCCCGCCGTTGATGCTGTTCTCGAAGTTGGCTTCCCCGTAGGCGGTTTTCAACGCCGCCCACCCCGCGGAGGGGCCCACCTGGGAGTAGGTCAGTGTGTGCAGGTTGCCGGCGGACTCGTATCCGCCGGCGAGCACGGCGGCGTGCGTGCCGACGGCTTCGGTCCAGGCCATCGCTTTGGTGAGTTTCGCGGCCATCCCGGGGGTTGCCCCGGATTCGCCGGTGGCCAGCAGTTGAGCGTGGGCGTCGGCTAGGGCGGCGTTGGCGGCCTGGGCCCGAGCGGCCAAGGTGGCCAGCCGGGCCGCGGCGGCCGTTGCCGGCAGGGGGCCGGCTCCGGTTTCGAGCTGCTGAGCCAACGCCTCGCCTTCGGTGCCACTGACGTCGGGGATGGGGGCGAAGCTTGGCATGGCCCCTGGAGCTTTCGACGCTGACGCGGGGATCGCGATCGTGCCGACGGCGGTGCCTCCGCTGGAAGTGCCGCCGAACTGGTTGTAGGTGCCCGAGGCGGACTGGTCCTCGGTCACGTAGCTCGTCGCCGTGTCATTCATGCCGGTGGCGGCGTTGGTGGCTTGTTCTGCGCCCGCCCGCACGTGTTGGAGCAGCCAGCTGTGGCGTGCGTTGAGGTTGTCCATGATGGCCTGCGACGCGGGATCGGCGGCACAAGCCGGCACCGGTGCGTCGTCGTCGAAGTCGGCACCCAACAGGGTGCCGGCGAGGTCGACGAGTTCCCCGGTGCGACGGAAGCCGTCGGGATCGATATTCAGGGCAACCATGGCTTCAATTATCTCCCGTGAATGCAGGGGTTCGGGTCAGCGATTTCGACCCGCTCCCGAAGCCCTGGGGTCAGAGCAGGCCCGGCGGAATGGCCGGGCCTGCGCCTGGGCCAGCTGCGGCGCCGCCGGGATCGGCCCACGGCCACCCCTCGTAGGGGCCGTCGTCTTCAAACCAGTCGTCCGGACTTGATTGGCTGCGCATGGAGGTGAACTGCGCGGTCTCGCCATAGCCGCGAGCCCCGGTCTGATCCTGATCGGCATAGGTGGCGGCGTGCTCGTTGAGTCGCGTCGCGTACACCCCGAAATCAGCGGCCTTGCCCTCGACCTTGGCCTGCCGGCGAGCCAGCCCGGCAACCACCCCCACCGCGACCGGATAGCCCATCGGGCCGTGGGTGGCGATGATGCGGTTGACCTCATCGACCGCCTGCGGACTGATCGCCGCGGCCGCCATCTGCAACTCGGTGTACTGCTCGGCCGCGTTGTTCAGATCCGCCGGATTGACCTGCACATGACTCGCACCAGCACCCTGCTCACCAGGCTTTTCCTCGTCCCCCTTGGCTGATGCGGGGAGCACGGAGCCGGGGGCATAGGGCCGGGTGTCGGGCCACCACAGATCGGGGTCGGACTGGTCTTGCACGTAGTCATGCATCCAGTAGGGCGGCAGCTCACCGTCATGGCTCGGTGACCAGCGGATCGGCTCATCGCCTGTGGTGCCGTGGATGCCGTCCAGTGTCGAGCGCGGGGCGCCCTGGGAGGTGTCGAACTGCGACTCGGGGATGTAGGGCGGGTACTGCGGTACCTGCCAGGTGCCATCGGGCCCCGGGGCCCCTTCCGGGTACAGCGGCGAGCCGTCGTAGAACCCGCCTGGGGGGCCTGACGGGTAGATGATGTCCGGCGTCGGTGTGGGTTGATCGGGTTGAGTCATCGCTGTTCCTCAGGGGATGTGAGTCGGTTAGATCAGGGCTGGGGGGATCGCGGGGCCGGCGCCCGGGCCGGCCGCGGCGCCGCCGGGGTTGATGGGTTCGTACTCCTCGGTTTCGCCGTCCCAGTCCCACGGATCGGTTTGGCTGTGCATGGAGGTGAACTGCGCGGTCTCGCCATAGCCGCGAGCCCCGGTCTGATCCTGATCGGCATAGGTGGCGGCGTGCTCGTTGAGTCGCGTCGCGTACACCCCGAAATCAGCGGCCTTGCCCTCGACCTTGGCCTGCCGGCGAGCCAGCCCGGCAACCACCCCCACCGCGACCGGATAGCCCATCGGGCCGTGGGTGGCGATGATGCGGTTGACCTCATCGACCGCCTGCGGACTGATCGCCGCGGCCGCCATTTGCAGCTGCGCGTACTGCTCGGCCGCGTTGTTCAGATCCGCCGGATTGACCTGCACATGACTCGCACCAGCACCCTGCTCACCAGGCTTTTCCTCGTCCCCCTTGCCGTTGAACGACGAGGGCTGGACCTCGCCTGCCGACGGGCGGATCTCGTTGGGGCCGGGCGGGGGCGCCGGCCACCACAGATTTGGGTCGTTCTGGTCCTGGTTGTAGCGGTTCATCCAGTACGGCGGCAGCTCACCGTCATGGCTCGGCGACCAGCGGACCGGCTCATCGCCTCGGGTTCCGTGCACGCCGTCGAGCGCCGAGCGCGACATCGGCGGGTTGTCGGAGTAGTACGGGTCCCCGCTGCTGGGAATGTAGGGCGGGGTGAACGGGGCCAACGTCGGGTCGGGATCCGGTGTCTCGGTCACTTAGCTGCTCCTCCCGTGGTCGTCGGTTGCTGCTGCGCCACCACTCCTCGATGAGCGGCCGCGGTAACGCTGTTCAGAAAGCGTTGCCGCGGTGCACTGCGAACTCCCCTTGCTTCTTTTGTACCTGCTGATGCGGGTTTGCCGCGAACGTTGCGCGCCGTTTGCGCACATCATTGCTGGGGCGCCGGCAGACCGCAGCCGCAGCAGTGCATTTGGGTCGGTGGCACCAAGTGCGCTGTCTGGGCGGCGATTCGGTGTACTCGGCGCCAGCTCCCCGCGAACATCGTCGCGGGTCGACGTCGAGTCCATGCGCGCTACTCCTCGTCGAGCAGCGGGTCGTAGCGGTGGACGAACGCCGACTGGGCGCACGTCACGAACAGTTCTTTGAGGCCTTCAGCTCCCAGCGGTCGCAAACGGTCGGATTGGGCGTCGACATCGACGATTTCGCCGGTAGTGCGAACTGACACCGACATCGCCGCCGGGTCGGTCTCGGCGACGGTGATGACGTCATCGTCGTCGTCTTTGAACTGGGTGACGGTGATCGTGTGCATAGAAGCCCCTAGCCTGCTTGTTTGGTCAGATCGAGGACAGCCGGGTCCCGGTCGGGGCCAGGCACTGTGCTGAGGTACTGGGTGCGCAGCGTCTTGTACGCGTCTTTGTCGTGGCCGTCGAGCGCGGCTTGCATCCCGATCTGCCACAGGTCTTGGCGGGCGTTGTCGTACCACAGGCCTTTGCGGGCGATTTCGACTGCCGCGCTGTACTTCTTGCTCGCGTGGTGGCGGCCAGCGAGGGCGACGGCTGCCCCGGCAACGCGGTCGCGGATCTCGTCGCGCAGGTCTTTGGTCCAGGCCCATTCCTTGGGGGGAATGTTGCCCAGTGGCGGCCCGGTCACCAGATCCATTGCTGCGACGAGGTTGGCAGTGGGAGTGGTGTCGATGAGGATCTCGACCAAGCGCTCGAATTCCATCCAGTCCGACCGCACGGCGTTGTCCAGGACGTAGCCGCTGTCCTTCATGGGAGGCAATGCCTTTGGGCCGCCGACGCGTGTCACGCCCAGGCGGGCGCGCAGCAAAGACACCTGTTGGGTGACGGTCTTGTCGGCGACGGCACCGCGGTAGACGTTGCGCACGATTTCGCCGTGCTCGGCGAACCTGTTGTGCTGCAGAAAGACCAACAGCTCGTTGAGCCGCTTTTCGCGTTGGCCGGGTTGTTGGTCGCTATGCGGGGGAGTCAAGTCCACCTGGCCGAGGATCCGGTTCCAAATCGTCATGACCTGAGGCGCTGCTGAGTCAGAGTCGTTGCCGCTCACAGGCTGAACCGACACAGCAGGGGTGGGCTGCTCCCACGGCGGGCCCGTAGCCAGTACCGGAGCTGGAGGGGTGGACTGCTCCCACGGCGGGCCCGCGGCTGGCACCGGAGCTGGAGGGTCGTCGGGGAGCGGCGCGGCAGCGGCCGGTTCGGAAACCACCGGGATGCTGGTGTCGCGGGTGTCGGCGTCGCCTTCAGTGGGCAGCGGATCGTTGGGCCCGTAGCCGGCCTCTGGCCAGCTGTTCGCCTCGCCCGCCGCGCCGCCGAGGTCCTCCTGCGGCGCGGACTCTGGGGTGGACGCAAAGAAGTCGATGCCCTCGGGGTCTGCAGCGGCGGCAGGCGGTGCCGCGGCGATGGGGTCGATGACGGGCAGCTGCGGATCGGTACGGGTGTCGTCGAAGTCGGCGACCTCGTATTGCTCTTCGGTCAGGTCGCCGGCGGCGGTGTCCGAGGTGGGCGGGGAGAGCGGGGTTGCCGCCAACGGTTGGTCGGTCAGCAATGCCGAGCAGCGGTCGACGGTGGCGGTGTTGGGCAGGATAAGCGTGGCGGTCATCGGCCGGGTGACGCCGTTGCTGATCTCGCCGTGGCGGTCGGAGCCGCAGCTGATGATCCATTTGGTGTCGACCGCGGCATCCTTGCCGAGGTCGATCATGATCTTGCTGGCCGCGTTGGACACGATCTGTGCGCGGTCGGTGTAGGTGAGGTCGGGCCCGCAGATCAGAACGTCGACCTGCGGCACCCTGCCCACCGCCACGGGCCGCACTCGGGTCGTCAAAGGTCCGCGCCACACGTCGGGGGTGACTCCGATGGTGATGTCGGGGTGGGTGGCCAGTAGTTCCAGCACCCATCTGCTGACCAGTGCGGTGGTGATCGCGTTATCGCCGTTGATGCGGATCCGTTGGAATGCAGCAAGATTGAGCCCGATGAGGCCGCCGTCGTCGGTGGTCCCGAACACCACCAGATAGACCGGGTGGTCGGGGTCGGGCTCGAGGTTGGGGTCTACGACGTCCCAGGGGATGCGAGCCTCGTTGCTGGAGTCTGCACCGCGCCACGGGTTGGGCAGCGGTGACTTCAGTGGCGCGACGAAGGTGACCACCAGTTCGTCGCGGCGGACGGTGACCAGCCCGGCGGGACCCGGCGGAGCGGGGGACAGGGCGTAGAGCGACTCCAGCCTCCGCACGACGTCGACCGCGCGACCTTGCCCGTACCACCATGAGGTGACCGGGGTGCTGCTGAGCGCGGTTGACGTCATGTCGGTGGTTTACCTACCTCGATCAGGAAGTACTGGCAGCGGCGGGATCGGCCGGCACGGAAGCACCATCCGCGCCGGAGAACGCGCCGGTGTCCACGCCGGAGGACGGCGTTTCCGATGCCGCCGCATCATCGCTGGCGCCATCTTGGCCGGCGTCCTCGCCGTCCTGCCCGTCGTCGCCGTTGCTATCCGAACCCGAGGTGTTGTCGGCCGCGGCGAACGGGTCGGCGGCGGCGTTGGGGTCGGTGCTGGCGGTGGTGACGGTGCCGGTTCCGGCTGAGGGCGCGGTCGCGAAGGGATCGGCAGCGGCGCTGTAGCTGGCCGTGCTGGCCGGGGCTCCCCCGGGGCTGGACCCGGCGAACGGATCGGCGAACGGGTCAGCAGCCGGCGTCGCGGCCTGCTGTCCCATCGGGTCGCCGAAGGGGCTCATGCCCTGCTGACCCATTCCGCCCATCCCTTGGCCCATCGGGTTCGACATGCCGGACATGCCCGAACTGCCGGCGCCCAGGAGCTGTCCCAGGATGTCCATCAGGCTGGTGCTGCTGCCGCCCATCTCATCGCCGCTGCTGCTGTCGTCGTCATCGTCTTTGTCGTCGCTGTCATCGGCGGCCTGGGAGCCGTTGGCTTGCTCGGTGGCCGCTGAACTCTCCACCGTGCCGGTGCTCTTGCCGTGGTACTTCTCGATGATCGCCAGGATCGCGGCTTGGCCTGCGGGGGATTGCGGGTCGGGCACCGCGGCGATCTCCTGGGCCTCCGCTTGGGCATTGGCGGCGACGTCGTTGGCGCCGGCAACGTTGACGTTGGCGCTGTTGTCGGTGACGTCGGCACTCACATCGGCGGTGCCGCCGAGGTTGTCCAGCGGGACGTTGTCCAAGCCGGTTGTCTGTGCGAAGGGTCCTCCGGTGGTCATCCGGTCACCGCCGTGGAGAAGTTGAGGTTGATCACGCCTTGGCGGACCTCGCGTTCGCGCAGGGCCAGCGCTCGGGCGCGGGCGGCGATGTCGCGTAGGCCGTCTCCGCCGATGGGGTTGAGGCCGAACAGCGCGTGGTACTGGGCGTGCTGTTCTTGCGAGGCGATCACCAGCGCTTCGATGGGTGACGACATATCAGTTCTCCTCTCCTGTTCCAGCTCCTACTGACGCCGGATCCGGTGCTGGCACTGCTCCGTTATTGGTGTGCGGCTCGGGCGCAGCGGACTGCCCCTCGGCCTGGCCGGACCCGTCGACTGGCCGGACTGGTGCGGCGGGCAATTTGGCGGTTCTCTTGTAGCCCAACTGGTCGAGCTGGTCGTTGGTGAGCGCGCCACCTTTGACCGCTGCAGCGCGGGCCTCCTCGTAGCTCTCACGGGCTGCTGCGGCGGCGCCGAGCTTGGCCACGAAGTCGTCGAACGCCTCCCCGACATCACCGACGAGGGTGGTGTTCTCCTTGAGCAGGGTGGCGTAGGCCGCTTCGGCGGCAGCCCGGCCGGTCTTCTTCCTCGGTGGCATCCAGCTCTCCTTTGCGTTAGCGCATCTGCAGTTGCCGAGCCTGCATCACTTCGTAGGGATCGACCTCGATATCGCCGGCGTTGCGGCCGTCGTCGAGGTCCCGATAGGGAACTACCAGCCGGTCACCACCCTCGGCGTCCTCGGTGAGGTAGGGCTCAGCGTGAACGTACTTCCACTCCGAGACACCGTCAACGTCAGAGACATCGATCAAATCGCCGTGCTCCAACTCGTTTGCCGCCACCGGAACAGGCGGTCCGTACTCATCATCGACAGTGGGCAGATAGTCGTCGTCGAAGCCGTCCACCGAGGCGGCGAACGGGAGCGCATTTCCTGCCCCATTCACCGCGCCAACGAGCGGCGCCAACACTGCCGTTTGCCCTTCGGTCAGGTCAGCATGGTCGTCATCCATTGTGGGCCGGTGCAGCGCCATCGTCGGTCGCACGTAGGTGTCACTCAGCGGATCCAGGTCAGGACGATCGGCGGCCAGAACGACCGGCGATTCACGGATCAACTTGAACGACATCAGCGCCTTTTGCTCTTCGTCTTCGGGGTCATATCCGCGCAGTGCGTTGTCGACCACCCGCCGCGGCCAGAAGCTGTCCACGTTGTGTAGCTCGGCCAGGATCGCCCGTTCGTGATCGGACAGTTCGGCGTCTTGTTCCTCGGTGGCCGGCACGCGGGGGGTGTAGAACGCCTGCATCTCCCGGAACGATCCGTCGGGCAGCTGCACGGTGCCGCGGCCCTTGATCCCTGGCTGCAGCCGGGTGCCGGCCACGGCATCGTTGAACATCATGATGGCCGCATCCTTGGAGCGCAGCCGCCCCATCGCCACCCGCAACGCGGTGTTGTCGCGGGCCTCACCGGCGATGAACATCGTGTCCGGTCGCTGGATACCGAGGGCCATGTGGATGCCCACAGCACGCGCGGTACGCAGCAGGATCCCGATGTCGCGCGACGTCGGCGGCTCACCCTTTTCCTTGGACGTTCCGTAGGTCTTGTAGAACTGGCCGAGCGCCACGGCGAGGTTGGAGAACTCGTCGGTGATCACCACGATCGGGTCGAAGTCATCAGCCCGGTTGGGGTTGATCTTCACCTGCGAAAGCCGCTCGATCATGGTGTCGGCGATCAGGCGCAGTGCCGCGGTGTGACCCACCAGCCCGTCCTCATCGGTGCCGGCCGTCACCAGCGAGACGTTCGGCCAATTGCGCATACCGGGGGAGTCGAAGCCCTTGGGATCGATCCACACCACGTTCATGCCGCGCCGGGCGCATTGCGTCGCCACCGTCATCAGCAGCGAGGTCTTACCGGTCGAGGTGGCGCCGGCGATGAGGAAGTGCGGGGACTGTTTGAAGTCCCAGCCCACGACGTTGCCGTAGGCGTCCACCCCGAACGGGATCACGGTGTCCTTGTAGAGCGCGCGCACGTTCGCCCGTGTCACCTCGGGGAAGTCCAGCGGCGGATCGACCATGGTTGGCAGGCCAGGGCTGCGGACGAACCGCACCCGTCGTGACGCCATGCTCCACTCGGCCTCCCAGGAGCCGCCGAGCGAGTCGGACACCATGCCCTCGATCGCCCCGCGGCGGAAGGCGGAGCTGACTTTGAGGTTGTAGACGAACCCCACGGTGAACTCGCGGATCCGGGCGGCGATCGCATCGTTGCCGGTGGCCGCCGAGCGTGCCGCCAGCTCCTCGTCCATCTCTAGCTGCGGATTCCTCGTCCCCTCACCGAACAGGGCGTCCTCGTCGGCCGCCTTGTTCACCGTCACCGACGCGATGTGGGCTGCGGCGTCAAACCATGATGCGACCAGCGGCGCGAGCACCGATTCAGCGTCGACCACGGTGTCCTCGTCGACCATCACGGTCTCGGTGGCGATCACCGTTCGCGTAAGGGGATCGTGATCGAAGGTGTAGGTGTGCCCGGTGATCTCCTGCAGCACAGCGGCGATCTCGGCAAGAACCTCGTCCGTGATCGCGCGGGGGTGCTGCCCGTGGAGCAGCTTGACCACCTTCGGGAACGGTGGTTCGCCGCGCGGATAGGCGCACCGCAGCACGCGCACACGGCCGGCGCGTGGGTCGTTCCATCCCAGCGCTGGGGTGGCCAGGAACGTGACTTTGTTCAGTTGGCGGGTGATCAGTCCGCGGGCGTAGGCCCACCGGGCGAACTGCCAGAACCCGAACACCGCGGCCGCGATCAGTGCCACGACGAGTAGCCGGCCGGGCAGGTGCGCCGCCGAGGGCGCGGCCCACCGCAGCAGCGCCCCGGTGGCGGCCAGCAGCACCGCAGCGGCGGTCAGGATCAGCGGCAGCGTCGGGTACTGCTCCCCGGCCCATTCCTGCCCGGGCCGGACGTGGCCCATGTGCCCAGAGCGGGCGCGGCGGTTCGACAGGCTCAGCGCCGCCCACCACAGCGCCGCCAGGACCGCGATGACGACTGGGGCGGCGATGAACAGAACCCAGAACCAGCCGACGCCTACTCCTGCGATGACGTACACCGGGTCCGGTGAGGCGGGCAGCAGGTAGTCACGGGCTGGGGAGGGCCGGTTGAGGAACTGTTGGGCGGCGGGCCAGACCTTCGTGTAGCCCAGGACGCCGGCGACCGCCACCGCGGTCAGCAGAATCCAGCGCCACCCTTCGGCGGCCTCTTTCTGATCGGCGGGCGACTCACCTGGCACATAGGGGTGGTTGAGTTCGGCGCTGCTGGTGGCATACGGCCGGCTCGACGGCGCGGGCCCGGCCGCAGCCTTGCCGGGGACCGCCTTGCCAGTGGCCATCACGGTCGATCCTTTCGACGGGTCGGGGCGGAGCGGACACCGAGGGCAGTCCTCGTATACCTGCCAACGGTCACGGTGAGGTGTGCTCGATCGGGATCACACCGGGGGCCGGGGCCGCGGTGTCGGCAGCGGGCGCCGGCGCGGCGGGATCCGGAACGGCCGGCGCGGGCGGCGGGACCGGGCTCTCGACCGGCACCACGGTGCTCACCTTCCAGCCGCCGATATCCATGCCCACGCTGGCCTCGACGCTGGATCCGTCGCTGTAGACCACCTGAAACGTGGGGATGGCCGGATCAGAGGACAGCGGCCCCTTGACCTCTGTCACGGTGGCCTGCGGGACGTTGCGGATGTCGGTGAGCCGGTACTGGTCGAGCAGCTCGGGCATCACGTCGGGGGCCAGGCGGGAAAGCCAATCGTCGCGATTGCCGTTGGGGGAGGCGAAGTTCCCCGCGAACCGCTCCACGGTCACCCGCGCCGCTTCCGGGGAGAAGTCCGGCGGCGGCGGCAGATCGCTGGGGTCGGGCTGAAACTCGCCATGCGCATGACCGTCGCCGTGGTCGTGGCCATCGTGGTTGATCTCGCCCTGCTCAGCGGCCGGCGGTTCGGGCTGCGGCGCGGCGGTGTCGACCTTCGAGGACTGGTGTTGCCAGGCCAGCCCAGCGATCGCAATCACCGCGATGAGCAGCCCCATTCGGGTGCGCTGCGGGATCCGTCGCCACCGGTAGCGCAGCATCGCCAGCCGGGCCCTCATCGCGCACCGCCCGCAGTACTGGTCGACACAGCCTGGCGCCGGAGGGCGGCGAGGCCTCCTCGGATCGCTCGTCGGCCACGGCTCTCGCACGAACCGTCTGCGCGGCCTGAAAGCCACACCATCGTGACGGCGGCACCGCCGATCGCCGCGGCTGCGGTGACCAGCGTGAGCAGTGGTTGCGCGAAAGTCAGTGCCACTGTTGCGGTTGCGTAGGCGGTGTCCCAGCCAGTGGTCAGCGGCTGGGACCACCACGCGGGCCCCGGGGCGAGATCGCCGATCACCGTCGCCAGCCAGTGCGCCGCAACGGCTGCTACCGCTGTCGACGCCACGTCCTTGCCGTTGATCTCGCGTCGCCAGATTGCCGCGCCGAGCAGCTTGGCGACGTACACCGCGCCAACGACGAGGACCGCACCCGCCAGCGCCAGCACCACCCACGGGGTGAGGCTCTCGGCGATCACCCAGGGCGTGATTGCAGTGTGGGGTGTCATGGAATGTCCCTTCCAAGTGGTGTGCGGTGTGGACGTTGCTCGATGGGTGTCACTGGTAGCCACCGCCTTTCGTGGAGATATGCAGGTGGGTGAGGTGGTTGGCGACGTCCCCGCCGCGGTCGGCCATCGGCTCGCTGGTGCCGTCGGCGCGGTAGAAGTGCTGGCGCCAGACGATGTGGTCGACGCCGAGTTCGCCGGCCCGGGCGAGCAGGAAGTCTCGGATCGCGTCACCCAGCTCGACGCTCTGCCGGCTGGTCGGGTCACCGGGGATGAGAATGTCCAGCGCAGTGCCGTCGTCGTGCTCACCGTACGGGTCGGGCCGAAACCCACCGATCTGGCTGATCTGCGGGAACGCCTGCACCACAGCATTTTTGGTGGCGATGGTGTAGCGCTGCAATCCCACGTCGGAGCCGTGATCGGTGGTGTCGGCGGCGGCGACCGGCGCACCGAATGCACTGGCGACCAGCAGTCCCATACCCACGCCGCCCAGTATCAGCGCCGCAACGGACACGATGGCCAAACGCATCAGCGCGGGCGGGCCGCCGAGGTCAGTCACCGGCACGGCCCGCCGAGCCGAGAACCCCCGTACGGCCAGGGCGGCCATTGCCGCGGCGAACAGCAGCGCGGCCAGGCCCCACAGGATGGCCAGGCCCTGCAGGGCGGCGGCCGCGTCGGCGCCGAGTCCGAGGTTCAGCGGGTGTGGTGGGAGTGGGTAGTACTGCATGAGACTTTCTCCTCCTGCGGGGGTGAGATGTCGGCGTCGGGTAGCCGCCGCCGAGGGTGGCCACGTGCACGTGGTCGAAGTGGTTGGCGGTCAGGCCGCCGCGGTCCTCCATCGCTTCGGAGGTGCCGCTGGGGTAGTAGATGTGCTGGCGCCAGATCGCGTGGTCGACGCCGAGGGTCTTGGCGTTCTTGAGCAGGAACTGCAAAACCCCATTGCCCAGCGCCACACCCTGCGGGCTCGTAGGACTGGGAATCATGATGTCCAGAGCCAGGCCCTGGGGATGCCATTTCATCGAGTCGGGCCGGTACCCGCCGATGGTCTGGATCTGCGGGAACGCCGCCGAGACCGCGCGGTTGGTCAGGATGGTGTAGCGCTGCAGCCGGTCCTCAGGAGCCTTGCCCGGTGGCAGCTTGGACAGGTTGTACACCGAGCGCGACGCTTGCGGACGTGATGCGGCACAGAGGTTTTCGGTCTCGGCACTGTCCATGGAGTCCGGGGTTGCGGTGCCGGGCCCGGCGGCGGTCTGCACTTCGCGCAGGTGTTGGCGGTAGAACAGGGTCGCCGCGGCGACGTCGTCGGCGTAGGCGTCCGGGAACGCCGAGCGCTGCACCGACTGGGCCGCCACGGTCGGGGCCATCTGCTGCCATCCGCCGACCTTGAGCAAGGCCTGGTAGAACTTCATCGCCGAGATCCGCGGGGTCATCAGGTCGCGGATCGTGCCCCACCACGGCTGCTGCTGGAACATCCCGACGGACTTGTGATCGTGCCCCATGCCTTCGTTCGGAATACTGAGCGACTCCGGCACATTGGGGTTGGCCAGGTTACGCATGCCGGATTCCTGCATGGCGGTGGCCAGGGCGACGATGATGCCCTTTTCCGGGATTCGCATCTGGATGCCGGCGGCGATGACCGCCTTGCCGTTGTTGACCGGGCCGGGCCCGAACTGCACGCCCCGGCCAGGGTCGACTCCCTGGGACTGCATCTGCTGAGCGCATTGCGGCGTGGTCAGCGCCGCCTCATGGGTCGACGGCGATGCGCCCCCGGCGAACAGCACGAAGACCAGCAGCATCATGGTCAGCGCGAACGGCAACAGCATCGCCAGCGCGGCGTACACCTTGCGGCGGTGCGCCCACACGGTGCGACCGACCGCGACCCAGGTCATCGGTTCCATCCCTCAGCGCCTCAGGCAGCCTCGGACAGCGCGTGCCGGCCAGCGCCGCCAGCCCCAGCAGCGCCGCCGGGCGCGCCGCCACCGCCGCGAGTGGCCCGACTGAGCCGGATCGCCGCGTCGAGGGTGTCTTTGACGCGGCTGCTGTCAGAACCGGAGTAGGCGGGCTCCGGGGCCGGGGCGCGACGGCCGCCACCGGAGTCGGGGGCCGCTTCGGCATCTGATGGCCCGCCGGCCGGGGAACCGTGCCCACCGTCACCGGTGCTGGGGGCGCCGGCAGCGGGATCACCGACCGACACCGGGGACGACTGACCGCCGTCGTCACCACCGCCGTCACCGCCACCGCCACCGCCATTGCCGCCCGAGCTGCTCGACGACTCGGCTTCGGATTCTATTTTCCCGGGATCGCGCCGTGAGGAACCGCCGCTGCCCCAGCCGAATTGGTGTCCGACCTCCTGGCGGATGCGCGAGAGGTCGGCGGCCTTGTTGAGCATGCCCCGGCCACCGCGGCCGCCCATGGCGCCGCCGCCACCGAGCTTGGCGGCCATGGTGTCGCGCTGCCGGTCGAACATCCGGCGTAGCGGACCGAACACCGCGAACCCGAATGCCAACACCAGCGCGGTCATGAACAGCGATTGGATGGCGTTGCCCGAGTCCTTGAAGACCTGATCGAGGATCACGTTGTAGGCACCGAACGCCGCGGTGTAGACGATCATCGCGGCGTAGGCCATCAGGCAGTCCAGGACCGTTTTCCACGCGAAGGTCTGCGGGCCGCCGGGAATCACGCCGATCGCGAATGCCGGCGGAGCCAGCGCGGCATAGAGCATCGCCTGCACGGCGGCTTTGACGACGTGCCAGACGAAGTAGCAGGCGAACGCGACCAGGAACGCGGCGAGGAAACCGCAGATGCTCAGGGGGACCATGATCGCGGCGGGGTTGCCCATCGACTTCTGGTGCATCGCTGCGCCTTTGTCTTTGTCGCACCCTTTGATGTCGTCTTTGAGCTTGTCGCCGCGCTCGTTGTTGATCCCCTCCGACCAGGCCTTTCGGCATTCGCGCGATACCGAGTCCGCGACGGTGCCGAAGTTGATCATCTGAGTGGGCGAGCGCAGGAACCGGTCGGCGAGCTTGGACACCGTGTCATCGATGTTGGCGCCGTCGCCCTGTTGGCCCACCGCGCCGCCGGAGACGGTGCTGGCGATCTCCAGGCCGGTGTCACGCCCTTCGGCGAGCAGCCCGTTGGGGCCGACCAGTTCTGCCAGCGGGTTGGCGAAAATCGTTGCGGCAACGCCGATCATGAGCATGCCCATGGCGATGTTGGAGAACGCTTTGGCTGTCCGGCCGGCCAGCGCGGTGCACACCGCGACGATCGCCAGCACGGCCAACGCGGCCGCGGCGAGCCCGAAGCGGTCCATCGCCTCGTTGACACCGTTGCCGATCGTCTCGAAGGGCACGGTGAACAGGCCCATCCACTGGAAGTCGAGAACGAACTTGATCAGCCACAACGCGGTCGCGGTGACGCACAGGTAAATCTCGTAGGAGATGGAGGCGACCTTGGCGAACATCGTCGAAGCCGGGTCATCCCAGCCGCCCTGGTTCAGCGTCAGGGTGTACTTCGCGACCGGCACACCGTCGGAATCCTTGACACCCATCCAGGAGATGAGCACGTTCCCGGCATCGGAGCTGCCACCGGTGCCCGGATCCGCCCACGCCCGGGCCGCCCCGCCGATCAGCAGCAGCAGCCCGGCGGCGATGAGCGCGGTGATCAGGCGGTGGCGGGCGCACCACCGCAGCGGCACGGCCGGGGTCCAGGCGCGAATCCAGTCACTGCAGCGCTGCAGCCGGTCCGCCTGCCCGGCGCGCTCGCTCGCGACGTCGTTCACGAACCGGCCCCCACCAGCGCCGCCTCAGCAGCACCGCCGGCCGAGCAGTGGGCTACCTGGACCTCGCCGACGTGGCGGCGGTAGAACTCGCGCGCCGGCGCCACCTCGTCGCGGTAGCCCTCCGGCCAGGCCGAGCGCTGCACCAGCGCGGCCAGCTCCGCCGGCGCCATCTGCTGCCAACCCTCGACCGAACGCATTGCGGTGTAGAACTTCTCCGCGGCGATCGCCGGGGACATCCGCTCGCCGGCCGATCCCCACGTCGCACCCTGCTGCAGGATGCCGAGGGCATGGTGGTCGAGCGCGAGCCCGTCATGAGCGGCGGCCAGCGAGTCGGGCACGTTCGGGTTGGCCAGGTTGTGCAGCTCCGTCTCCTGCATGGCCGCGGTCAGCCCGGCCACGATTCCCTGCTCGGGAACATCCAGGGCGAGTCCGGCCGCGATCACGGCCTTGCCGTTGTTGACCGGACCCAGCCCGAACACCAGGCACACCGGCGCGGCCCGCTCGGTGTGGACCGGGGTGGTGACCACCACCGCGATGGCGGTGACCGCGAGCGCGAGCAGCGCGGCGATGAGGAGCAGCCGCAGACGGCGACGGCCCGCTTCGATCACGGCGCCGGCGTCCTGGGTGCCGTTGTTTACGGTGATGATCCCGTTTCTGGTCATGCGACGTCTTCCGCCTCGGGGGGAGTGGTGCTCATGGCCTCGCGGCGCAGCTGCGAGGACGGCCCGAGGACCTTGATGCGGCCGATGGCGCCGCGCGCGTCACGCAGGTAGCCCTCGCCTTCGCGACCGGGGATCACCTTGTTGTTGCTGCCCTTGGGCGCGGTGTTCCTCGTCAGGTCGGTGACGATGTGCGGGTTTTTCTCGGGGTCGATTCCCAGCCACTGCAGTGATCGCTTGGCCAGCGACTCGTCGCGGTGACGCATCACGATGCGGATGGGGATCAGATCCAAGGCAGTGCCGGCGGGGAAATCCAGAACGGGATCGTGGCTACCGAGCAACAGTGAGATGTTGTCGCGCCGTCCCTCGCGGACGACCCGTGTCACTCGAGAAAGGCCCGCGGGTGTGGAGGTGATGTGCCAGGCCTCGTCCATGACCACCGCCGCCGCCCGCGCTTTGTTGAGGCGGAACGCTTGACGCCCCAGCTCCATCGCCAGCCCGTAGATCGCCCGGCCGAAGATCTTGCTTGGCATGAGCGCCTCCCCGCCGGAGACCTCCTCGGCGGTGGGAACTTCCACCCGGTTGGTGCGAATGACGATGCCGTCGGCGTTGAGGTTCAGCGGCGGCAGATTCGGATCGAACAGAGCTTGGGCATAACGACGGCCAGCCCAGTAGTGCAGATGCCGGTGCAGTTCGTCCCACCCACCTGGCAGCGGCTTGCCGTTGGGCTGCCGGCCCGCTTCGGTCCCCTTGGCGAGCACTTCGAGCAGCCCGGGAATCGACTTCACACCCCACTCGGGGCGAAGTAATTCCCCGAGTGTCATGCCCATCGGAGAGTTCGCCTCGCACTCGAACAGCGGCGTGAGCAGCTCCACCGCCGTGTCCACGCCCAGATCAGCCTGGAACGTGCGCAGCGGATCCAATGTGTACTGCGGTCGCATCAGGTCGCAGATGACTGCGCGGCTCAGAGTGGACGCTGGCCCGGCGTACTCACCCGAGTCCGTGCGATCAAGGGCCAGGAACTGCCCGCCAGCGTCGACCAGGTTGAACAGCATCGACATGATGAACCACGTCTTGCCGGCGCCCAGCTCACCGGCAATGGCCACCGACGGAGAGGCATCCTTGACCGCCTCTCGCCACCATTCGAGGTGCACCGGCTGATTGCGCCGACCCGACAGATTCAGCGCGACGATCGGGCCGTGGGTGTCGCCCACGTCATTGGTGGCGCAGGGGACGCACGCGGCGGCGTACTCGCTGATGGTCACGTGCGAGAAGTCGGCGACGGCACGCAGGTTGGCGCCACCGGGGTTCATCGCCGCCCACAACTCGCGCTGCCCACCCAACGGGGCGACGACCTTGATGCGGTTGCGCTCGAAGGCCTGTGTCAGTTTGAGCGCGCCGTCTTCACACTGGGCTCGGCTCACCCCGGCCACGGAGAAGATGGGGCACAACGACACTTCGATCTCGTCGTCGTTGCTCTCCAGGTGGCCGTTGTACTCACCGAGCAGCAGCACCTGTTCTGAGAGGGTGTCTTGAGCGAACGACACCTCGGAGTCACGCTCACCGACCTGCTCGTTGAGTCGGCGCAAGTTCTTGGTGTTGCGGGCGATGGCTTGCTCGCGGCTGGTCTTACTAATCCGCACAGCCCAGTCGATGTCGAACCCGGCCACCCGGTCGGCGATGGTGAAGAACTCCGAACCGGGGAACTGCAGCCCCTCCAGGGGCAGCGCTTCGATCGCCAACAGGGTCTGCCACGAGTCGGCCACCCCGATCCGGCCGGGCTGGGAGATCTTCACCAGCGGGGCGAAGCTACTCGGGCGCCACCGCTTCGCCCCGTTGCGGCGCTCACCTTCGTCGAACTCCGCCATCGCGAACGCACCGGCCGGGGAAGACACATTCGATGGCACGGCGCTCGGGAAGATCTCCGGCGTTCCACCGCGTGACAGCGCGTGGTTCCACAGCCACACCATCTGCGCGGTCGTCAGCGGCTCGAACTGGAACACCGACGGCAACCGGGTCACCAGAGCTGCCGCCAAGTCAGCGGCCTTGGCCATCTCGGTGCGGTCGCGCTCTTTGGAGCGTCGCCCCGCTGTGCCCAAACCGGTCAGGTCGGTCACCACGTCGGAGTCGACGACGGGAAAGGACACCGTGAAGATCCGCTCAGTGGCCCGCACACCCGAGGAGAAAAACTCGTACTTTCCCTCGCACTCCTGCCGCCACATCGGCATGGAGTTCACGTCGGTGCCGGCCATGGCGCGGGCGAGGATCTCGTCAGGGTTCATGGAGGCCACCAGACCGGCGATGACCGAGTTGTTGGGCAGCGCGCGGATGAGGTTCTTGTGGTGCACCAGCGTGTCGTACTTGCGGGCATCGCTGGTGTATCCGTAAGGCAGCCCGGTGAGGCGGTAGTCGGCCCAGATCGAGCCGTCGCGCATGCGGCGCAGGTTCCCGAAAATCGACACGGTGGGCTGCAGATTCTGATCCAGTTGGTTGGCCATAGGTGATTCCTCGCGACGGGTGAGTGGGTCAGTTGAAGAGTTCGGATGCGGCGCTGCTGCGGTGGCCGAACATGTCGGTGAACTCGTCGTGCTCGGCGGCAGGAATGAACGCCGGGCGGACGGGTTGGCGCGCCATGGTGGCGGCGCGATGGCGGTCGCCGTTCATGTCGAGAACTTCGACCTGGGGGCGCACCGTCGACACAGTGCTCACAGCGTTCGGATCGTCTCCGGTGCTGACACTGATCGGACTGGTGTAGAGCAGCGCGACCCGGTGAACGCGGGTGCTCAACTTCACCGGGGAGTAGGGCATCTTGCGCATCACGCCGACCGCGATGGCGGTGACGCTGATGCCCACCGCTCCGGTGAGCACCGGCTGGCCGACCCGTGGGAGCAGGAACAGCGTCGCCAAGATTCCGCCAACGAGCGCGACCAATTCGGGGATCGGATACGGCCCGCCGGGCAGCTTCCAACGGCCATCGAACTTGGCGATGACGATGCGGACTCGGCTGGCCCGCGTGTACCACTTGGCGACGAACATCAGCGGTCGACGCCTACCGAGTTCCGCTGTTGGTCAAGCCCCCGATGGTGTCCTTGGACACCACACCGAGCGCGGGCAGTGAACCCACCAATCCGATGAGCACCACACCCACGGCGAGAGTCTTGAGTGCGCCGGTCTTGTTGCGACCAACGAAGTACATGCCGGCCGACACCAGGGCGGTGCCGCCGATGAGTAGATACACCGCGAACGTGATGCCTTGGTTCTTGATGTTGGCGCCGATATCCCAAATCGGCGCGGCCACGTAGGTGACCTGGCTGGCGGCAGTCGCCGCGGTCCCATCGAGCATGAGCGGTGCGAGGGTGGTGAACATCTACTAACTCCCTTCCGGAGTGGTGCTGGAGGTGTACTGCGGGGGCTTAGTGGAGCTGGTTGTGGTGGTGGGTGTGGTTGTCGGTTGCTGCGGTGAATCCGGGTCATTGGGCGTGAGAATGCTCGGCGCATCGTTGATCCGATCGACCTGCCAGTGCCCGCCCGCGACCGACATCACGAGCGGGAAATCCATCGGCATCAGCACCCCGCTGGCGGTCTGCATGGTGGCGCGAACGGTGACCTCAACGCCGTCGGCTTTTGGCGGCACATTCTGCGAATTGGCGAGGTCGTTGTTGGTGTGAATCCGCTCGATGGCCATGGTCGTAAAGCGCGGCGGCTGGGCCGCGGTTAGACCGGAACCGGCGGCGACATAGGGGGCCAAATCGCCCTGCCCGGTGAGCATGGCGCTGAGGAACCCAGACACGATGTTGTAGATGGGTCGGTCTTCCGAAACGACCGTCTGTGTTGACAACTCCACCGGCACACCCGAGGGCCGATCCGGACGCGCATGCGGGAGCGTGAATGCGCGAAAGTAGTTGCGGTGATCGGCAGAGATGTCGACTTGCAAACGGACGAACACCATGGGGTTGGATTCCACCGCGTTCGATGGATTGGCGGCCTTGGGGATCTCGGCGTCAACCACCACCGAATAGGTCTGAAAACCATCCAAGAACACACCGGGGAGGGCCGACGATGCGCGCAACGCACGGCCTCCAGCGGGCAGCGGAGAGGCGGGGACGTCGCCGTCGTAGAACTGCTTGATCGCAGCGCTGTTGGACGGGTCTTTGAGGTAGGTGTCGACGTAGCGGGTGGCGAACGCCTCGACCGCCGAAAGTTGGTCCCGTTCGACGGCTACGTTGACCGGCTCGGGCCGGTTCATCATCAGCAGCACGACAGCGGCAATCAGCGGGATGTAGCTGACCATGATGAACGCGAGAAAGGTTCCGGTGGCGCGCATCCGCATCTCGTCGGCACGGATGTGGTCCCCGCCGCTGAGGCGCAGAAAGAGCGAGTCGAGGAAGCGGTGCAGGGGCCGGCTCAGCATGGGACCCCCAGGGCCTGGTCCTGGAGTTCGTCGAGCAGCGTGGCGGCGGCCTCGCGACGCTCGACGATGTGAAAGACCAAGGCGTCCGACTTGTGCTCGTTGAGCGGGTCTGCCGCGAGCTGGCTCATGAGTGCGCGCAGCTGGTCGGTGTACATACGGACCGCACCTGCGTTGCGGCGGATCGGTTGGGCCATGGGCGGGTGCCTCCAGGAAGTGCTGGACTCGGACACCCTCTTATGCGGGGTAAATCGGCGATTTCCCGACAACCGCATATGTAACGAATTGATAACGCATACGCGCGTATGCGCCGCATATGTATTGTAGGGAGTCGGCGATCTTGTCCAAATTGCTGGCCGCGGACCTGAGCATTCCCATTAATGTGTCGCGAGACGATTCTCGCTAAGGTGTCGGAATCCTCAGGTACTTGCCGTGGGTGAGGATGATGCGCCAGGTGTGTTGGCAGTCATGGCTGAAAATCATGGGTGCTGGGCTGGGCACTGAGTCGGTAACATCGGTCGTCAGTCGATATCTGGAGCAGGTGTGGCCACGCAGCGTCAAAGGGGAGAGAGCTTGTCAAGATTTTTGTGTAAGTAGTTGTGCTCGTTTGGGTTAGAGGTAGGGGTTGATTCGTTCTGGATAGGCGAGGGCGAGCTGGGCGAGGGCCTGTTTCCAGTTGGTGGTGACCTGGCCTTCGACGAGGCGTCCTTCGGCGGTGCGTTTCGTTCCTAGTCCGAGCCCGCGTTCCTTGGCGCGGTCGCGGGCTCGTTTGTCCTCGATGTTGCAGATCGCCAACCACAGCAGCTTCACGACCGCCGTGTCGTTGGGGAAATGGCCTCGGTTCTTGATGATTTTGCGGAGTTGATAGTTCAGCGATTCGATCGAGTTGGTCGTGTAGATGACTCTGCGCAGCATCGGCGGGAACGCCAGAAACGGGGTGAATCGCTCCCACGCATCATCGAAGACGCGGACGGTATTCGGGTTGGCCTGACCGACGTCGGAGGCCGCGAATGCGTCCAACGCCGCCCTGGCCGCCTCGGCATCACTGGCTTGGTACACCGCCTTGAGAGCAGCGGCGACGGCCTTGCGCTGGCTGTAGGACACGAAGCGCATCGCTGCGCGGATAAGGTGTTCTCTGAACTTATTGGTGCGGAGGGGTGTTCGTCAGGTGAGGGTGCGTCCGACGAGGTGGGTGAAGTGTGGGATGCCGAGGTGGGTGGTGGCTGCTCGGGTGGTGAGTTCATCGAGTTGGGCCAGTTTCTGGTCGGTGCCGGCGAGGCTGATCTGCAGTCCTTCGACCTCGCCGAGCCAGCCTTCGCGGCGGGCTTCATCGATGCGGGCGCGGAGGTTGTCGCGGATCTCGATCAGGCGGGCTCGCTGGTGGGGGTCCGGGCGTAGGAGCGGGCATCGCAAGCAGGAGTGCTCGTGGATGCAGGGGGTGGAGTAGGCACGTCCGCAGGTGCCGAGCGAGAGTTTTCGGTGTTCGAAGTGGCCAAGGAATTCGTCCCATTCGGTGTCGGTGGGTGTGCGGTATTCCTCGCTGGGCCGCAGGGCGCGGCGGCGGGCGAGGAAGGCGCGGTGGCCGGTGATGACTTCTTCGGGGTAGACGGCCTTGTAGCCCATGGTGGTGTTGATGTCGCGGTGGCCGACGACGAGCTGGGCGATGTGCGGTGGCATCCCGTTGAGCACAGCATCGGTGATAAAGATACGACGGAAGTCGTGTGGCAGGAATCGCAATGGCTGCCCGGTGGTGTCGGTGAGGCCGGTACTGGCCAGTGCTGCGTTGAGCAGCCGCCGGACCGCGGCCGGGATGATCGGCCGTCGTTCGCCGCCGTAGTGCCGTTGGAATAGTAACGGCATCAATGGGTTCCAGACTTTTTCGTGGTAGTCGTAGGCGGCGACTAGTGGGACGGCACCGTCGGTGCCGCGGATTCGGCAGACGATCGCTGACAGGACGTCGGCGAGTTCGGGACTGATCACGAGCAGTCGTTCGCTGTCGGTCTTTGACGGTGCGATGTGCAGCAGCGGGATGAGTTCGCCGGTGCTGGGCAGGGTGTATTGGACGAAGCTGTGATGGTTGAGTTCGCAGAGTTCCTCGATGCGTAATCCGGTGTGGCGCAGCACTTCGACGATGGCCCAGGCCCAGAAGGACTGGTGTTCTCCGAAGGTAAGGTCGCGGCGGACGCCGGTGTCGGGGTGCTCGGCCCAGATCTTTGCGCTGGCGTTTCCGCTGGCTAGGGTGCTGCGGCGCAGGGTCTGTCCGGCGCCGGTGAACGTGTGACCGGGCGTGGTGGCCCGGGCAGCGGCCAGCAGCTCGGCGGCGGCTCGTCGTTCGGTGTTGACTGATGCGACCAGCGTGGGCAGCACCGGAAGGCGTTCGCGTGTGCGCTGATCCATGCGGGACTTGCGACGCTGCAGGGATTTCGTTCGTCTCATCTCGTCGGCGCGGATCGGACTCGGTGCTGCCCACGGGCCCCAGCGGGTGGGTTCTTCCATCGCCCATTGGGCGATGTCGAGGTAGAACGCGCGAACCGTCGCCAGGGTAGACAGGCCCGATTCGCGGGCAAGGATGCGTTGTTTCCATGCCGTGGAGATCTCTGGTGCCAGCCGGAGTGAGTCGATGCCCGGGTGGTGGTGCTCGAGATCGGCCCAGAACAGTTTGCCGAGCGTGGTCGCGAGTCGCTGCAAAGTCACGTAGTCAACAGTGGATTCGCGTTCGCGCAGATAGTCGACGAGCAGGTCGCGAATCGGCTGGCAGGCGATGCCATAGCGGTCGATCAGCTGCTCGACGCTACTTTGCCCGCTGGTGCCGAACACCCGAACCGTCGACGGGGCGGCTGCCGGAAAGGTACCGATCGCATGTAGCAGGTGGTAAAAGTAGCCGCTGGTGGTCTTGCCGCCGCCGATATCGGCAATGGTCTGCAGCAGTTGCAGGCAGTCACCGACGGTGATGTCGGCGATCAGGCCGCCCTTGGCGGCTTGGATGACCGCGATCCGGCACATTGCAGTTGTTTTCGTGGCGTGGCTGGCCGGATCGGCATCGCAGACCGCTCGCAGCGCCGCCCAGCCGCGCGGGTCGCGCAGCCGTTCCAGACGGGCAGCCAGATTCTTCGGTGTTCGCGGTGTCATCAACCAGCGCTCCGGTGGGCGCAGCACGTCGGCGCAGATCAATGACGTCACCCCGATAGCAGCCATGTTGAGGCCGCTCTTGAGGGTTGTCGGTTCCGGGCGAGTGGCCGACCACCAGCCAGCGGCAGCATGCTTCCAGCCGATATTGTCGGTGAACTCGCTCGTGCTGGCCAGGAATCGGTCCTGCCAAGTGCTGCCCGGGAACTCGGCCAGCCAGTCCACGACGGCCTTGACTCCGCGATGATGCCGCGACTGGGCACGTTCGGTGGTGCCGAGCAGCGGCTGGGCCAATGCCCGCGCCAGCACCGCGCCCCGGGACGCCCGCGTGATCTCCCACCTCGTCGGCAACCGCCGCGGCGGAAACCGGTCCAGCAGCTCCGGTACCGCGTGCAAGCTCGACGGTTTGTAACGAGGATCGGCTACTGCGGCCAGCGATTCGGTCACCGTGCGCTCCGGCCGAACAACACATCCAGTGAGTCCTGGCGATACCGCTGTGGTGCGGATTCTGCACCGAGGGTCGGACCTGGGTTCTGCTTGCCGGCCCGGCGGGAGTGATGCGCCAGCACCGAGGCGATCACGTCCTCGGGGACCGGGTTCGTATAGATCTGGGTCGTGGTCAGCGAGGCATGCCCGAGTACCCATTGGACGTCGGTGATCGGCATCCCCGGATCCCGGGCCATCCGGTAGGCAGCCGTGTGCCGCAGGTCGTGCAACGTCCAGTTCGCCCCCAGGATCGCATTGACACGAGTGAACATCCGATGCGCAGCGTGATAGGTCAACCGCCGGAACGGGCGCCGCAGCGTCCACCACAACGGCTGATTCGGACCCTCGGACACCAGACCACGCATCTGATGCTGGTAAAGCCGCAACCACACGAACGCATCCGGTGACGCCGGAACCTGCTGCGACACCTGAGAGCCCTTGCGCACCACCGCGATCAGCTGCCTACCCGGATTCGCATCGCCCTGACAGGCACCGAGCAGTTCTGAGGCCCGAGCACCGGTCGACACCCACAACGCCACCAGTGCCCGGTCCCGATGCGACCCCAGCCGGGCGAACAACTCATCGAACCGGGCATCCGGAATACTGCGCGGCGCCCGCGGCACCAGCCGCGGCCGATACTGCCCCGACCGCTCCCGTCGATACGGCTCCATCGGATTGTGATGCGCATGCGGCCGACCCGCGCGACTACGATTGCGGGACGACGGAAACGGATTCACCAGCGGGCCGGTCCCAGCCTCGCGATGGAACTCGTAGAAGCTGCGAAGCACCGTCTCCGAATGCGCCCGCGTCGTCGCCGCATACTTGCGTCCAGGCCCCACCTTCCCGGTCACTAGATTCGGCCGCGGCTCCGGCAGCCCCCTGCCCGAACGGCGGTTCGGCTTGTCCGCCAACCGGATCCAGACGCTGAAGTCACGAGCTTCCGCCTGGGTCGCCTGATTCCACGGCACCTGGACCGACCACAAGAACCGGAACCACCGCAACAACGCCAGCCCATACGACCGTTGCGTCGCCGAGGACCGGCCAGCCGCGCTGAGATCCCGCAAGAACGCATCCACCGCCGCAACCGGCACGCCGGACGGATCCAGCAGCCGCCACGGCTGCCACACGTCGCCGGTGCCCACCAACAAACCGGCGCGAACGACCACCAGACCCACCAGATCCCGTGGGGCCTCCTCCGGCACGACCATGGCGAGGAACCATAACCACACCCGCTCTGAGCTGCAACAACTCCGGAGTTAGTTCAGTCAACAGGTGCACGACGCAGGTCTGCACGAGCGAGTCCGGCCAGGTCGCCTCGATCGCCTCAGGGAAGCCGGTCAGGCCATCGCAGCAGACGATCAGCACATCGGCGAGGCCGCGATTGGCCAACTCGGCGCACACCCCGGCCCAGAACTTCGCGCCCTCGGTGGCCTGAATCCAAATTCCCAGAACGTGTTTCACGCCCTCCATATCCACGCCGACGGCGATGTGGGCAGCCTTGTTGCGCACGTGAGCACCGTCGCGGACCTTGACCACGATCGCGTCGAGGTAGATCACCGGGTAGAACGATTCGAGCGGGCGACGCTGCCAGGCCAGGACCTCGTCGAGGATCTCGTCGGTGATCTTGGAGATCGTCTCGCGACTGATCTCGGTCCCGATCGTCGAGGCCAGGTGATGCTCGATGTCGCGCACGGTCATCCCGCCGGCGTAGAGCGAGACGATCATGTCGTCAAGCCCGCCCACGCGCCGTGAGCCTTTGGGGACCAGCGTGGGTGTGAACGTGGCATCACGATCGCGTGGGATCGCCAGCTCGACGTCGCCCACGCTGGTGGCCACCGTCTTCGCAGACGAGCCGTTGCGCGAGTTCGGGAACAACGCGGCCTCGGGGTCGCCCTTGTCGTAGCCGAGATGATCGCTGAGCTCGGCCTGCAAGCCCCGCTCAAGTCCGGCCTTGATCAATTGCTGGATCAGTCCGTCCTTGCCATCGAGTTGTACCTCGCCGGCGTCGATCATCGAATACAGCTCATCAAGGGCGCCCGAGGCCTCCAGGGCCTTCACACCAGCCTGCTGCGCACGCCGGCGTTCCTCACGGTCAAGCTTCTTATCCACCACAGTCATCAGTGTCTCGGCTTTCAGTCAGGAGCACAGCTACCTCACACAAACCATCTGACACGCCCAAGGGAGAAGCGGGCGGTCGTCAAGAAGGCGGTCGTCAAGCAATGGCCCCAAGGAAAGCCCGCCCCACCCGGCGACACGGGACCAATCAACCACGCCACCACACCGAAACCAGTACCCAGCAGCACAATTCACCACCAGACCGGACCCACATCAATTTCTATGAATAATCGAGGCTAGATTAGAAAGGGCCAATCCGAACTCACTGTTGTGAAACCCTGCCTGGCTGCTCGATAGTTTGGGCACAGGGTTCATGCTGGTGGGGTGAGAACCAGCG
The DNA here is from genome assembly GCF_000243415.2 of Mycolicibacterium tusciae JS617. The sequence continues at coordinate 85,573 of NZ_AGJJ02000003.1, forward strand.
AGGTAGCCGCCCGGCTCCACGTCAATACCCAGACCCTGCGCTACTACGAGCGCCGCGGGCTACTACCGCGACCGGAGCGAACCCGCTCGGGGTTTCGGGCCAACACTGGCTCCACCCTCAATGATGTCGAGGAACTGCTAAATCTGGCCGACGGCCCCGCCTCCTGTGGCGACGCCAAGACGATGGCCCGTACCCGGATCGCCGACCTGCAGCCGCGCCCAGCGTGAATGCCCGATCCTGCACGACATCCAAACCGCCGCAACCACACCACCGTCGACCGCCCAGGAGTGACCGCATGCGAATCGAACTACTCACCGCGCCGGACTGCCCCAACGCCGCAGCCGCCCGACGGGTCATCACCGACTGCCTCACCAGCCTGGGCCTCGACGTGCCGATCATCGACCAGGTAGGTCGCTACCCATCACCGACAGTCCTCGTCAACGGTGTCGATGTGATGTGCCCCGAGGCTGCAGCGCCGGTCGGTGACGTGTGCCGACTCGACCTGCCCACACCGCAAAACGTTCTGGACGCATTGCGCGCCAACACATTGCATCACGTCCAAACCCCGTCACGGCCAACGGAATTGTGATGGCCGAACAGCCCGCAATGACGATCGGTGACCTGGCGTGCCACACCACCTCTACACGTGGTGCGCCGATACCCTGCTCACGCTACCCGACGACCGATACTCTGCATTCGCCTGACCGTCGATCCGCAATCCGGTGTCACGAACCCTTCCCCTGCCACCGCCGAACCGAAAGGCCTTAAGATAACCGCGGGCGTCCGTGTAACCAACGTGGTGAGATACCACAACTATCCGCGTCCTCGGCGGCATTGAATTCGTCCCGTCGCCGTGCCGCGCCGAACTGATCGACAAGGCCTGCGACGACTTCTTTGCGGTTCCACCCCTGGGCGTCACATCCGCCGTCGAGGCGACTCACAGGTTACGCAGGTCATCCGTGTTGTCGTTCGCTGCAGCTCGCACCGCGACAAGAACGTCATTGATCTGCGGGAGGTCGGCGGCAGTGGTGCTGCGGTGTGCGTACACGACTTTCCCTGTGCGATCGAGTACGAAGGTCCCGCGGCCTTGAAGGAAGTGCGCGCTCATACCAATTCGGCTGCCAGAGCGAAGAGCGCGAATCATCTTCGCCGGAGAGAAAGCCAGGTAGCGCGAGAGCGAGAATTTGGTGATGTCGGCGGCCTGTTCGAGTTGGCGGTCCGAATCACTCACGCAGTCGAACGGGATCGCACGATCGGCACACGAACCCCCAACTGACCCAACGTCCTCGCGATACACAATCACCACCCGGGCGCCGCACGCCTCTAGATCGTCTCTCACCGCGACGAGATCCCGGGCGGCCTGTTGACAGAACGGGCACCACATCCGGTGAAAGGCGACCACTACGGGCCCTTTCCCGAGCAGCTGCCATACGGTGACCGGTCCTCGTGGCGATTCCACTCTGATGCCAGTGGGGAAGGTCGTACCAACATCAACGTGCACGGGAGTCCCTTCGATCGGACGACGCCGACATGATGGGCGCCGTTCCTTACTGTACTTTACAGTACAGTTTCTCTGTGTCATCTACCATGGAAGACAAGTTGTTCTTCGACGGGATTGATGACTGTGATCACAACTCCTACAACGGATCGCGGGCGGGCTACGGTCGGTCGCATCCTTGACGCCGCCTGTGAGCTCTTCACCAGACAAGGTGTCCACGCGACAACCCTCGACGATATTGGTATTGCGGCGGGTGTCGGACGTGGGCAGCTCTACCATTTCTTCGCCGACAAGGCCGACATCGTCGCCGACATGGCTTCACGCCAAGTTCAGCGCGTGCTCGACGAGGTACGGTCCGCCATCACAGATATGTCCACGGCCGAGGACGTGCAGCGATTCTGCGACGAACTGGTCAGCCATCACAGCGAGCCCGATGCCGTGATCCGCTGTCCGATGGGGGCATTGATTCACCAACTCACCGACAGTGACGAGGCTGCCCGGGCAGCGCTGAAGGCGGGCTTCGCGCAGTGGGAGACCCTCCTGGCGGAAGGGCTTCGACGTGTCGCCGACAACGGCGGGCTGATTCCCGGCGCCGATCCACCAGTAATGGCGGTCGGGCTGCTGGCCGCTTACCAGGGAGGCTTGCTCCTGGCCGAGCTCAGCGGCGATGTCGAGCCGCTTCGGCGTGCGTTGGGAACCGTTACCGGACTGGCGCTCGCTCCGTTCGCTCCAGCGTGAGCCAGCGGCCTGAAGGACCCGATCAAGAAACCCCCGACTCTGGTCAGCGCCGGGGGGCCGACTTACCGCGTAGTGTGGCGAGGGCGTTGTCCACCGCGTCCTGAAGGATATCGGCGTTGCCGTGGATCCGAGCCAGCAGCATTCCGCCCTGCAGGGCGGCGATGAGCGTTTGTGCGAGGAGGTGCGGATCTGCGCTTCGGCGCAGCTGCCCGCGGTCACGCATCTTTTGCAGACCCGCCGTGAGCAACCCCTCCCACCGACCGAACGCGGCGTCAAGCGTCGGGACATAGGAATCGTCGTTTTTCAGTTCAGCGGCCATCGAGCCCAGCGGGCAGGCGAACGGCCCCCCGGGAACCCGGTGCATGTCGACGATCTGATCGGCCCATCGGCGCAGCCCCGCCCATGAGTCCACCCGAGCAATTCCGGGTTGAGCGTCCAGTATGAGTTCTAATTGCCGGTCGATAACGGCCCGCACTAGGTCTGACTTGTCGGCGAAATAGTGGTAGAGCTGCGATTTGCCACAGCCGGCGGCCGCCAACACATCATCCAGACTGGTCGCGCCCACTCCGCGCTCGTACATCATGGTCGCGGCCGCGTCAACGATCGCTGCCCGACTCCGACGCCCCCGTTCTGTGGCGGGGAGGCTGGATCCCTCCGGCAGGCTCGTTTTGGGCATCGGGTCACGATATCGCTTCCAGGCCCGACCCAGCCGATGGCAGGTCCTTCACGTCAACGAGTTCGTCATGCCCAGCGAGCCGCGCGACCGCCACCCAACGCGCCAGCGGACGGTTCCCCGCGCGCCGGCATGATCAGCGGCGACAGAGCAAACGACGGTCCCGCCGATGAAATCCGGTCCAAGCGACGCGAATTTCATGTGCGCTGAGATGGATTGCCGCCTATCGTCGCCCTGGTGACAACGAGGTTTGAGGTAACTGAGGGCGCGGTCGATGCCGTGCCCGAGTTGCGTGCGGTTTTCGCGTCACTCCATCAGCATCACCGAGGCGTTTCACGCGTGGAGCTCACTGAACCGGACGAGGCAGCGTGGAACGAGCGACAGAAGAGCTACCTTCGGCACTTCGCTGCGGGTGAAGCGATCCTCTACGTCGCTCGACCGGTTGGCGGCGGACCGGCGATCGGGTATGCGCTGGCACTGATTCACAGTGGTGACAACGGCACCTTCCCCTGGGGAGCCGCTTCGCCGAGCTGTACACCCTGGCCGTTCTTCCCCAATATCGCAGCGGCGGAATCGGTACCGCTCTGATGGACCGCGTCGAGGCAAGACTTCACTCCCAAGGCGTATTCAATCTCACGGTGGCGGTGATGGCCGAGAACGATTCCGCGATCCGATTCTATCGCCGGCGCGGTCTCATACCGGGCGAGTTGGTGCTTTACAGAATCGACGCGCCCTACGGCCGGTGCTCCAGTTGAGTAACTGCGCTTTCCGCCGCGGCGAAAGGAACCGCCGGGTAGTCGATCTCCACTTCGCTTATATGGTGGACGTAGTTCGATAGCGTCGTTGCCAACGCGTGGCCGACGATCTCGAGGATTTCGGCGTCACGCCATCCATCCGCGCGCACAGCGGCGAGTTCTGAGTCACTGACGAAGCCCCTGGAACCGACCACCTGTTGTGCAAAGCGAAGCGCCGCCGCCGTTTTGGCGTCAGTGGCCTGGCCGATCCGTGCCGAGGCGATATCGGCGGCAGACACGCCGACACTGCGCGCCGCCGCGGTGTGCGCGGCGAGGCAGTATGCGCAGCGGTTCTTCTCGGAAACGGCGATCGCCAACTGCTCGACGACTCGCGCGGATAGCGAGCCGCCTTCCAGAGCTGCATCGAAGGCCAATACGGCACGCGTCAGTGGTAAGGAGAGTGCCAGTACAGCACCAAGATTCGGCACACCACCCCACGCTTGGTTGATCGCAGATCGTGCTAGTTGTTCATCTTCACTGGCCGACGAGTCATTAGTAGCGGCGAAGCGGGACATGATGAAACTCCTTTGGTTGGTCCATTAGGGGACGAGAACGACTTTGCCGATCGTGCGGCGGGCAGCTATCGCTTCGTACGCGCTCTTGACCTCCGGTAACGGGAATATCGCATCGGCAATGATCCGGATCCTTCCTGCGCCGATACGCGCGAGGAGCTGCTGCACCAGTCGCTGCACGGCGCTCGGGTCAAGTGAGGGGAAGTTGAAGCCGACAACTGTCTGATTGTTGTGGATGAGTTGCTGGATCTGCCTTGGCGCCCACGTATCCTGCACGTTCTTTGCGCCGAACATCACGTAGCGTCTGAATGGGGCGAGCAGCCCGACGCTGGCCGCGCCGGATGTCCCCGGACGCCATTTCTAGCACAACGTCGACCCCTTTGCCCCCGGTCTGGTCCAGCACACGTTCGGTCCACCCGTCGAGGGAGTAATCGATCGCGACGTCGGCGCCGAGCGTAGTGACGAGGTCAAGCTTCTCCTGGCTGCTCGCCAGTGCAATGATCTTGCCAACGTCCATGATTCGGGCGAGTTGCACCAGATAGAGCCCCACACCGCCAGCCGCGGCCTGGATCAGAACTGTCTCATCGGGTCCCGGTTTGGCGGCGAGTTTCAGCAAGGCGTAGGCCGATATTCCCTGAATCACAATGCTGGTTGCCTGGGCGAAGGTGATGCCCTCGGGCACCGGTAGCGCAAAGTTCGCGTTGGCCGTCGCGTACTCGGCATAGCCACCGCTGGAGACGGGGGCGACGATTCTGTCGCCGATCTGCAGAGTGTTGACACCTTCCCCGAGCTCGACGACCTCGCCTGCGGCCTCGAAACCGAGGACCCCGGGAAGCGGGCGGGTAAACGGGTATCGCCCCAACGTCTGTTCCAGTTCCGCGAAATTGATGCCGGCGGCCCGGACTTGGATCAACACTTCTCCGGCGCCCGGTCGAGGAGTTTCGACATCCGACAATCGCAGACTGTCAATCCCGTCAAAACCCGTCAACTCGACCGCCCTCATTTACACGCCCTTCTCCGAGAAAGCTCCATCCCAGTACTGTACTAGCCAGTACAATCTGGCACGACTCGAACGGTCGCTATTAGCCTCTGTTGTCAAACGGCCGCGGGTGATTGCCGACGAGGTAGGCATCGGCGCGGTTGGCCGGTGCCTAGATCAGTTGGAGCGGTGGCGGTGGTAGTGCCGGGCCACTCGTGTCCTGTTGGCGCAGATGTTCTGGGTGCAGAACTTGCGGCGGGGGTCGGTTGCGACGAAGAGCATGCTGCACGTCGGGTTCTCACATCGGCGCAGGCGGTTGTGCTCGGGCCCGACCAGCAGATCGATGAGGTTCTCGGCGACGGCTGCCAGCGCGAGTTCATAGAGCCGGTCGGCGGGTGGATGGTAGATGGTCAGGGCCGCCCACCCGGCTGGGGTCTGCACCAGCTGGCGTGTGCAGGCCACGTCGGCGGCGATGTCGTTGACGCGATCGACGACGGTTGTGCTGGGCGCAATCCCGGCGATGTGCGCGTCGAGTATCTCGCGAACAGATCGACGTAGCTCAATGGTGAGGGCCAGCGACGGTGCCGGCGCCTCGTCGGGGAGCCGATCCTGCTGCAGGCCCCACCAGAACCGACAGGTCGCCTCGTCGGCGAGCAGATCGACGACCGGGTCCCGACTGGTGATGATCGTGTCGGCCAAGTCCACAGCCAAGGGCTCTCCGGCCACGAAGAATCCGGCCGCTTGTGCCCTCTCCAGCCGTGACCCGGTGTTCATTAGACTAATGCTATCAGGATGTTGACAACGTTAGATCAAGGCAGGTAGAACTCTAACGGTAAATCCCACTATCAACCGTTGACTACTCGAAGGAACTCGGATGAATTCGCTGGAACTGCTGCAACAGGCCGATCGACACCTGGTCGACCTGGTCTCCACTCTGAGCGCGTCGAATCTGGACTTACCCAGTCCGTGCTCGGGGTGGAGCGTGCGGTCACTGCTCAGCCACACCGTTGCCACGATCGACGCCTTCGCGGCAGCCCTCGACGGACAGGGCGGCCCGACCGAGCAGGAACTCTTCAGCGGAGCCGACATCGTCGGTTCAGCCCCGCTCACGGTCCTCGAGAAGTCCGTCGACCGCTCTCAACAGGCGTGGGCCACGATCACCGACTGGGAACGTCCCGTCGCGACCGTTATCGGGGAGATGCCTGCCCGCCAGGCGATCGGCATCATCACCTACTCGACGCTGATCCACAGCTGGGACCTGGCCGTGGCCATCGGCAAGCCGATAGAGTTCGACGAGGCCGAGGCCGCCCTGGCCGAAGCGGTGGGATCGCAGCTCGTCCCAGCGCTGCGACCCCAAGACCTCTTCGGTCCGGAGGTAGAGGCGGGTTCGGACGCTACGCCCACCCAGCGAGTCGTCGCCTTCGCCGGTCGCAATCCCTTGTGACCTGCAGCTGACGAGCGACCGGTCCGCCGCTGTGGGATTCCAAAGCGGCGAGCTGGCCGTCCAGACGCGCGCCGGAGTGCGCTCGCGCGCCGAGCGGCTGGCCCCGATGGCGGCCCGCGGCCAGCTGCGCGCAGCCACCGCTGACTTCGTGGCGGCGGCGCAGCTGGCGGTCCTGACCGCGCGCGACACCGCAGGCCGGTTGTGGACCTCACCGCTGCTGGGACAACCCGGGTTCCTACGGGCGGTGACACCGACCACACTGCAGATCAAGACCTCCATTCCCGACGCCGACCCGCTGCACGGTCTACCGCCCGGCCAGCCCGCCGGGCTCGTCGTGATCGACTTCGCCGCCCGACGCCGAGTGCGCATCAACGGCGTTCTCGCCCACGCTGATTCCGGTGGTCTGGCAATCGAGGTCGACCAGGCGTACGGCAACTGCCCAAAATTCATCCGGAACCGCCACCTGCGCCTCCCCGCCAGCGCTTCCGGCCCAGACCGCACACCGGTGTTCGCCGGCGAACTCTTGCGCCCGAAGGACGGTCGGCTGATCGAACGGGCCGACACATTCTTCATGGGCACCACCCATCCGACGTCGGGCAACGACGCCTCCCACCGCGGCGGGCCGGCGGGGTTCGTCCACGTCGAGCACGACCGCCTCTGGTGGCCGGACTACCTGGGCAACAACCTGTTCAACAGCCTGGGCAATCTGACCGTCGACCCCACCGCGGCCCTGTTGTTCATCGACTTCCCCACGGGGATAACGCTGCAACTAAGCGGCACAGCCACGATGATATGGAATGACGAGAAGCCAATGGGGTGCTTGGTGCGCTGACCCTGTTTCCCGTCCTCACCGGCGCCGCACCCCACTGGAACGCCGCCGGAATCGACGCCGCCTTCCCATCGCTCGTGGGCCATCTCGGGTACGGCGCGGCGCTCGGTGCCGTCTACTATCGGCTGGAGGCCAGGGCCAACCCCTGGTGGATAAGCACGTCGGCCGCCGAGGCCGAACGCGTCGCCGAGCAACGCGAACAGACCCTTGGGTCGGCTCCGGCAATGTGGGGGCTCACTGTTCTCATCGCGGTGACCATCCCATTACTCATCAGCGGATGAGGGTCCCTCCGGAAGTCCCGGCGACGTCCGCTGAACACGTACGTCGTCGCCGCCTGATTCGAGTACGCGCGGTCACCCAGCGGATGCCGCGCGATCCCACTCCACCGTCGACCGGTCGCCGTAGTAGTGGCAGTCGGGCTCTCCAATTTTGGTGGTTTGGCCGTTCTGGTCGGTGGTGTTCGGACGCTGATTCAGCGGCGTCGCACCGGCGATGCGCCGGGGCGGCCTCCGACCCGTCGAGATGTAGCGCGGGTTCTGGGTCAAGATCGTCGAGAGATTGACCAGCGTGGACGCGTCGATGAGTTCCTTGGCCGATCGGCCAGCATTGGATTCTGGCCAGTGGCGCGCGAAAGCTGACCCCGGCGCGGCATACCGAGCCTGCCGATCGATGCTGGCGCGAGCCAGAGCCGCACGCGGTGGATCACTGCCGATTTCCGTCGAATATGCTGCGGCGATGGTCGCCTCCACCGTGATCGTGACGGTCCTCCTCGCGGGACTGTTCGCGTTTTCCAGCTCTATCAAACTGCTCGGCGTCCAGCGATCGCTCGCCATCCGTGACCACCTGGGCGTCCCGCCAACTCAGTGGCGACTAATCGGCCTGCTCGAGCTGGCCGGAGTCATTGGTGTGTTGGTGGGCCTGACGTGGCCGCCGCTTGGCGTGGCGGCGGCAAGCGGGCTGGCCCTGCTGTCGGTCGGTGCCGTCATCTTCCACGTGCGGGCCGGCGACGGGGTGACCGAAACGACGCCCGCGGTGATCGGCGTCGCACTGGCTGTCGCGACCGCCGTTGTGCAGGCCATCTGATCTGACACGACGCCCGTCACCTCGCGATCAGCCCCATGGTCGCAATCGCTTGATCGCCGTCGAGGGGGACAACGTCGGGAGGCCATCCCGCACGCAGCACGGCACGGATGGCGCGCGTTGTGTCTGAGTCGAAGTCAGCGCCGTAACGGAATGGCGGCGTTGTATTCGGCGGCCTTGCCGACGGACTGCCAGTGGAGCCACCGTTCCCACCGGTTGAGCGAGGACTGCTGCCAGTGTCGGTCGACGCCGGGAAGCACGCGTCTGGCGATCTCGACAACGGCGATCACCGGGGCGCGCAGCAGCAGCAGCACGATTCCTGGTGCGGGTGACGGCAAGTCGTAGCGGCGACGATTCCATGGCAGCATGTACAGGCCCGCATATCCGGCCTGGATGCGGTAGTGATACTCGGCGCGCAACCGATCGATGCCCCGCTGTTTCGGTTTCGGTGCGAATGCCGGAGCGAACGATTCGACGAGTTCCCTGCCGATGTCTCCTGAGTCGTAGCTGCGGGCAGAGTCGGCCATGAACAGGATGCGCCAGGCGTCGGTGGCGGTCTGCGGAAAGTAGTCGGTGCAACGTACACCGACTAGGTGACCGCAGTAGCGGTTGAAGTGCAGCACCGCGCGCATCTCGCATGGAGACGTTAGGTGCCCGAGCAGAAACAGCCCGGCGGCCGGTGCGACGCTGCCGCCCAGCAGGGTCAGCAGCATCGCCGACTGGCTGATCGGAAGCCCCCAACGCTGGGCGTCCCATTCGGGGTGCTGCTTGACCCGGGCACGAACGCTGACGTGCATGATGCGCACGTGCAACGAGATGCTGCGCGCGGTCGATCCCGGCGTCAGGACCGCGCCGGGTCGGCTGACCTCGATCCACCAGCGCGAGGTCTCCAAATAGCGGTGCAGCGCCCTGGCCCCGGCGTAGCCGCCGGACAGCGAAAGCGGCTGCGCCAGCCACCCTTCGGTGTAGGTGTCCATCGTGCCGGCGTTGCCCACCGCGCCGAGGGCGTACGCCCAGCGCCGCCACACTGCGGCGCCCTGTTCGACCAGCTCGGTGTCGACCCAGTCCGGAATCCGCTCGAACTCCTCGAACAGCGTCCGCATTGACTCCGGTGCCTCGGCCACGCTGCCGATGCCCACCCGCAGTGCTTCCTCGACGAGGTCTCGGGCGCGTCGGGCGCCCAGTGGGCCGTGGTAGGTTTCGGCGACGAACCGCTCGGCGACCGGGTCGCCCTCGGACAATCCCGCGATGAACGCGTCGGCGATCTCGTCCGACGGGAACACATCGATTCCGGTCCACCGCATGACCCGGTTGCACCACTTCGCCCGCTGGGTGCCCGTCTTGCCCGCGGGGTAGCGGAACGCGGTGGGAGGTGTCGGTGATGGTCTCGCGGCGTCGGGCACCGTGTGTCTTCCTAGTCGATGGTCCGGCGAGCCGGGGGCAAATCGTGCTTCACCGCCGGCCGCGCGCGTTGGCACGAACGTGGCCCCAGGTAGCGCTCCCAGAGCACGCTCACGCCGCCGGCGAACAGCGTGAGCGTCACCGACGCACGACGAAGCTCTGGGCGGTCGGCGGCAAGCGCGACGAACATGGCGGCGTCGGAGACGTCGATCCCGAGGTTGAGGGCGGCCGTCGACACTCGCGGCCCGTGCTCGCTGCGCGCCTCGTGGATCAGGTACACGCCGCGTGAGGCTTCGCGGATCGCGTCGAGCCGGGCCATCGTCACGGCCGTCGAATTGGGGTGTTCGCGCGGAAGCCGAAAAATCGCGCCGCCCTCGCCGGTGACACGACTACCGCCAGCCCCAGGACCAGGCCACCGATTGCCATGAACACCGCTTCCGAGCGCAACCCTCGATCGACGTCGACCGCGTCGTGCATGGCTCATCCTCCCGCCTGGAGTTCTCGACAGCCTATGCCGTCGGATTGGCGTCGCGAGGTAGTACACGAGTTGGCGGCCGCGTTCGAGTCGCTGATCGATTCTGTGACCAGGGATGATCCGATGTCGCCGTTGCGGTGGACATCGAAGTCGATCCGCGCTCTGGCCCGGCATCCTGGTAGAACTCTGCCCGCTGCAGCTGGATCGGCGCGAATCCGGTGTTGCAGACCGGAGGTAGGTTCAAGTTGAGGTCGAAGCTCAGATACTGGCCTGCGTAGTCCTGCTTGGTGTTCGCGTTCGCTACGATTCCGGCCTGAAGTTAGCGAGTCGAGATTCTTGCGTGCATCGAGGTTGTCGTTGGGTATCGCCTTCAGGCCGCGGCTGGTGGCGTCCAGCAGGGCGTTGATGTCCGGCGGCACCGGTGCGACTTGGCGATCCGGTAGGTATGCGCGCCGCGATCTGGATGGGCGACGCCGCATTTGGATGATGGCGCCGAGCTCGTGATCGTTGACGTTACGTTCGGCGGCGGCGGCGGCGACAAGGGTGCCGGTCAAACCTCCGTCGGCGCAGGTCTCTGCCGCGCATTGCGTGGCGGGGCGCACGGCGAACTGCAAATGGATGTTCACCCGGCCGGCCGGGGGCGGTCGCGTGCGCCGATCTCGGTGACGAAACGAGGATCGTGGGTAACCGGATCCCGTTGGTGATCAGATTGATCGCCTCGATCGGGCACTCCGCTGCCGCGCCGTAGTTGGGCTTCCCGGACGATCAGGCCCCCAGCTGTATCCCAAATCGGGACTATGGTGGACTCTGCCGTTCGGCGCATCAGCGGCCGCAGGCTTAGCCGACGCTTAGCCGGTGTCGAGGGCCACGATCGGCACGGGGCGGCTCATCGCGGCGCGGTAGTCCTCAAACTGGGTGCTGGTGGCGATGGCCGCCTGCCAGGCACGATCGTGCTCATCGCCGTCGAGGAACCGCGCCCGCACAGTCTGGCGCCGGCCTCGGCGGACGACGGTGGCGTCCGGGTTGGCTCGCAGGTTGCCGACCCACGCCGGGTCGTGTTCGGCTCCGGCGTGGGTGCCTATCAGTGTGGGCGCTCCGTTTACGTTGAGATAACTGATGAGGATGGGTCGGGGTTGACCGGTCTTGCGGCCGGTGGTGATCAACTCGAGGACGGGCATCCCGAGCACGCGGGTGCCGAGCTGGCCGCCGGAGGCCCGCCACACCAACTTGTGCAGCTTCCACTGCACTCGCATCACCGGCCGCGACGCCATCAGTGCGCCGCGGCCTGCATACGGTGTACGAGTCGCCGCATCACCGGTCGGGGAGTGAAGCGGACCGAGGATGCCAGGACTTTGTTGGACAGTCCCACCACCTCGATGGCGTCGCCGCGGTGCATCGCCCGATATCCGGCCCTGGCGACCACGGCGGGGCCGGGCAGGTTGCGGCCGTTGACGAGCTTGGAGTCTTCCATCGCTGCGCCGGCCTGGAAGCCTGATTCGGTGGGGCCGGGGCACAGGGCGGTGACGGTGACGCCGGTCCCGCGTACCTCTTCGGCGACGGCCTCGCTGAAGGACAGGACGTAGGCCTTCGTCGCGTAGTACACCGCCATCAGCGGTCCGGGCTGGAACGCCGCCGTCGAGGCCACGTTGAGGATGCGACCGTGGCCCCGCGCGAGCATCGCAGGCAGGTAGGCCCGGGTCAGCTCGGTGAGCGCGGTGACGTTCAACTGGACCATCCCCGCGTTCTTCGCCGGGTCGGTGTCGGCGAACGGACCGAAGTCGCCGACACCGGCGTTGTTCACCAGGACATCGACGTCTGGGGCCGCGGCGACCACCTCGTCGACGGCACCCGGCTGTGCGAGGTCTGCGGCAACCACGTTGGCGCCGCCGAGCTCGGCGGCCAGCGCCTGCAACTTGTCGGCGCTTCGGGCCACCAGGGTCAGGGCGTAGCCATCGGCGGCGAGCAGCCGCGCGAGTTCGAGACCGATACCGCCCGAGGCGCCGGTGACGAGTGCCCGCCGGCCGGCCCCGTCGGAGCTCATCGGGTGCACCGGTCGGCTGCTGTGCGCATCATGAGTGCTCCTCGATGGTCGATGACCGGAATGATTGTTCAGTCCGCCCCAAGCCGTTGTCAAGCACCCGTCTTGACAAGGTCGCGGTGCGGAATGAACGATCCGCCGATGGGCACCACCAAGCGGGAGGCGGTCCTCGACGCCGCATTGGAGCTGTTCGAGGAGCGCACCTTCTACGGCACCGCGATGCCCCTGGTGGCCGCGCGGGCCGGGGTGGGGGCCGGGACGATCTACCGCCACTTCGAATCCAAGGAGGTGCTCGCCAATGAGTTGTTCCGGTTCTGGAAGGGCGAGTTGGCCGCCGCGCTCGCGCCGGCCGCGGCTGCCCCATCGGCGGTCGCGGGCTTCGGGCTCTACTGGGACGGGCTGACCGATTTCACGCTGGCCCATCCGACGGCGTTCGCCTTTCTGGAGACCCACCGCCACCAGCCCTATCTCGACGCGGATAGCCGGGCGATCGCGCTGGCACTGGACAGCCAGATCGAGCGCTTCATCCGTCGTCATCAGCGCACCGGCGATCTTCGATCAGGTGACCCCGCCGAACTCATAGCACTGGTACTGGGTGCCTTCGTCGGCCTCGTGCGCGCCGCCGGGGACGGTCGCATCCGGCTAACCCGCCGCCGTCTGCGCGCCGCCGCGCCGCGGGTGTGGCATCTCATCGGCCCGCCGATGCGGTGACGGCAGGTCGGCATCCACCCTCGACGTGCCAAACCGATTGACTCAAATTGAGTGAATCGGTTGACACTCGATGTGCGAAATGGGAATTCGACGACTTACGACAACTCCCGGCGCTACAGCGGCAGCAGTTCTCCGTTGGTCGGGTCGGTGGCCAGGAACTGCTGCACCGCCGGGTCATGGAAGGCCGCGACCAGCTTCTTGATGTTCTCGGTGTCGGTCCACTTGCTGCCGACGGTGAGGACGGAGGCGTAGTCGTCGGGCGACTTCGGAGCGAAGATGAGCTTGTCCTTGGGGATGCCGGCCAGGAGGTAGTCCCCGTTGAAACCCGCAGCCGCGTCGAGGTCGCGCAGCGCGCGCGCCTGAGCCCCGAAGTCAAGCAGCTTGAACTGCAGGTTGCGCGGATTGGCGACGATGTCCCGTTGGGTCAGGGCGGTGCTGCCGGCGTCCGGACGCAACGTGATCAGTCCCGCCTGTGCGAGGTACCACAGCCCCAGTGACTCGTTGGCAGGATCGGCGAGCAACGAGATGGTGGCGCCGTTCGGGATTTCCTGCGGGCTTCTGTACTTGTCCGACCAGACGCCGAACGCCCACCGGAAGATCGGCGCCGCCGCGGTCAAGCGGAAATCGGGGTTGGATTCCAGCACCTGGGCGAGCCAGAGCTTGTGCTGGTAGGTGGTTGCGGCCACCTCACCTTCGCTGACCGCCCGATTGATGGTGTTGCTGTCGGAAAGCCCGCGGAAGGCCACCTTGATGCCGTATCTTGGCGCGACTTCGCGGGCGACGAACTCGATAACCGCCTTCTCGCCCGCGTAGCCCTCCTGGGTGGCAGCCACTAGTGTCGCGCCTGCAGTCTCGTTGGCGGACTTGGTGTCTGAGAAGAACACGATCCGTACCGCGACGACGGCCACGACGGCGACGACAAGTCCGACCGCTATCCAGAGCCACTTGCGGCGGCTCTTGAGCTCGAAACCGTGGTCGTCGGCCTTGTCAGTGGGGGTGGGCGTGGTGGTCATGGATGGCTCCTTGGATCAGGCGGTCAGGGTGTCAGGGCGCGGTTGCGCGGCGAAAGGACGATTGCGGGTGCGACCCCGGCTGTGCGGTGTGGTGAAGCGGACGAGGCCGTCGCCGATCAACTGAATGGCGGCGACAACGAAGACGAGGATGGCGATGGTGGCCAGCATCACCACATGGTCAAATCTCAGGTAGCCGTATGTGATTGCGACGTAACCGATTCCGCCGGCCCCGATAGCCCCGGCGATCGCCGAGTACTCGATCATCCCGATGGTGGTGATGGTCAGGCCTCCGATGATCGACGGCACGGCCTCATTGAGTTGGGCGGTGCGAATGACCTGCAGCCGCGACCCGCCCGAGGCGCGCGCCACCTGAACCACCGACGGCGGCACCGACCGCAGCGAGTTCTCCACGATGCGGGTGAAGAACGCGGTGCCCGATAGCGACATCGGCACCACCGCCGCCGCGATGCCGATGTTGGTGCCGGTGATCAGCCGGGTGAACGGGATGATCGCGGCCATCAGGATCAGGAACGGCAGCGAGCGCCCGACGTTGATGATCCAGCTCAGCGGCGTGTGCAACGCCGGGTTCTCGAACAGCCCACCGGGTGCCAGGTTGTGCACGAGCGCGCCGAACGGGATGCCGACCAATACCACGATCACCATCACGATGCCGACCATGGTCAAGGTGTCGAGCAGCGCGGGAAGAAGCAGCCCGGGCAGCTCGTTCGGCGGCACCTTCGCATTGGCGAGGATGGATTCGCTCACGCCACCCCCTCCAGCTCGTCGTGGTCGTCATCGCGGGTCGCCGACAGCCCGTATTTCGCCAGCACTCCGGCCACTCGCGGGGCGAGGTCGACCGGGACTCCGAGGGTGGCACCGCCAACGCACACCTCGCCGACGACCTGAACCGACGCGCCGAGCAGCGACAGCGGCACGCCGAGATCGACAGACGCGCGACCGATCCAGTCGGCGGGCACCGCGGGCGAGCTGTAGATCACCTGCCATACCTGTTGACCCACCACCGGTTCGGCGTCCACACGACGGGGCCGCAGCTCGGCGCCGAGAGATGAACCGGGGTCGGTCAACAAGTCGACGAGCCGGCCGGACTCCACGATGCTCCTGTGGTCCAGCCGGGCCGCCGAGTCGGCGATCTTGAGCACCGTGTCCATCTCGTGGGTGATGAACACGATGGACAGCTCGAGGTCGTCGCGCAGCAGTTCGACGACCGATGCCTTGGTGGTGGGGTCGAGTCCCGCGGTCGCTTCGTCGGCCAGCAGCACCGACGGCCGCAACGCCAGTGCACGGGCTATCCCGACACGCTGTCGCTGACCGCCGGACAGTTGGAACGGATAGTGGTGCGCGCGCTGCGTCAACCCGACGCACACACAAGCACGCCGAGGTGGACCGATGGCTCAACCGGCACGAGCGGTTTCATCTGCACTTCACGCCGACCTCGTCGTCGTGGCTCAATCAGGTCGAGCGCTGGTTCCGCGACCTGACTGATAAGAACCTCCGTCGCGGCGTGTTCGCCAGCGTGCCGGATCTGATCGCCAGCATCGAGGCATACCTCAACGCCCACAACGCAGATCCCAGACCTTACGTGTGGACAGCCACTGCCGAATCCATCCTCGCCAAAGTCCAGCGCGCACGCGCCAAACTCCAACAAGTAGTTAGCCAAAACTGAGACGGACCACTAGCGCAGCCGATTGCGATCGCGAGCAGTCCGTCCAGCACACCCCACCCTGCTGGAATCGAGCCGCGGGACACCTCCTTCATGGGCGCTCCGACTACGACGGGTTCACCCGGCCGGAGACGACGATGACCGAGGCGGAGCCGACCGACACGAATGGAACGAATACCGATGAGGGTCAACATGATCCGCAAGCACGCCCGCGCGCTTGTCCTTGGCGCCAGCGCCATGATCGCTGCCGGCACGCTCACCGCGTGTTCGCACGGCGCACCCGCGACGTCCGCGATGAGCGGGCCCACAGCTCGGCTGAGATGCCTGCGGCGGCAACCTTCATCGCCGACATGCCTGCAGCACAGGGCACGTCGATGACGACGGTGGCGATCACCGTCGAGGGTGACGAGGTCGTCGCCTACGCGACCAACGGCGCCAACGACGAGGCGTACTTCTTCGGCACCCAGAGCAATGGTCAGATGGACCTGACCTCGACGTACGCCGACCGCCTGAAGGCGTCCTTCGACGGCAAGAACGTCAGCGGTGAGATCGTGATGAACGAGAACGGCGCCGCCCCAGAGAAATTCGCGGCGTCACCGGTCGCGGCTCCGGCGGGCATATACACCGCCGCCCACGACAACAGCCGCGCAACGTGGGTCGTCGGGCCAAATCACACCATGGTCGGAATCATGGTCCTGAACAACAGCGCCCCCGGTGACCACAAGATCACCGACGCGATCGCGGCCCAGAATCAGCAGTTCAAGGACAGGGTCCGGCAGATGCGGCTGGACCGGCAGATGCAGCCGGCGCCGCAGATGGCCTTCGGGACTGGTCGACGGAAATGAACGGCACCAGCGCGACCGCTGTCCGCGTCACCGGAAGCATGACCTTCTGATCCACCTCAACTCGGTGAAAAGGATTGTGACACTGCAGCCTCGGCGATCACAGCCGGGGCCGCAGACCCGCGATCAAACGGTGTGATCTGCTCACCGGCGTCGCCGCCGAGTCGGGCTGGTGCTGAAGCGGCGATTGGTGACGGAATTGTGACAGCGCTGAGCAGTGGGTTCGTTTATCGTGTTCTTGGCGGACGTTGCCGATAGCTTGGTTGGCGAGTCGAAGTTTCCGTCGCCCCGCAGACACCGGTGTACTGTCCAGTACAGGAGGAGTGAGATGATCGGTCCGACGACGTAATGCCGCCCGCCGCAGACCAACTGTTGGCCAGCTACCGGGCGTCGGGGCGAGCCTTCACGGCCGCGGGAGTGCGCTCCTTCGTGCTCGACGGGGGCGCGCCGGACGCCGAGCCCGTGGTGTGCGTTCACGGGGTCCCCGCGTCTGCCTACCTCTACCGCAAGGTGGTACCGGCGCTGGCCCAGAGGGGCCTGCGCGGCATCGCGGTGGATCTGCCCGGGCTGGGCCTCGCCGAGCGTCCGCCAGATGCCGACTATACCTGGAGCGGGCTGGGCCGCTGGTTGCTGTCCGCCGTCGACGCGTTGCAGCTTGATCGTTTCCACTTGGTGGTGCACGACATCGGCGGACCGATAGGGTTCGAAGTCGCCGCAGCGCAGCCGGGCCGGATCCGTTCCCTGACCCTGCTCAACACGACCGTCGCCGTGGCCAGCTTCCATCGTCCGTGGATGATGGAACCCTTCGCCCACCCCGGTGTAGGTCAGGCGTGGTTGGCGTCCCTGCGGTTGCCGGGCGCGTTCCTTGCGTTGATGCGCTACACCGGTGTCAGCCGGCGTGTCCCCGCTGCTGAGATCGCTGCCTATGTCCCGTTGTTGCTCGGAGACGACGACGGGCGGGCATTCCTGAAGATCATGCGGGGCTTCGAGCCGACCGCCGACAAGCAACGCCGTTACCTGTCTGCGGTGCGCAATGCGCCGTATCCGGTGCAGCTCGTATGGGGAACGCGGGACCGCGCCTTGTCCTGGAGTCCCCACGGTGTTCAGGCGCAACTCGCCGCCGGCGTCGATGACCCGATCTTGCTGCCCGCCAAACACTTCCTTCAGGAGGACTACCCGGACGAGATTGCGGACGCCGTCGTCCGACTGGCGCAGGCGCGGCCCGTCAGCGGGGAGGGTCGACGATCTGCACCTGGCCAGACGTGACACCGGCGATGAACAGCCGCCGGGTCGCGGAGTCGACATCGAGCGTGTAGGGATTCTGCAGCGTGGCCAGCCGCGCCACCTCGCGCGGGGCCGGATCGGTCACGTCGTAGCCGACGACCTCGTTGGCGCCTGACGCGACCCACAGTTCGTCGCGTGCGGAGTCGTAGCCAACCCCGTACGGCCCCTTGCTGCGAAACACTGCCAACTTCGCGGCCCGTGGGGCAAGGCGGTGAACACCCGGATGGCATCGCCTCGGTGTCGATCGCGATCAACCGTCCACGGCGATCCGCGACGAGGTGCGTCGGGCCTGCACCGGCGGGAGCCGCGCCGACGATGGTCAGGGCGGGTCAGCACAGTCGAACGCTGGGTCAAAGTTGACCATCCGGTCAACTTGCGGCCGAGATCATGCTTCGTGTAACGGATGCCGCCTTCCGTCGACACCTCACCGGGACATTCGACGCGTCTGGCGGCCCTTTCGTGGCTTTGGAACAACGTCCTCCGCGAGTTGTCCACGTTCCTTTAGGTCTGTACTATTCGGTACAGACAGTCCGAGTACCGGAAGGCAATCATAATGAGCAAGGCCAACGTCATCGGCCCGGGCAACGTAGTCGCATCCCGCCAATTGGTAACCGTCTCAGGAGAAGCCGTCCTGATACCGGATCCCGACACCCGCGTCCATCTGCAGTTGCGTCGATTTGCGGGCTGCCCGATCTGCAATGTGCACCTTCAGTCGGTGGTGCGCCGACACGACGAAATCGTCGCGGCCGGCATCCGTGAGGTCGTGGTGTTCCACTCCAGCGACGCCGAGCTGCGCCGGCACGGGGTCGAGTTGCCGTTCGCGGTGGTCGGCGATCCCAGCAAGGCGCTCTACGACGAGTTCGGTGTCGGCTCCTCGCGACGGGCCATCCTCGACCCCCGGGCACTCGCCCCGGTTGTTGCCGAGCGGTTGCGCCAACTGATTAAGCGCGGCACACCGGCCCCGGCGCCGGTGTACAACAACGACCCCATCGGCGGCACCCTGGGGTTGCCCGCTGACTTCCTCATCGGAGCAGACGGCCGCGTGGTGGCCTCCAAGTACGGCACTCACGCCTACGACCAGTGGTCGGTCGACGAACTGCTCGAGCGGGCACGCTGAGGCTTGCCGCGCAGCAACCGGAGCTCGACCGTACCGATTCCCGGGAGGGAATCGAGGCCTGGATGGCCCGAATCCTGCGCGGGCAATCCCGCAAGGGCGGGCCATTCGGCTGTTCGCTCGGAACGATCGCGGCCGAGTTGAAGAACGATGCCGGAACCGTGGCCAGTGTTGCCGAAAACGTCCGCGGAGCGGGCCTGACTCGATACTGTACTTGACAGTACAGTATCGGTGAGTAAGGCTGGAGCGACGGTGCTCTGATTGGGAGCGCCGAGCGGCCACGAGGAGCAACGATGCAGGTCAAGTCCGGAGATGCCGTCGTAGCCGACGAATGGCGCACCATCACGGGCGCCACGGTCACCGTGCCCGATCCGGAACAGCTCGTCCACCTTCAGTTTCGGCGTTTCGCGGGCTGCCCGATCTGCAACGTGCATCTGCAGTCGGTGATCAAGCGTCACGACGAGATCACGGCACACGGCATCCGCGAGGTGGTGATGTTTCATTCCACGCCCGAGGAGCTCGACACCTACGTCGATGACCTGCCGTTCGATCTCGTCGCCGACCCGGACCGCACGCTCTACCGACGGTTCGGGGTGGAGACCTCGGTCCGGGCGGTGGTCGATCCACGCTCGGCGGCGCCCATCGTCAAGGGCATGATGGACCGTTCCCTGGCCGGGAAGTTGCGGCTATCGGCCGGGATGCATCGGGCCAACGGGGGCCATCTTGGTCTGCCCGCCGACATCTTGATCGACACCGACGGCACCGTCATCGACGCCAAATACGGCAAGCACGCCGGAGATCAGTGGTCCGTTGACGAACTGCTCCAACACGCCAGGGCGCGGCGCTGAGGGGCGGAACGGCCAAGCCGCTGCCGGTGACCGACCGGGGGCGGCGGGCGCGCGCCGCCATCGTGGAGGCCGCCGCGGTGCTGATCTACCAACGTGGTGTCCGGGCAACCAGTCTCGACGACGTGCTCGCGGTGGCGGGTTGCGGAAAGTCGCAGCTGTACCACTACTTCGACGACAAGGCCGAGCTTGTCGGAGCCGTCATCGACCGGCAGTTGGAGATCGTGCTCGCCGCCCAGCCCGCGCTCCCGAACATCGACTCGTGGGCGATGTTCGACGCGTGGCTGGCCGGCATTGTGCAGATGCACTCGGCCCCCGGCGGCCCGTTCGCCTGTCCGTTGGGGAAGTTGGCCGCCGAGTTGATGGACGACGACGCCTTCCGGCCGGGCCTGGATGCGGCGCTCGGCCGGTGGGTGGCACTGCTCGGCGAGGGGCTGTGCACGATGCGGGAACGCGGCGAGCTCACCGCCGACGCCGACCCCGATCGTTTGGCCGCCAATGTTATTGCGTCGCTGCAGGGCGGCATGCTGGTCGGCCGGGTGCGCGCCGACATCACCCCGATGCGCGATGCGGTCGACGTCGCGCGGGCGCAGCTTCGACGGTGGTGCCCAGTCGCCGCCGACCGACCATCCCCAACCCGCTAGTGCAAAGGAGCACCACCATGGACGTATTGCGCACTCCCGACGAGCGATTCGCCGCGTTGACCGACTTTCCCTTCACGCCGCGCTATGTCGAGGTCGACTCCGGCGACGGCGGCCAGTTGCGGATGCACTACCTCGACGAGGGCCCGTCCGACGGCCAGGTGGTGCTGTTGCTGCACGGCGAGCCGTCGTGGAGTTACCTGTACCGGTGGATGATTCCGGTGCTCGTCGATGCTGGGCTGCGGGCGGTGGCGATCGACCTGGTCGGTTTCGGGCGCAGCGACAAGCCCACCAGCCGAGACGATTACACCTATCAGGCCCACGTGGATTGGACGTGGGCGGCGATCGAGGGGATCGGGATGGCCGACGTCACGCTGGTGTGTCAGGACTGGGGCGGGCTGATCGGGCTGCGCCTCGTCGGCGAGCATCCGGAGCGGTTCGCCCGGGTGGTGGCGGCCAACACCATGCTGCCGACCGGTGATCATCATCCCGGTGAGGCCTTCCTGGCGTGGCAGAAGTTCAGTCAGGAAGTGCCGTTGTTCCCCGCCGGGCAGATCGTCAACGGCGGATCCCTGTCCGCGCTGTCGCCCGAGGTGATCGCGGCCTACGACGCCCCGTTCCCCGACGCCAGCTACCAGGCCGGGGCCAGGCAGTTCCCCATGCTCGTCCCGATCAGTCCAGATGACCCGGCGGCGCCGGCCAACCGCAAGGCGTGGGCGGCGTTGGGTCGCTTCGAAAAACCTTTCCTGTCAGCATTTTCCGACTCAGATCCCATCACGGGTGCGGCTGAGCCGGTGCTGCGCGCGCAGGTCCCCGGCGCACGTGGGCAAGCCCGCGTGACGATCGTCGGCGCCGGCCACTTCCTACAGGAAGACAAAGGCCGTGAACTCGCCGAAGCCGTCATAACGTTCGTGAGCGCCAACCCGTGCTGAGACAAGCTGACTCGGCCGGATAGCGACGCAGCCCGATGTGGACTTCCCGGGAGAGGTCCAGTAGCTACTGACCTCCGATGTCGGGTCCCGACCAAGGCCCGCTCGGTTGCCTATCACAGTGCGATCAGGATCCGGTCAACGTGCGGCGACCCATCCGAGCGCTCGAACTCGAACTGCTCACCTTGGAACTTCTCGACAAGGGCAATTACCGTTCGCTTTGAGCGCATTCACTCAGGACGGCACGTCGCGCATCGGGTCAGTCGCCGCGGTCGGACGGTCGGTCCGTCGACGGGTCGATCGACGGCGGTCGGGGCCACCAGATGCCCGGCGTGAGCTCTTCGTAGTTCCACGGCGCGCCCGCTCGCCCGGCTTCGTGTCGGCAATCGTGGTGAAGTCGTGGCCAACTCAGCGCAACGGCAAAGTGAGCCCGTGGTGGAGGAGGATGCTGGGTAGGCGAAAGTGCAGCTGACACCCCGTGGTGCTGCCACCCGCGCGGCGATCGTGGCGGCCGCGGCGGAACTGATGTACGTCAACCGGGTCGCCTCGACGAGGTTCGGGCTGCCAGCTCGGTGAGCAAGTCGCAGGTCTACCGGCACTTCACCGATAAGGCTGACCTGGTGCATGCGGTGATCGCACTGCGGGCCGAGGAGACCGTGGCCGAGCAGACCGAGCGTTTGCGCGGTGTGGATTCGATGCGCGGCCTGTAGCAATGGGGTGAGGCGTTCGTTCAGCGCAGTGTGCTGCGCCGGGGTGCGTGGGGCTGCGAACTGGGGTCGTTGGCGGCCGAACTGGCCGACTCTGATGAATACTCCCGCACCCGGTTGGCGTATCACTTCGGCCAATGGGAGGGATTGCTGGCCGAGGCCTTCCACCGCATGCGGCCGGCACCCTGCGCCCGGACGCCGACCCGATGCGCCTGGCGGTGGCGGTCATGGCCGCCGTCCAGGGCGGGTATCTGCTGGCGCAAACCGCCCACGACAATGCTCATCACGGCCGCCATCACCGGGGGCTTCCCGCGTCAGCCTTGGGTTTGGCCGGTACGGCATCGGCGGACACACCGGCTGCCGAGTCGATATCGGGTCTGCAGGCCGAGGGATACAGCGTGCAATTGAACGGAGGTGAAAGCCAGCCGTTGTCGGAATGCACCGTAAGCGGCGTGCACGGTGTCTCCGCCTCGAACGTCGGCGGCACCGTCTACGTGGACATGGCCTGCCGCGGAGGTTGCTGACCAGAATCGGAGCAACACACTCGACCCCGTCGGGCGCATGGCGGTGGCTGATGGGGTCGAGTCTGGGCCAGAAGGCGCTCGGGCGGTCGCACCTAGCTAGAGCACCTTGGTCGCTAGAGCACCTTGGAGCACCTTGGTCGCTAGTGGTGTGTCCTGCATTTAGCTGACTTTTTCGAGGGCGATCCGACCGCGTGCGACCTTGGCGAGGATGGACTCGGCGGTGGCGGTCCACACGTAGGGTCTCGGGTCGTCGTTATGGGTGTCAATGTATTCCTGGATGGAGGCGACGAGGTCGGGCACGGAGTGAAAGACGCCGCGCCGCAACGCTTTGTCGGTCAGTTCCCGGAACCAGCGTTCGACGAGGTTGAGCCACGACGACGACGTAGGGGTGAAGTGGAGGTGGAATCGGGGGTGTTTGTCCAGCCACTGGCGGACGTCGTCGTGCTTGTGGGTGGCGTAGTTGTCCAGGATCAGGTGGATCTGCAGATCTGTGGGCACCTGCCGGTCGATGGTCTTGAGGAATTTCAACCATTCCTGATGCCGGTGCCGAGGCATGCACTGGCTGATGATCGTGCCGGTCAGCACGTCGAGTGCGGCGAACAAGGTGGTGGTGCCGTTGCGCTTGTAGTCGTGGGGCATCGTCTCACCGCGGCCCTTGACCATCGGCAGCGATGCCTGGGTGCGGTCGAGCGCCTGCACCGAGGACTTCTCATCAGCGCACAATACGATCGCTTTCTCCGGCGGATTCAGATAGAGCCCGACGACATCGACCAGCTTCTCTTCGAACTTCGGATCGTTGGACAGCTTGAACGTCTCGACCCGATGCGGTTTGAGGCCCCGCGCCGACCACACCTGCTGCACAGTCGATTTCGACACCCCGGTGGCCGCAGCCATGGTCCGGCAGCTCCAATGGGTTTCACCGGCCGGGCGGTAATTCAGCGTCAGATCCACGATCTCGTCGATCTTGTCCTGCGGGATCGTCTTCTTGCGGCCCCGACCCTCGCGGACCTGCGCGAACTTGACCAGCCCCTCCTCGGCGAACCGGGCGCGCCACCCGCTGACCGACGCCGGCGACACCGAAAACGACCGCGCGATAGCCGTGTTCGCCAGACCGTCCGCCGCCATCAACAAAGCCCGCGCGCGGACCACCTCACGATGCGGCGCCGACGACGACCGCGCCACAGACTCAAGAACTTCACGCTGTCCTGCAGATACCAGCAGCGCCGGAGCGGGTTGCCTCATGCGGCTGATCATACTAAACAATCAACAATTAATTGCAGGACACACCACTAGAACGTTGAGAGGTGTCTTGAGTTTTCAGGCTGCCTTCGGCAGCAGGCGGACCTGGTCGATGGTTTCTGTGATGTGAATGTCGAAGGTGTGCAACGCGTTTCGTATCGGTGTTGGAGCTGGCGGTGTGTCGGTGGCGAGCAGCGGACGCTCGAAGGTGCAACGTGGCGACCAGGTGGTCAAACCCGTTCTCGATGTTTCCTCACCGTAACGGCAGGGGCTCGATCCACCGCTGATCGCGCTCGGTCACCTACGTCCGGTTACAACACTCCGAAGTCCCCAAGGAAGGGGGCGGCGTATGGTCTGGCTAGCTTCTGCTCCGGACCGATCCTCGGGGCGGTGCTCACAGTGGCCGCCGCCGGCGCCGAACCGCTGCGCGGTGCGCTACCACTCGGTGTATATGCCGCGGGAATGACGGCACCGTTGTTGGTGTTAGCCGCTGCCTGGCGACGATTCAACCTTGGACGCCGAACGTGGTTGCGCGAAAGGGCATTCCACATCGGACCCGTGCACCTGCACACGACCTCCACCATCGGAGGATTGCTCTTCATCGGAATCGGCGTGACGTTTGCCTTCTTCGGTGGCGTCTCGGGACTCCCGACCGTCAGCCCTCGGCTTGCTCTGCGGGTCGAGAACGCCACAGCGGCCCTCGCGGGTCACGTTCCCGATATCGCGCTGTTGCTCGTCCTGGCCGGTGTCGTAATGCTGGTGCTGCGCTACCGGTTGCGGCGCGGGTCGGCAAAAACCCGCTCCGCTGTTGACGATCTGGGCGACGTTCAGGAGCGCGGTGACTCAGTGCCACCGCCTAGCCGAACCTTGCCAACGGTGCCGCGCAGTCGCGACGCGCTGCAGCAGCGGCAGTGAGGTGTGCAGCTGCGGAAGGGGATTCGCAATGAGAGTGTTCCGCGACGGCCGGGTCATCGCCGCGTCGTACGTCATCACTTCGTAAGGTTTGATCCGACGACGGGGCGGTAACTTGAGATGATGCCGCCAACGGGCCGTCCAACGACTGTGCCTGCCGTCGATGACCTCGTGGCGGTGCGTCGGAGTGGTTGAACGGACACGAGTCTTGTGCCGTGGCATGCGCTTGGCACCGGCGTGCTGGCTTGCTGTTGTCGTCCCCATGGCGGCAGCCTGTGGCAACAATGTCGCACCGCAGGCGCCCGCCTCGAGCTGGACCCCCGTGGCGGGCGGCACGCCGCCCGCCGAGCCGGCCGTCGCCGGTGCGCCGAGCACCGCGCCAGTGGGCAAAGTGGTCACGATCGGACCTGCGCCGGAGGGGATCGTCATCGGGCGATCGGGGACCGGCGCCGTCGCGGTACGCAACCCTGACGGTGTCGAATTGTTCGACGCCGCCACAGGTGTGGTAGGTCGAAGAATTCCGACCGAAGGGGCGGCCAGGCATCTGCGCCTCGCCGGACCCGACGGACCCGTAGTGGTGCCTTTGGAGGGCTCCAACGAGCTGGTGCAACTCGACCTCGCCCAAGGCACTGTGTTCGAGACGGCGACAGGTGTGGGCCACCAGCCGCACGACGCGGCGCGGACGGCGGAGGGCACCATCGTGGTCACCAATGAACTCGGTGGTGGCGTGGTGTTCGTGCGCGACGGCAGCGTGATCGGCTCCGCCCGCGCCGGCCCGGTGCAGCCCGGAGGTATCGCCGCGGTGGGGCGGTACGCGGCGGTGGCCGACGTCCGGAGAAACGGAGTGTGGGTTTACGACCCGTCGACCCAGCAGCTGGCGTCGCACGGCCCAGTCGGTGTCAAACTGACGCACGCCGTCGGATTGTCCGGCGATCTCGGCGCCTTCGCCGACACCGATGGGGGCGCGGTCTTCGTCGAGCGCATCGACCCGCAGATCACTCAGGTCGCCAGGATCGACGCCCCAGGTAGCCCATATGGTCTGGCCTACGACACGCACCGCGGTCGGCTGTACGTCACACTCACCGCGTCGAACCTGCTGCGCGTGATAGATCTCTCGGATGCGACGAAGCCGCGGATAGTCGGCGACATTGCGACGATGCGACAGCCCAATTCCGTTGCGGTAAACCCGCGTTCGAATGACGTTCTGATCACCGGTTTAGGTCCTGCCGGGCGGGGCAGCCTACAGATCGTGTCCCTCGCCTTGTTGCCCACCGGCTGATCCCATCGCGGGGACTTTCGGGTTGGTAACGACAGCGGACGCAGCCACCAGCACCGCCCGCACTCGGATCGGCGCGATTCTCGCGATCATCCTGGGGTTGGTGGGTGTCGCGATCGGGCTGGCATTGCCGTTCATGCCCGTTACTGCCACCGAGGCGACGGTCACCTGGCCGATTCCCGGCCAGCCTGCAACCTCGACGACGGCGTTCTTCGTGCCGTACCGGCCGGCCGAACTCACCGCGACGGTGCCCTGCACGGCGATCCGCGCCGACGCCGGCGACCGCACCAGCACGGTGTTGGCCACCGGCCCCGAGGGCGACGGGCTGGTGTTGAAGAGCGGCCCTCACGGAGCCGAGCTGTTGTTGGGGCACCGCAGCGTGCCGCTCGGCGACACCGCCGCGGGCGAGGATTGCGGCATCACCGTGCGCGCGGCAGCCAACGGTGTCACCATTTCCGACCGCAAGGGTCCGGCGATCGACTTGCCCGGCGAGTCGGTGCCGAAGGTGTTCGGATTTCGTACCGACCTCGATCCTGCCCGAGCCGCCGGGATGACGGTGGTGGCACGCACCGCCAGTGCGTTCGCTACCCGCCCGACAACGTCGAAAGAACTCTTTGTCGCAGTGCAATTGGTCGCGGTGCTGACTGCCTTCGGGCTCTTGGTGCACGCCGGGCGTCGCGTCGACCCTCCCGTGCGGTCCGCCGGAACGTCCCGTCGCACAGCGCACCTGGGCACGACGTGGGTGGACGTCGCGGTCATCGCGGTATTGCTCGGTTGGGCGGTCATCGGTCCGCTGTCCGTCGATGACGGCTGGGCCACCACGATCGCCCGCACCTACGCGGCGACGGGCAATGCCGGCAACTACTACCGCTGGTGGAACGCCTCGGAGGCACCGTTCGCGTTCAGTCAGCAAATACTCGCGACACTGACCCGCGTCAGCCTCCAACCCGTGTGGCTGCGGTTGCCGAGCACGCTGCTTGCCGTGGGCACGTGGTTCGTGCTCAGCCGGGGGGTGCTGCGCGCCGCCCTCCCCGCGGTGGCTGACACCGCCCGGATTCGGCTGCTGGCCGGGTTGTGTCTTCTGGTGGCCTGGCTGCCGTTCAACCTCGGGGAGAGACCCGAGTCGTACGTGGCCTTCGGGCTCACTGCCGTCGTGGGTCTGTTATGGCGGGCTCGTAGCCCGGTTGCGCTGGGCGGGGCGGCTCTCGTCATCGGGTTGACCGTCCCAATCAGTCCCACCAGTATCGTCCTCGCCGCACCCGTCGCCGTGTTCGCCTTCCGGGCGATCAAGATCCTGCACCGGACCGCGTCGACAACGTTGGAGCTGCTCGCTCGTGTGGTGCTTCTGGCCTGTGTCGCGTCAGTCGGGCTGACGGTCGTCTTCGCCGACCAGACGGTGGACGGCGTGATCACCGCAACCGATTGGCACACCTTCTTCGGGCCGTCGTTGCCGTGGTATGACGAACCCGATCGATACCGTTACCTGCTCGGGGAAGGCCAGCAGGGCAGTTTCGCGAAGCGTTCGTCCCTCCTGCTCGCACTTGCGTTGCTGCCTACCGTGGGGATGCTGTTCGCCAGGCGAAGCGAGCGCAGCGACGAGATGCGCTCTGCCGCCCGACTCGCCGCCGTGGTGGTCATCGCACTGGGGCTACTGTCGCTGGTGCCCTCCAAGTGGTCCTATCACCTCGGCGCACTGGCTGGACTGTTGGCGTCATTCATGGCGGTTTCCGTGGCGGCGTTGGTGATCCGCACCCGCATGCCGGTCGTCGATCGCAGCGCAGCGGTGATCGCGACGGTCGGCGGCGCGCTCATGGTGGCGGCGGCGTCGCTGGCGTTTGCCGGTGCCAATGCCTGGTGGTTGCCCGAGGTCGCCGACGTGCCATGGGCCGTCGGTCAGGTGCGTCCGTTCGGCGTGCCGCTGGACAGCGCACCGGTTTGGGTCGGCGTCTGGGTGTTGGCGCTCGCCGCGCTGGCCGCGATCTTCGCGCGCCGACGTACCGGCGCCGTCGTCCGCGCGCTTATCACGGCACCGGCGGTGTTGACGGTGCTGGCGGCGGCCACGGCGCTGCTGGTCCTGGTTTCCTCGTTCGTGGCGGCACCCATCCGGCGGCCGTCGGGCTCGCTGGCTGTGGCCAACCTGCGTTGGCTGGCCGGGCGTTCCGCTTGCGGGATTGCCGACGACGTCGAGGTGCTGCGCGACGACGAACCCCTGCGCCAGGCGAGCATGTTCGAAGACCTGGACGGTTTCGTAGCGCTGGGCGGGTTCGATCAAGACTGGCCGCCGCCGGACCCGCCCGGTTTTGGGGCGTCGACCGATCTGTGGGGCAGCCTTGTCGACGGCCGGCAGCACACGGCAACGATGACGAGCCCTTGGTTCATGTTGGCCCCGTTGGGTTCTGCCGAGGGGCTCTCGGTCTCAGTGTCCGGTCGTACTGACGGCGGCAACGAGGTGTTCTTCGAATTCGGCCGCAGCTCCGGGGATCGACCAGTCGGTGCGGCGCAATACGGCGTCACCGTGCTGGCCGACGTCGCCCCAAGCGACCGGGCGGTGCCAGCGGGCGGTCCTGAACGCCGGCTCTGGCGGACGGTCACGGTTGACGCCGCCCAACTGCCCGCAGGCGCCGACCGGGTCCGCATTCGGGCCAGGGACGCCGGGGACGACCCGGCTGCGGGGTTGGCGCTCACCGGTCCGCGGCGCCACACCGTGATCAGCTTGACCGACTTCCTGGCCGATCATGGCCCGGTGCTGGAGAGCTGGCCGCAGTCGTTCCTGCTTCCGTGCGTACACGACATCGCCGGAGTGGCCGATGGACTCGCGCGGACTCCCCGCGCGCTGATCGTTGCGTCCGGACCCTGGTTCACCCAGCCGAGCGACCAGCGGATCGGCGGAGTGTTCGCTGGGCTCGTGGCCTACGGCGGGCTCCACGAAGTGGCCACCCGACTCGCTGGCAACCCGGACATCGATTGGGGCAGACTGCTGCTCACCTCAGGATGGGCGCACCAAGACGCCTACCAACGCCGCAGCGTCGGCATTCAGAGGTCCGGCCACGAGGAGGGCAGACGCGTCTACCAGGCACAGCTACCGCCGTAGCGAAGCGCTATATGGACGTGGATCGGGCTGGTGCCACGCCCACCAAATATGTACCATCTAGTACAAAGATCGGCGATGCGATCCCTCTGCGTACGAAGCCCACAAACCCAACCAGGAAGGCCCATCCCATGACGACAGCTGAGCACCGCGCCATTAGCCGACAGGTCGCCGAACTGCGAGACCACATGGCCAAACAAGCAGGGGCTGAAGTGCTCGAGGTGTTCGCCACCGAGCAACGCGACCTCGAGGCTGCCGGGGTGCCGGGGTCGGTCGTCGGCCCCGGAGCACGATTCCCGTCGGCGGAGTTGCTCGGGGTGGATGGGACGCCGGTGCACTCGACGGATGTGCTCGCCGGCAGGTCAACTGTCGTGGTTTTCTATCGCGGGGCGTGGTGCCCGTACTGCGATATCGCGCTGCGCACCTACGAACAGCAGTTGGTACCGGCGCTTCAAGCGCGCGGTGTCAACCTGGTGGCGATCAGCCCCCAAAGCCCCGATGGCTCGATATCGACGAAGGACGCCAACGAGCTGAGCTTCACCGTGGTGTCTGATCCGGGCAACCACATCGCCGCCGCACTGGGGATCCTCACCGCACCCACCGAACCCGCGCAGGCCGCGCAAGCCGAACTGGGGCTTGACCTTCGGACCGTGAACGCCGACGGCACCGTTGCACTGCCGATGCCCACCGTGGCGGTCGTCGATGCGGACTCGGTATTGCGCTGGATCGACGTCCATCCGAACTACGCCACCCGCACCGAGCCCGAGGACATCGTTGCTGCCGTCGACCGCGTGGTCAACGGCCCGTCCCCGACGACTGCGACCACACCGGGTCTGGCCCCGGTGGTGGCGCGGATGGCGGCGATGGCCGACAAGCTCGGCGTCGAGTCGGTCCTGGTCATGCGATCCGATCGCGATTCCATGGTCGTCGCCGCGACTGCGGGCCCCGCTAGCAGCTTCTATCGGGTTGGAGCCGCCGGGCAGAAGGCCGCCGCGGCGCCCGATCGGGTGCCGTTGTACTGCGAACGCGTCGTGGACGGTGGTGAGGCGATCTTCGTTCGCGATTCCCGGCTCGACGAGACGTTCGCGGGCAATGAGGACGAAGTCGAGTTCGGCCTGAGCAACTATCTGGGTCTGCCGGTGCGCGACCCCCACGGCGAGATCGTTGGCACGGTATGTGTCCTCGACGATCACTCGCGCGACTACGACGAGAACGCGCTCCGCGAGCTCGACGCGCTGCGAGCTGAGGTCGAAACGCTCATTGCGGCTAACTCATCGACGCTGACGCCATAACTTCCGCGCTCAGTGCGGCGACAGGATGGCGGACCGCTCGCAGGTCGACCATCGCGCCGACCCCGACGATCCGTACCGATGGCGAGCTGCTGCGCAAGAGCGAATCCCGGTGCGATGTAGGGCATCACAATCCCGACGACCGATCGGGTAAGACGACCCGCATGTTTGAGCGCAGCAGTGCCCATGGTGTTGCCCGGTCTCGACGACGACGAGGCGCAGGTCGGGATGCCGGTGCCGACATTCGGAGCGCCGCAGGGTGCTTCACGTGAGTGCAGGGCCATCCCGACCGGGGCCGCCTGCCGCAGTAGAACGATCCAATCCGGCCCGCACCGCGGCCGGCGTCAACCCTCCGCGCGTGATCAGGCCCTACGGCAGCACCATGCGTCGCGTCTCGACAGACTGGCGGCGGGCATCGCTACGACACCGGCATCGGTAGGAGCCAAACGATTTGGTCCACCAATGCCAATTCCAGAGTTCGCACCTGCGATCAGGATGGCATGGTCCGCCTGCCCCCGGCTACTTCGCCTTAAGGGTCAGCTACTAGCTGCGCCGGGGAAACGCGGGCTCCAACACTGCCGCTGACCATGTCAGCGTGCTGGGCTCGGCGCTGGAGTCGCTGCCGCCAGATTGGCGGCCCGACCCCGCCGATCCCGACGGGCCCAAGATCCTGGTGCGCTGCGATGCCGCCGGTGCCACCCACACCTTCGCCGAGCATTGTCGCAGCACCGGGGTGGGGTTCTCCTTCGGCTACGCCGTCGATGTCCGGGTCCGCGACGCCGCCGAGGTCCTCAACGCGGGCCAGTGCTGGTATCCGGCGATCGACTCCGGCGGCGGCATCCGCGAGGGCGCCTGGGTCGCTGAGGCCACCGACCTGGTCGACATGAGTTCCTGGCCGGTCGGGACCCGGTTGATCCTGCGCAAGGAACGCCCGCATCCCGGCGCGCAACTGAACTTCACCGACTCCGACGGACACCGGGTCACCGCATTCATCACCGACACCCCAGCCGGTGTCATCGCGGGTCAACTCGCCGGACTCGAGTTGCGCCACCGCCAACACGCCCGCGTGGAGGACCGCATCCGCGAGGCCAAGTCCACCGGACTGCGCAACCTGCCCTGCCACCGCGCCGAAGCGAATGCCGCCTGGCTGGAAATCATCCTGGCCGCCACCGATCTGGTCGCCTGGGCACAGCTGATCGGCTTCACCGAGCATCCCGAGCTGGCCCGCTGCGAGATCGACACGTTCCGCTACCGTGTCCTGCACGTCGCCGCCCGCATCACCAAGGGCGCCCGCCAAATCCGGCTACGCATCGACGCGACCTGGCATTGGTCCACCGCGATCTGCCAAGGCTGGCAACGGCTTCGGGAAGCCTTCCCCTAACCAGTCAGACCCCGTCCAACCGACCCGAGGAACCCCACCGGCCCTGGAAAGCCCGCCCCCAGCGACACGGGCCGACCCATCATACCCACCATCGACAATCAGGCCCCACAGTCACACCAACCCCGAACTCATCGCACCCGGCCAGGCCGCACGAAAAATCGAGGCTAGCACCCGTCTGGGCAGGAGATATCGACATAGGCGGTGGGGTTAGGGCCTGATATCGAATCCCTGTTGACATTGGTGACCGCGCATTGCGACAGATTGGCGGACGGTGTCTTGTTGAGTTGAACGCTGTAGCCCTCGGTTTTCAGGCCGTCCACGGTGACGTCCGCCCCGCCAGCCGCTGTGGCCGTTCCCGCCAGCCCTAGCGCGGCTACCGCCAAAACGCTGGCACTCGCGATGCTGATTGCGAACTTTTTCACGATCGACTCCTTGGTTGTGCTTTGGGTGGGGTTCTCGTGTACTGCCCTTTGGTGATCAGCGACAGCCGAAGCGTTACACGTCAATTGTCGCGCAGCTACGGCAAGTTGGGATCTGCAGGACGGTGACGAAAGTGTGACGCGATGCTTTGGCCGCCGCTGCACAACTGGTGTTCGAAAATGGCTGCACTGTAACAGAATTGGCCCTGCCGTCGGCTAGGACCACATCTGCCGCCGGTCGACACTGACCGTGCTCTGTCTACGACACCTACTGTTTCCTAAACACCAGATGCACAGGGAATGCAGAGCATATGAACGACGGTGCCGCGACCTTCCCGGGCGCTACGCCAGTCAACACCGACTGGCAGTGTCCCAAGACGTTGGGGTGCTCCGCCCGGGTTATAGGCGCGGATGCTCGACTGATTACCGGGCGATAGCACTAGAGCCGGTTTCGCGGTTGATGGCATGAGCGCGGGCCGACGCTCGTTAGGGGAGGTCGTTGGATGCGCCGGGTTGATCGGTTGCGGGATGCTCGCCGGTGACAAAGGCAAGCGCTTCATCGAGCAGATCGGGCCGATGTCATTGGCGCGGACAGCTTGTCCTGCACATACTCTCGAAGGCGCGAGTGTTCAGCGAGCTTCGCTGGTTTCGGTCGCCGCGCAGCGAGGTCAGCTTTCCACTGCGCGGTCGACGCACGATATTCGAGCTTGCCGTTGCGGGTGGCGGCGTTGCGCCGTAGCTCCCGCGAGATCGTCGACGGAGATCGCCCCAGTCGGTCGGCGATCATGCGCATACTCACGCCCTCTGCCCGCATCAGCGCGATCTTCTCCCGCTCGGAAAAGCAGAGGTATCTTCCCGACACTGGGGACAGTTCGATCGGTGCCATACCGCCAGCGTGACGGAACCACCGCGACCCCACCGGACCCGACACGCCACACGCCAGCGCCGCATCCTCACTCGTCAGGCCCTCGGCGATCTGCCCCCAGAACGCTCGCTCAAGATCCCTGCGTACCGGCGGCCGCCCCGGAGAGCGCATCACTGCCCGCCCGGTCAACGCCGCTGCCCATCCCGGTGGTCGTCCCATCGAAAGCACCTCCATCGTCGAGGTGTTGCGTCCACCGGTTGAACCTGGTCAGTACACCTCCGGGCAGCTCGCGCGATTCGCCCGCCGCCATGATGTGGCCCAATCGGTAGGCCGCACAGGGGTATGGGACAACGCTCAGGCCGAATCCTTCTGGAGCACACTGAAATCGGAGTTCTACCACCGATACACCTGGCCGACCAAGGCTGCTGCTAGGCTCGCGGTCGGCGACTGGATTGAACGGGTCTACAACCGCCGACGACGGCACTCGAAGATCGGCATGATCAGCCCAGTCGAGTTCGAGGACCGCCACAATCAGACGGCACAAGCCGCCTGACCCCGTGTCCACCATCAGGGGTCAACCTCAACTAGGAGTCTGCTGAATTTGGGGTGTTTGGGGCGGGGTGCCTCAAAGCGCTCTGTGGCGCGTGTGTGAAGCCAGACCCTTGGGTCGGCACGAGGGTCACCCCGCCGGATTCAGCGGACACGGTGATGATGGATGGGCAATGCCCGCTCAGGCGATGGCCCACTGGTGCCGGTGTGGGTCAGGCCCGTCGTGATCAAGCGGCGCAGGTTGAGCGCGGCGGTCCGGTGATGCAGCCAGTGGTCGTTCTTGACGACGCCGCGGTAGCGGACTTTGCGGTTGCCGCGGGTCAGCCAGGCGATCGAGCGTTCCACCATCGGACGGTGCTGACGGTATTCGGCCTGCCAGTCGGGATCGCGAGCATCGGCGCGCGCCGCCCGCAATAGCGGCTCGTAGGCCGACAAGTTGAGTTTGCCGACTCCTACACCCGAGCCAACAAGCCGCGCGGTTGTCTGATCATCAATGCCGCCGTCAACTGCACCTGCCCCGAGGTAGTGCAGATGTTGAGCGACCTGCGCGCTGAAAGCGTCAAGCAACTCGAGATCGTCATCGACCGCGCCATCGCCCGCGGCGAACGCCCATACACTGGCGCTGTACACCAGCATTGTGATGCAGGGCATGGCCGCGCAGGCCCGCGACGGCGCCACCCGAGACGAACTGCGCGCCACCGCCGCACTGGCCGCAATCGCATGGCCGTGGACTCCGGGTCAGCCGAACAAGCGACCACGCCGCCGCGACTGACCGGCCACCACGTCATCGTGAGAACACCAGACCGATGTCGCCGCGAAGGCGGCGACGACCACCGACAGCGCCGAGTAGCGTTTGATCCCGACGGAAGCTGTTAGCGCGAACATGACGACGCGAATCGCCACGCGAACAACGGAGTTCAGCTTCAGTGAGCGGGCGTTGCGTCTCGGGGTTGGCGGGGTTGGCGGGGTTGGCGGTGGGGCGTGAGTGTTGCCAGTGCGTCGCCGGTGGCGATCACGGTGCTGTGCCTAACGGAACGGTCATTTCGGTATACACCGCGACGGTCAGACCCTGCTGTACTCGTACACGACCAGCTACTTCAACTCCCCCGACGTGGTCGACACCGGCGAGCTGATGAACACCGGATACGTGCCGTTCAACCAGTATCCGGTGTACATCGGGCTCGACGGTATCGGCACCACGTACTTCGACTACGCCTGACGTCCAACCTCAGATCTTCAGGCGGGTCGACGATCTTCAGGCAGCTCGACGCCGCAGCATAAATACCGCTGCGGCACAGAGCGCGACGGTGAGTACCTCGACGATCACGCTGATCAGCGCCTGCGGCGCTGGGGCCAGGCCATGCTCGGTGAATCCGGCGATCCCGACGGTTCGCGAGAGCGCGAACGCGACCAGCGAGCCAGCGGCACCCAGGCCCGCGACCCACGTCAGCCATTGCGGGCCACCCACGGCGATCAGAATGGCAAGCGCCACAAAGACACTGGCCTGCACCAGGAACGCGGGCCCGATCGTCGGGATGTACCGGTAGCCGTGCGCGTAGAGCTCGGCATGGATCAGGCCACTGATCGCCAGAGTCAGACTGATGCCCGCCCGCAGCGCGATCGTCACCGGCAGGCTCGTAGAACGTGCAGTGAGTGTGCTCATTTCAGGGTCTGCTCCTTCAATGCGAGGACATCGTTGCCCTTGGTGTAGCTGACTTCGCGGATGCCGAGGGCGTCGTACAGCTTGTCCGCCGGCAGCGTGACCGGTTTCGGCGCGGGGCCGTCGCCGGGGTGCGGCAGCGGAAAGGCGGTGGTGGTGCCGCTGTGGAACGTGACGTTGCCCTCGGTCTTCGAAAATAGTTGGTGCACATGTCCGTTGAGCGCCGTCACCGAAGAGAACCGCTTCAGGTAGCTCAACGCCTGGGCCGCGTCATCGGTCCCCCAGCCCCAGTCCGGATACATCGCGAACAGCGGGATGTGGCTGAACACGACGATCGGGGTATCGCTCGACAACGAAGCGACATCCTTCTCGATGAACTCCAGCTGATCGTTGCCGAGATGCCCGAGCTTCTTGAAGTTCAACGTGTTCACCAAAGCGATCACATGCACTCCCGCGGTGTCGAAGCTGTACCAGCCGCCGCCGCGGCTGCCCGCTCCGAACGCCTGCATGTACTGCTTCGCGCCTTCGTCGATGGTGTCGTGCTCACCGGGGACGGTGAAGATGTGCGGCGTCTTGATGCCGGTCATCATCTGCTTGACCTGGTCGAACTGCTCCGGCGTCGCCAGATGCGTGAGGTCGCCGGTGTGGATCACGAAGTCCGGGACGTAGCCCAGGTTGTTGACCTGGTCGATCGCCTGGGTAAACGTGTGCGCGACATCGGGATTGGCCGTTCCGGTAAAACCGATGTGACTGTCGCTGATCTGGGCGAACCGCAACGTCGGCCGCCCCGAGCCGGCGACATCGGCTGCTCCGGACGAACCGGCGACGTGCGAGATCACCTCGCCGCCCGCGACGGTCAACACGACGGCCGCGCCGAACCAGGCCGAGTGCCGCATGAGCTGACGTCGCGTCATTCCGTTGGGATCCTGTGGGTTCATCTGGTCCTCACTCATTGCGTCACCACCACGGTGCCGTGCATGAACGGATGGATCGAGCAGACATAGTCAAAGGTGCCCGCCTTGTCGAATTTGAACGAATACGTTGCGCCGGTGCCCATCCCGGGCGAATGGAACGTCGACCCGTCACTGCTCACGACGGTGTGCGGTTCCTCGTCCTTGTTGGTCCAGGTGACGGTGGTGCCGACCGGGACCGTCAGCGACGCCGGAGCGAACGCAAAGTTGTTGATCTGCAAGGCATCCGGGCTATTCGGGGCTGGCGCCGCCGGCGCGCTCGGCGCGGCGGCGGGTGAACCCGACGCGGCGGGCATGCCGGACATGGCGGGCATGCCTGTCCCCCCGCCGGTCATGCCTGGTGTGCCCGATACGTCGGTGGCGAACGTGACCGACGGCGCCGGGCCCGCGGTATCGCTGGCGCCCGAACAACCGGCGACCAGCAGGACGGCCGCCGTGGCAGGGACCGCGGTTAGTACAAGTTTTCGATGCCGAGACAATCGGTGTCGAGACAAGGTGGTGCACCTCCGTGGTTGGGTCGCGGTCCAGGGCTGCGGATCGCTCACCAAGAGATAGGAAGGGGGGTTACACGGAGGGCTATGGGCCCGGTGTCAGGCGGTCTCCGTGGGCTTGACCGGCGCGAACACCTGGATCACACCGTCGGCCTCGCGCACCTCCAACTTGGGCAGCGGCGCGGGCGAGATGGACAGCTGGTGGGTCAGCACCTGTCCCTCCGGCGAGAACGACGTCGAATGGCACGGGCAGCGCAGCCGATCATCGGGCTTGTCGAACCACAGCTTGCACCCCTGATGCGTGCACACCCCCGACACCGCCGCCGGCTGGCCATCGACCCGGCGGACGAATCCGATGACCGAACCCACCTCGAACGGGTGCATGACGCCGTCCTCGGTCACCTCGGAGCTCTTGCCGACGGCCTGCCAACTGCCGTCGTTCGGGGTGAGCACACCGGCGGCGGCGGTGTTGTTGGCTGGGGTGTTGTCGCCGCGAACGACGAGCCGGTCGACGGTCACCGCCGTCACCGCGGCCGCTGCCGCGGTCGACGTCCCAACCATCACCTGGCGGCGGGTGGCCGTCGGCAGGCGGCGCACCTCCGCCGTCGGCTGCTCGCCCTCCATCTGGGCGGCGAGCCGGCTGTGCAGGTCGCTGAGGAATTCCTGACGCGGTGCATCGGCGCCCATCCGGGCAGCCTGCAGGTCGATGGCGGTGCGAATCTGGTCGGCCTCGAAGTCGTCGGGCTGGAACGACTTTGGGCGACGGCCGGCCGCGAGGTCATCAATGTAGCGCCGCAGTCCTCGCGCGTTCATCGTTGGTCCTCCTGGTTGACCTCTGCTGCTAAGCGTAAAGCCCGGTGCTGCAAAACCTTAGCGTTCGCAACACTGACACCCAGCTCCGTCGCTGAGTCCTTGATCGAACGGCCATGCAGGAAGCGCAGTTCCAGGATCCGGCGGTAGTTGTCCGGCAGGGCCGCTAGGACCTCCTCGACCCGCTCCGGTGCGGTGCTGATGGCTTCTTCGCTGTTCTCCGGGGCGGCCAGCTCCATTCCGTCGATCGTGGTGATCTCGCGACCCAGCGTCTGGCGCCAGTGTGCGGCCAGCACGGTGCGCGCGGTGGCCCGCAGATAGCCGCGGACCTCGGCGACGGACGCGGTGATCTTCAGCGGCTTCAGCGCCGCCAGAAACACCTCGGCGGTCAGGTCCTCGGCGTCGGCGCGGTTGCCGACACGCGCGAAAATGGTGCGGTACACCCAGGTCACATTGTCCTGGTATACCGCTTCCCAATCGGCGTATCGCTCCGTTGGCACCGCCTTGAGAACACGGGGTGCGTCGGGCTCGCGCTCCACCACCACGAGGTTGGTCCGCCTGTTCACTGAAAGATTCCGTTCGCTTACATCGTGCGCTCCGAGAAGTAATAGCGATCCGGGTTACACGCAATCTCTTGCTGACCTTCTTGCCGGCCGGATTCGCTGTGAGGTGGTCGAGGGTGATGAACGAGTGGCGGACGGGCTGCGGAGTCGGACCGTCCGCTGGCGGTCGTCATCAAATGATGACGGCGCACAGCCGGTAGGCGAGTAACCGGAGCCAGCAGCCCTGCACCCGGGCCGATAGTCTGGTCGACGGTCACTGGGGCCGACTCACCGACGGGGCGGTCGACCTGATGAATGACCGAGTTGCCCGTCTCCGAGCGACTTTCGTGGAGATGTGGCAGCGTTTGAGTAGCCGGCGGCCGGGCATCTCTCGCTGGCTATGATTGACAGTGGCTTGTGAAGTCTCGGAAGCGAGATCCGGCTAGCGGTGTGGAGTTATGAATACTGCTGAATACTCGATGCCGTACGGGAGAACCTCCTCATCGAAGGCCTCCAGGATTGCTTCAACTTGGGAAACGTGCCTAGAGCGCGCGGATGTAGCTGATCTCGGGCAGCGGCACCACCGCCCCGACTGCGGCGGTGTTGGTCACGATCATCGCCTTCTCTTGTAGATCCGCAGCGTCATTCCGGGACCCGTACCGGTGGCTGGGGGTATCAGTCGTTTGCCAAAACAGAGTCCCATCGTTGGGGATCGCTTGCGAGCGAATAGTTGGCGCGGGCAGCGATTGACGCTTCCCGCGTGGGGTCGCGCATGAGCAGTTTGTCGCTGCTGCTGATCAGGCGGTCGTGCAAATCGGAGACGTCTCCCATACGGATCCCGCGTGTGCCGTCGGGACCCAGTCGTCGGGCCGCAAGGACGGGTTTCGCTACCGCCCATGTTTTGATTTCGGCTTCGATCGCGTTGTAGTTCTGGGCGGTCGATTCCTGATGTGACTCACGTGGCGTGAGCTTCAGCTGGATAAGTGTCACCAGATCAGTCAGGTCGGCACGCCCGTAGCTGGCCGCACAACCGGCGGTGCCTATTCGGAGGGCAGATCCGCTCTCCGGAAACCTTCAAGGTGGACGCCAGGTCAGGGGACCCCTGGGCCGCAATGTATTTGTGGTCATCATCCACTCGTATGCGCCGTAGAACGCCTCGCCATACTCGTCATCGATGACGATTCGCCTTGCCGGCCAGCTGTCGTGCTCGTCGTCGGGAAGCGTGAACGTCCCAGCCGCGTAGCGCATGTCGCCGCCGGTGAACAGTTCCCAATATCGTGCAGTGACGGCTCGCACGGGTTCGCCGCGTCTATTGCGGGCGTGAACACCCACGTGGATAAGAGCGTTCCACAGCCGCCTTTTGTCGTCGGCGATGACACGCCGTTGTTGGTAGTCGATCGGCGGGGGACAGCGGCGTAATTGTTCCTTCAGCTCGGTGAGTGCGGCGAGGGCATCAGGCCAGAGACCAGCCCGGACGACCTGTCGCCAATACTGCGTCACCGGCACGGCGATGCCCTTCGGCAGCCCCAAGTCCAACGCGACGATCGACCACGGCCTCGTATCCCCAATCTTTACGAGCGCCATGGCTTGTGCAGCCGCGGGCAGCAAGCTGTTCTGAGCGGCTTCACCCCACACGGTTGCCGGCCACAGAACCTGCGGAACGCGCGCACGGTCCAGGTCCGCGACCCCGGGCTCGTGCTCAGGAAGGCGAAACCAGGTGCGGTCGTCGTTCTCGCGGAGGGGGTACCGAGGATGGACGTGGCCGCACTCGAAGGTGAGTTGCGCGGCTGGGCTCAGCGTGGGACGAACGGCGCCCAGCCGGATCGCCGCGAGGAGAGGATTGCGCTTTCGGCGCAGCAGCACGTTATCGGGACCCACAGGAGTCACCGGTCCGGCAGGATTGAGCAGGCCAACGCCGTCGGCGCGTTTCGCCGCTGCCGTCGTCGAAGGCGAGCCCAGCACTACGCCAGCCTTGCGTAGCGCTTGCACCAGCGATGGGCGATGGAAACTGTCTTCGAAAAGACTGACGACTCTTATCGATTCGTCGACGAGTTGGCAGAGAGCGTCGAAGGCGATCGTCGTGGTCACCTCGACGCCGGTGAGCCGGAGCAACCCGTCGGGGTCATGGACGTACTGCTGCCACAGTTGGTAGGCAAGCGCGTGAGCCTGCACCGCTTCGCTGTCCATGTCGAACAATTCGATCGACCGCAGATCGAAACCGCATCGCCGCTTCTTGATCATGCGACCGCTTTGGCGGCGGGGTCGGTTCGGGCAGCTGTATGCGGGAGCGTCGGGCTCCCGAGACAGCCACGATGCTGTCGAAAAGGGAGGATCTCCGCAGCGTGGGCATGCGCGGACGAGCAGACATGCGTGTGCGGTGCATGTGGTGCCGAAGAGGCTGGCCCATTCTCGTTTCCACCGCGGATCGGGTTGGGCCAGACAGGGTGGGCAAAACGCGGTGCCAGTTGGAATCAGCCGCGAGGTTGCGCGGT
Source organism: Mycolicibacterium tusciae JS617 (assembly GCF_000243415.2). The sequence goes on from NZ_AGJJ02000003.1 coordinate 126,309, forward strand.
AGCGCTTGAGGTAATCGACGATCGCGGAGTTGGGCAGCATTTCGGCTGCTGCAGCGGCGACGTCACGGGGTTCGCAGCCGAGTTGTCGCGCGAGCAGGTCGGCGTGCTCGCGCAGGAGCCGGACCAGTTGGGTGGGGCGGTCCACGCGGTCTTCGATACCGGCCTCGGCGATCAGCTCTCGTGGGGTGATGGCGTAACGGCTGGCGGCCCGCGACAACCAACCCTCGATTGCTTCGTCGGCGCCGATCGGTACTGCGATCGGCCAGCGGTCAATGTCGTAACCGGCGGTGACCGATCTGAGCGAAGGTTCGGGGGCCTGCGCTTCAGGTCGCTGAGCTGCTGACCTGAGCTGCATTGTCGGCTGTGGTCGCCGCGATCAGATCGGCGTTGATCGTTTCAGCACCGGACGTGATGGCCAGATAGCTGACCCGGTCGAGGAGGTTGGTCAGCGAAGCGATTCTGCCTTGGGTGCGGCGATGCAATTCCTTGGCGTGGTCAACCAGCATGCCCGGCTGTGCATCGGCGAGTTTGATATGGGTCTCCAGTACGCGAAGCAGGCTGATCCAGCCGCGGAAGCTGGCGTCGGGCTCGAGGGCGAACGGTGCGACCTTGCATCGGGTCGCGCGTCGGCTGGTCTGCGCGTACGCGGCTTGCTCCCCGAGGAGGCCCTCATCGAAGAAGCGCTTTTCCTGCAGCTTCACACCGACGTAGATGAACGTCACGGCCATCTCGTTGGCCAGGCCCTTGAGATGATTGGAGACCTCGGCACCGTGCCGATGACGGAAGTCGATGAAGTGGAGATCGTCAATGACGATCAGCCGGGTTTGGCAGCTGGTGACGCAATCGACCGCCAGAGCCCCGAGCTTGGACGTGGATGCTCGGTCGACGGCGGGGTGCCCGTAGAAGCGCAGGATCTGCTGATTGAGACCCTTGAGGGTGATACCCGCGCTGAGAGGAACGAACGCAACCGGTAGGCGCTGATGGCCCTCGGAGGTCTGCGGGCCATCACGTCGATACACCTTCTGGTGAAAGTCTCGCGCGTAGCGGGTGGCGATCGTCGTCTTGCCCAGCCCGGGCTCGGCATCGATGACGACCGAGCCGCGCAGGCGGTCGCTGTCACGGCGATTCGACGCCATCACCTGATCGATAACGCCGTACGCGGCTTTGAGCTGGGCGGTCTTGACGGTGGGGAGGTTGGCGTTCCAGACCATCCGTGCTTCGTTGTAGTCCTCCAGCTGGTCAGCAGGCAGCGCATCCATCTGCTGACGACTGATGACCTCGAAATCATCGCGCGGACCCGAACTCACGAACGCGTTCCAGCCCTGCTTGCGCGACAACTGGTAGCGTGCGCTGTCGTTCGTCGACAACCATCGGGCCCACGGGTTCGTCATTCGCGGAATACCTCGAAAGCCTCTTCGCCGGGGTTCTCTTCGTAGTAGCGCTCGAAGACGTCGTCGAGATCGTCGGTTATCCGGGCAGATGTCTGTTGGCGTCGCGCAACGAGATCGATGACTGCTGGTACCGAGGCAGCCGTGCGGTCGTCTTGGTCGTGGGTGTCCTCGGCCAGTGACTGGGCATGGGCAGCGCGCGTAGCGGCGATGCGTTTGGCAAGAGCGCGGTCTCGCCGGGTCATGACCGCATCGCGGCTCCACTCCTCCAACAGATCGTGAACTGCCTGGGAGGGGTCGATGTGGCGATTCTGGCGGACGCTCACGCCCTTGGCGTAGTCGGCGGCGTCCTGGCCGAACGGACCGAGCAAGGCAGCGGCGTGATCCCAGTCCAGGCGGTGCCACTCGGTGGTGTCGGGGTTTCTGAAGTGAATGAACCGCACGTCGTGGTTGTCGATGCTGAAGGGCCAGCGACCCGCGTGCTTGCCGCCGTACGGAGATCGGCATCCGCGGAAACCGTTCAAGCCCTCGCCGTCGTAGATGCGTCCGTTGACCTCCACGCCGTAGTGCTGGATGGTGCGCCACTCGACGTCGAGGAACTCGTAGGCCAAGTCGCGCCGAGTCGGCAGCGTCAAAGCACCGGAGCGAGCCAAACCTATCTCCCACATTTCGGCGGGAGAGAAATTGCCGGGGCCCAGCTCCGGCACGCACAACCCGCGGTGTTTGGTGCGGTGATATACCGAACCGACCCACTCGCGGATGATCTGTTCGAGTTCTCCGACGTAGTAGAACGCCTGGCCTTCGACGTCCTTGCCGCGCGAGTAGACGTCTTGGCCCTTGTATGCCGGAAGGTGTTGCAACAGTGACTGTCTCAAGGTGAGGAAGAAGCGTTCGATCGTTGGTTTGTCCGTCGGTTTGTTCGGGATTGCCGGTTGGATCGAGATGCCGAATCGGGCACATACCCCGATGACATGAGCCGAGAGGTACTGGCGGCCGTGGTCGACAACGATGGTCTCCGGAACAAGACCCGGACGATGATTGGGTGCCGAATCAGTGATGGCGCTGATGTCTTCGAAGCCCACTAGAACAGTTTTTGGTATGCCGTGGAATGGCCACACGCACTGCTCGCTGTCGTCGATTCCGAATTGCTGAGTGACCGACTGATAAAGCACGTTCGCGACGTCTTGCGACTTGGTCGATACCGGCATCAAGCGCAGGCCCAGAACGCAGCGGGTGTAAAGATCCATAGCGACGGTGAGCTCAACCGGAACCCATCGCAGGGTCACCGGCTCCATCGCGAAAACGTCGAGGGGAGTGGTGTCCAAGACGACGTATTCGCCTGGCCGGGTCGCTCTGAGTCGACCGTACGGGCCTGCGGGGCGACCGGCGGCTGACCGACGTGCCTTGGCGCTGCCGAACGTGTATAACCCTTTTGAGTTTGCTGCAACTCGCCGGTAGGCGGCAGAGCGCGAAGGTAGCGCGACGGCGCCGCCGTACTCCGCCTCGACGGCTCGATGTGTCGCGTCGATCGCAGCGCCGCGCGTCGGTGTCGAGGCGTTCGTGAAACTGCGAAGCACGCGCTTGAGCGTTGTCTCCCAACGGGGATCAACCTGTGGTGCCCGCTTTCGGGTCAGCCTCGAATCTGCAAGACCGGCGACGCCCGACTGGCTGTAACTCTGTATCCACCGGCGCAGGGTCTTTGTCGAGACGGATAGCTCGGCCGCTTTGTGTTGGATAGCGCGGCCTCGATCGCCCTTGCGGGGGCATGGGTCGTCGAGAACTGATCGCACGGCGTCGGCACGGCGTTCAAGTTCGGCGAACGCAGTTGAATCGAGCATCCCCAGGACGACGGGCACCAGTTCGCGGTCCTGCGGGCTCGGCGAAGGCTCCACTATTGGCTGGGCATACCTCGCCAATGTGGCAATTGTGGCGGTGCGGATTGACTGCCCCGACGACAAGGTGACGCTACCGCGACCGAACTCGGTAATGGTCCAGACGTCACCGTCGAACCACAGTTGGCTACCGAGCGCCAATTCAACCGCGGCGGTCACGATCGAACTCCAATTTCAACAACCGAATTGGAACTCAGCGGCCGTGTCAGATCCGCCCGGAGTTCATGGTGCCAAAGCAGCCACAGCACCGCTCTACGGGCCGCCCAGCGAGGCTGTTTCGTCGCGGATTCCAATTGGCCGAACGTCAGCCCAGGACGAATGGCAGATCGGACTGCGGCGACGGTCGTCTCGTCGACGAATTCGCTTCGCCTGCCTGCTGCAATCTGGCGGATGTTGGCGAGCACAATTGGATCTGCGCCAGTCCACACCTCGTACCTCCAGCACTGCGATGCGCAGACCCGCGAGGTCCATTCAAAGACAGCCGCAACCTTGGGATGCGTCACCAAGTCCGCGGGCTTGACGTCCACCACCACGAAGCTGCCGTCGCTGCGGCTCAGCAGAAGATCCGGGACGTGACGGCGGGCCGCGCCGTCGTCATCGCCCACAAGCCACAGAGGCTGAGTCGCGATGCCGACGACTTCCGGATCAAAATCGGCCATCAGCAACCGGTCACGTTCCAGAAGGCTCTCGTACTTCAGGTGGGTCCTTGTGGTCACCGACCAGAACAAGCCTGGATAGTGCTTCTGACCCGCGAATGACCGGATTGGGCGGACAGGCAGCCCTTGAACAACCGACGACAGCCGGACATTCCCGACAGTCGTCGAGCGCTCGTCTCCGTCAGAGGACACATAGTGACATTGCGTCCCGCTGAGCTGGCCCTGGCCCACATCCGGAAGTCTGCGCTACGTGGACGTCGTATCGAGACAACGACACGCTCCGGGACATGTCTTGGACAGATAAGTGGGACTTGGACACAAAATATGCGATCCGACATGTATGTTCGCCCTATGCTTGACAAGGGGATTACGCTCGGGGCCGAGGAGCTTGCGATCGAGAGTCCCGAGCGACACCCCAGGTGCAATTAGCTCGTCAACTATTCGGTAAGCGCATCACCGCGTATGCGCCGCACACCGACCTGCGTGAATAGCCCGCGCACTCCCTCATACCGCCGCTGAGCATCCCCGCGCGTGATTCCGCCGCGCCGGCACCGCACACCAGGCGCACCCAGACCGATGCTCAGCAACGGCCACCGGGCACCACACACCACTTCCCTGACAACCGGTTTGACAACACCAAATCCCCAGCTCATCGTCTCTGACTGTGACCGCCATCACACGTATTCGGGGCGGTTGACAACCCTCTCGGGAACCGCTGTGCAAACCCCTGCAACAACCTTCACCGATTCCATAAGCGCGTCACCACTCCGCGACGCCAAGGAATCCGATGAACACCTGGGACCACCTCACCGAGCAGGCCCACCGTCTCCTCACCCGGTCGCGCCGCGCCGACCTCACTCCCGCGGTGACCCTCGTCCAATCACTGCATAAGCAGCCCCCGTCGTCACCAGCGGCGATCTGCGCTCACCTCGGCACCGCGTCGACCGCGCTGCCCCAGCTCGCCCGCTACGCCCGCAGCGGCGACCGGCACGCACTACTGATGGCCGCCGTCCTGATGCGCCACCCGCTGCGCCGCATCGCCGACAGGGCCGACCCGGACGGCTACTGCTCCACCGACAGCGACGCCCGCGACAACGCCACCCTCGCGGTCTTCTTCGAGATCATCCGCACCGCCCCCGAACCACAGCTCCTCAACTCGCGCTACCTCTACAACAAGACCCTGCGCAAGACCCTCGAAGCCCGACCCGCGCCCGTATCACCAGACGTCGCCACCCGAGTCGATCCGCACTCCCAAACGCTGGATCGACCCGACTTCGGCACCGACTACGACCACACCGCCAACCTGCTCCAGCTGGCCCGCGACCGCCGCATCATCACCGCCCTCGAACACGACACCCTGCGCACGCTCTACCTCAACTCCGACGTGTTCAGCCCGTCTTCCGCCGCCCGCACCTTGGGCGCCAACGTCAGCGCCGTCGAACGCCGCGCCCAACGCGCCATCCGCAAGCTGTGCACCTACTACGACAGCGAGGTGGCCGCATGAAGCGCCACCACCGGCTCGCAGCCCTGACAACCGCCCCGCTGGTCTCCGCGACACTGCTTCTCAACACCGCCCCCGCCGCCCTGGCCGCCAACTGCCCAGCCGTCCAAGCCATCGCCGTCCCGGGCACCACCCAGACCACCCCCAACGCCGACCCCAACAAGCCCGTCGGCGTGCTCGGAGACATCCTCGAACCGCTGCGCAAGAACTCCCCAGTCCGGCTCGTCACCTACTACACGCCCTATCCGGCGACCATCGTCGGAGGCACCGACGGCGGCGGCTACCGCGCCTCCAAGAACGCCGGCATCGACGCCACCAACGCCCGCCTCAAGTCCGTCGCCGATGCCTGCCCCAGCACCGTGTTCATCCTCACCGGATACAGCCAGGGAGCCGACGTCGCAGGCGACGTCGCCGCCGCCATCGGCAACAACCGCGGAGTCATCCCCGCCAGCCGACTCCTCGGCGTCGCACTCGTCGCCGACCCCTCCCAAGCCCCCGTCGGCCAGCCCACCATCGGCCTACCCGACCAAGGACTCGGTTTCGCCGGCGTGCGCTCCGGCGGCTTCGGATCCCTGACCCAGCGCAACGGCCTGCTATCGGTCTGCGCCCCCCGCGACTACTACTGCAACCTGCCCCAGGGCGAGCTGGTGATGCGCATGATCGGCCACCTCGGATCCCAGCTCGACGCCGCCGACCCCTCCGGCTCCGCCAAGAAGCTCGCCACCCTCTTCATGACCGGGCTCGTCGCCCCCGCGGCAGCGGCCATCACCCAGATCCTGAAGCTGGTCAGCGACCCCAACCTGATCCCCAACCTGATCTCCCGCGGAATCGCCTTCGCCAAGGCGCTCGCCCAACAGCTGTTCTGGCTCGCCGGCCCCCAGGTCGCCGCCCCCGCAGCCGACCTTGTCAACGCCGTCACCAACGTCATCAGCCTGGTCACCTCACGCTCCTGGGCGGCGATCCCCGCCGCCATCACCACCATCGCCAACAGAGCCAACGCCGTAGGCACCGCACTGGCCCAGATGAAGGACCGCACCACCACCATCAACGTCAGCGGCTTCGGCCCTGTCGGCGCCGGGCTCGCGCAGCCCGGCGTCAACATTGGCAACCTGGCCACCGCCGTCCTCAACGCCATCAGCGTCGCCACCGGCGGCGTCGGCACCCAGGCCACCGGCATGTTCGGCCCCACCTTCTCGCAGTTCTCCGCCGCCAACGTCGCCGCAGCACTCAAGCGCTACGCCGAGTTCATCAAGGGCGGCTTCCATGAGAGCTACAGCAAGACCCCCCTCGACAAGGCCGGCCACACCGGCACCCAGATCGTTCAGCGCTACTTCGTCAACCAAATCAACAAGCTCGTGTGAAAGGCGGATCTCCATGCTCCTCGACACCCACCACAGCGAGCAATGCTGATGCAGAAAGGCACCCTCTACATGGACTACGGGCTCAGGCTGTTGACCGATCCCACCGGCCGGATCACCCTCACCGGCTGGGCCGAAACCGGCACCAGCGCCACCGACCCCGACGCCCCGGTCCGCACCGATCACTGGCCGACCTACGACCTCTGTGAGAGCCGCGAGCAATTGCCCGCACGTCTTCAAGAACTTGGGCTAGATCTCGCGCCCGGGGCCGATCTCAACGACCTCGACAAGGCCTGGGATGTCTACGTCCGCCACCCCGATATCGCCGCCCTCAAGACCGCGCTCGACCGCCAGAGGTCCGCCCGGTGACAGGTCGAACTCTGCCTGCGCCAGCCCGCGCCAATGGCTTCCGGCCGACCCATCGGCGGGCGTCGCGATCCATCGTCAGCGGGTGTTCTCAATGGCGGTTGACGGTGCCTGCCGCGGCTTCATTGGCGCCTGGCCAAGGGTGCGCACCACGGCGCACAGAGGCGCGCCAGCGGCGGCTCAGGGGCGGCGGGCAGTGACCTGTTCCTCCGTGGGTGCCGTCAACGAGAAGGATGGATGTGGGGCTTCGCTCAGCGCTCCCGGACCGGCCTGCGCCGCATCTCGCCGGAGCCGCGCCATGGGTGCGCCACCCACCCCGCGGCGCGTTCGATCCATTTCTGCTGAGGACAACAGTGCAGGTGGTTCCACCATGCTGCTCGGCCTCTCCGAACACCTTCGCCACGCCTGGGTCAGACCATGATCACGGGCTCCAAGCACTACGCCCGACTGTTCTGGTCACTGCTGCCGCCATGGGCCGCTCCGGTCGCCGACCCATGCGAAGACCCACACGAAACGGTGACGGTCGACGGTGTAGCCCTGGACCTGGCGATCGCTCCATTTATCGTCGATCTCTGGCGGCGCGGGATCGCCACGTACAACTCCTGCCAGGGAGACCCCGGCCTCTACCGGTTGCACGCATCCCGGCATCCGGCCGAAGGCGCACCGACCGGCAATCCCTACGCGGCCTACCTCACGGTGGACGACCTGGACGCCGCCCGAGCAGTGGCCGAGATTCTCGCCCCGCCAGCTCAGAACTTGGTGGCCTTCAGCGCGGACGGAGTTCCTGACGGGCGATGGTGGTTTGTGCACTTCCACCCGTCCCTGCTGCGGCAGTGGCTCGCCGCCCGACCGCCCCACCGTGCCCTTGGCGCCCCGCTAGACAACGACAGTTCGGTGCGGGCCGTCCGAGGGCAATAGGTGCGTGTCGGGCCGAGGCTCAGACCCGGATGTGTACACGACGTGCTACACGGGACTACCATGTGCTACATGAAAAGCTACGGTGTCCGCGAACTACGACAGAATGCGTCCATGGTTCTGCGTGAAGTCGCCGCCGGCGAAACCGTCGAGATCACCAGCAACGGCCACCCCGTCGCACAGATGATCCCGGCCGCGCACGACCCGTGGACCGCCCTGATCGCCAGTAGGGAAGTCACCCCCGCCCGCACCGGACCGGCCAGCATCCTCAGTCGGCCACCACGCCACTACAGCCCCGCCCCCGCACCGGCCGCCCAGCAGGACCTCCGGTGATCTACCTCGATGCCACCGCCATGATGAAACTCATCGCCCACGCCCCCGAATCCCAGGCCCTCACCCAGTACCTGAGCGCCCACACCGACACCGCCTGGATCACCTGCGCCCTGACCCGCGCCGAGCTGCTCCGCGCGACCGCCACCCTGCCCGCCGAAGCCACCGAGCACGCCCACCACGTCCTGGCCGGCATCGACACCGTGGGCGTCACCGATCGACTCCTCGACGCAGCCGTGGCCCTCACCCCCGCACCGGACCGCACCACCGACGCCCTGCACATCGCCTCAGCACTCAGCGCCGGCCCTCGGCTACGCACCCTGGTCACCTACGACCCCGATCTTGCGCGAGCCGCCACCGCCCACCACATCACCACCGTCCGCCCCGGAGGTTCACCGTGATACGCGCCCTCGTCACCGCGGCGCTGCTGGCCGGCACCGCCATCCACTTCGGCGTCGACCCCAATATCGCCCTCGGCTACGCCCTGGTGCTCACCGTCACCCTGTGGTTCCTGTGGCCGCCGGTGCGCGTCATCACGCGCCTGATCCGGCGCCGCCGCCGCCGCAGCCAGCCCCACCGCAGCCCGGCCCGGGTCACCCCGGCCGCACCGCAGCTGACGCAGATCAATCACCACCATCACTACTACGGCGGCCTGCCGCCGGCGGCAGCCCCGGCGCCGCGGCCCGACTACAGCCGCCCAGCGCTCCCGCTGCGCACCGAGGGCCAGAAGCGGCACGACGAGATCTACGACACCATCATCGACATTGACGAGACGCCTTGACCATGACTCCTGACGAGCCGCAGACCGACCAAGCCTGGGAGAACCGGCGCCTGATCCTGGCCTCCCTCGCCCCACGCACGGCCACCCGCCCAGCTCGCCGCGGCGCCGCCACTGACATCGACGAGAGCCTCACCGACGCCAGCGGCGACCCCGCCAAGAAGCCGTGGCTGCTCACCCGGGGCGTGCGGGCATCCGGTCGGGCCGCGGCCGCCGGCGGGCGCGCGTTCAACAAGAGGGTGCCCCGCGAGAACCGGGCCCGCGTCGCCGTCCTCACCGCCGCGGGCATCGTCGTCCTGCTGGTCGCGTTGACCGGCGTCAACTACCTGACCACCGAGGTCAACCCGGCCGCCGCACCCACCAATGCCACCGCGGCGCCGCCCCCACCGCCCAGCCAAGCACCGCTGCGGCGCGACACCATCCTGAGCGGTGTCACCGCCAAGGACGTCTGCCCACGCGACCCGCTCTACAGCGATTCCAATCGCGCGTTCGACGGCGACTTCAACACCGCCTGGGTCTGCACACGCGTCAAGAATCAGGACGGCCAGCAGCTTCAGGTCGACTTCGGCCGCCAGGTCACCCTCACTCAGATCCGCGCGATCGGTGGCTTCGACGCCACCGCTCCCGACGGCACCGACCAATGGTCCAAGCACCAGCTCGTCACCAAACTCGAGGTGTGGTTCCCCAAGGACCTGCGCCGCGATCCGGTGACCATTGACACCGGCGGCGTCCGCGACTGGCGGTTCATCACCCTGAACCCACCCGCCACCGTCAGCACGCTACTGATCCGGGTCGCCGAAACCTCCGACCCACCAACACCGGCGACCAGCGAGACCACAGCACCCAACCCGGACGAGGTGACCTCGGTGGCGATGTCGGAAATCCAGTTCATCGGCATCGACGGCATCACCGCACCGACCACGTAGCCATCCACGCGCGGTGTCCAGGTGAGCCCTTATCCTGAACCGGTGCCGCCGCGGCGGCCGGACTCCCGATCGGAACGGATCGCCCACGTCGATCCGCACCACCATCTCGGGACAAGACCCACGGGGTTTCCGCGAACCACCCACCGAAGACGTCGCACCGCAGATGTGGGCTGCACGCGGCGACCACCTTTGGACGGGATGTGATTCGCGATGACCGACAACAACGGTTTCAAGGCCAGAGCACGCAAGCACCAGAAAGCTACGGGGGACTCCTACACCCGGGCGCTCCGCCAGGTCGACCGCGACCGCGCAGCGTCACCGACGCCGGACACCACTCGCACGCTGCTTAATCTGCTCCAGGACTGCACTGCCGATCCCGCGCATCCGCCCCTGCGGGTTCCGCTCGGCCAGCAGCCCGACGGCCGCCCCGTGTGGCTCGACCTCCGCGAGGAATCCGACGGCGGCCACGGCCCGCACGGGATCATCACGGGCGTCGGAGGCGCCGGAAAATCCGTCGCCCTGGCGTCGCTTGTCTTCGCCATGTGTGCCCAGTACACGCCCGACGTCGTGCAAGTCATTCTCGCCGACGCGCAACAGCACAGCGCCTTCCATAGTTTCGCCGGCTATCCGCACGTCGCCGCGACATTCACCAATCTGGAGGACGACGCCGCCGCGGCGACTGAGTTCGTCGACAGCATTCGCGCCGCCTTCGACGTGCGCTCCCGCGCCTTGCGCGACGTCGGCATGCGCATCGACGGCGCACCCCTCGGTCACATCAGCGAGTATCACGACGCCCGCCGCGCTCTCGGTGCGGACCTGCCGGCGTTGCCGTACGTCATCGTCGTCATCGACGACGTTCCTGCCCTGCTGAGGAGCAATCCGGACCTCAAGACGCACCTCGACAAGCTCACGCGTCGAGGTCGTGCAGTCGGCGTCCACCTGGTGTGCACGGCCGGTAGTCACTCGGCGGCGTTTCGCACTCTCGTCGGCGAGAACCTCACCTGGCGCATCGCCTTCCAATCCGCCACCGAAGCCGAATCTCGATGGGCGATCGGCACCACTGACGCGGCGCACATCCCCGCCGACCGGCGTGGGTTCGGCTACTTCGTGCCCGGGCCAGGCGCGCCGCCGATCCCCTTCCAGTCCTTCCACCCGCCTCGCTCCGTCATCGCAGCAGCGGGGCGACGCCTCGCCGGCGGAGGGCAGTGACATGGTGGCGATCAACTCCGACCGGATGGTCAGCGTCACCGCCGCCAAGCCCAAATTGAATGCGCTCGTCGGCGATGCTCACGAAGGCTTCATCACCCACATCGTCACCCACGGCCAGGTGGCGGCCCACCTCGTTCCCGCGTCGACCCCCATCATCGACGACCCCATCGCGATGCAGTACATGGTGTCGGCCGTCATCGCGCGCGACACGACCCCCGAGGTGTGCGCTCGTAGATTCACCTCCGACGGCCGGTTCACCATCGACGGCAGCAGCGGTGTCGTCCGCGTTCTTGGCTGGGCGTGGCGCACCGATCCCTCCACGCTGTTCATGCCGATCCTCAGCGAGTACATCGCCGCGCTGTCCACTACCGCCGGGCGAGCACTCACCCTCGCCGACATCCAGTCCGGCATGGCCCAGGGGCTCGCTGCCGGCGTCTTGAGCCGAAGCGAAATCGTCGCCGCACTCGCCTACGCCGGCGAACACTGGCACGCCTGACACTGCACGCGCCCAACAGCGCAGATTGCGCCACCGCCCCGTCAGCGAACCGTGCGCCGTCGGGTCCCGCGCGTACCGTCGAAAGGTGCCAAACCGCAGGGCCAAGATCGCCGTGCGCGACCCCGCGTGCGCGCCGATGCTGGCCACTCTGGGCGCCCCGCGGACAGGCGCTGGCCAATGAGCAACGACGAGTCCGACCTGGCGCAGGCCTTCCGCCTGCTGGCAGCGTTGCAAGACAGCATCGTTCAGACAACGAGGATGATCGAGAAGTGCGAGCGGCAACGCCCCCCTCGGACTCCGCCAGGACCGCAAGAGCGGGCGTTGCGTCGCGAACTTTCCGAGGCGCACGGTCACGTCAACCGCATCTATGAACGATTCCCCGAGACGCGGCCATAGCTCTGATGCGGAAGTCCGACGCGAATGTGCGCAGTCCGACACCGGCCACCACCTCGATGTGCCGCTTCATGACGTGGGGTGCGCGAACGGTATCGCGCTGGCGACGATCGCCACGACCATCCCGGTTTCCGACCCGGACTCATGCATCTCACCCGGGAGCCATGTGGCTGCCTGACCTTGAGTGATCGGCACTCTGGTGCCACTCTCGCCGGCAACCCAGCCCGACCCGTCGACCACCGCGAAAAGTTGATGCATTCCGGCCCTGTGACGCCCCAGCTGCCCACCAGGACCGCACCAAGCGATATGCACCCGAAGCTCTGCACCCGCGGTCATTCGGGCGAGCTGACACATCTCGACGCCATGGCTGCCGTGCTCGTCGCCATCCAGGTCACCTCGCGGCAGCTCGACGAAATCCATGCCAGGCAGTGTCCCTCACCAAAGCTGGCTCTATCAGCGCGCGCGTACCGTCGAATCGTGCCCCCTCGCAGGCCCAGGATCGCTGTGCGCGACCCCGTGTTCGCGCCGATGCTGGCCACCCTGGGCACCCCGCGGACCGGCGCTGGCCAGGCGATTGAGTGGAAGATGGATGGGCAGCGGGCCACCGTTGTGGTCGACGACGAAGTGACCGTGTTCTCACGCAACGGGGCCGACGTGTCTCGATGTTTCCCTGAGTTGTCGGGGATCGCCGCGGCCGTCGGTGGTCGTCGCGTGGTCCTCGACGGCGAGATCGTGGCCCTCGACGGCCAGGGCCGGCCGTCGTTCACCCAGCTGCAGCGCCGCTGGCCGCAACAACGCCGGCCGGGACCGGAGCTGCTGCGCGAGGTGCCCGTCCGACTGTGTGGCTTCGACGTTTTGGCCATTGACGGCCGCACCATCACCGGCGAGCCCTACGGGCAGCGCCGCGAGCTGCTCGACGCCCTGATGGTCGTCGAGAAGTCGCGGGTGCTGACCGTGCCCCGCGCCATGGTCGGCGTCGACCCGGCCGACGCGCTGCACGCCGCCGAGACCCACGGCATGGAGGGCATTTTGGTCAAGGCGCTCGACGCGCCCTACCTGCCGGGGGAGCGCAGCGCGTTCTGGGTGAAGCAGCCGGTCCGTGCGAGCTGCGAGCTGGCGATCGCCGGTTACTGGTGTGCCGGCGGGCCTGGTGGGCGCAGCAAGGTGGGCTCGCTGCTGATGGCCGGCCACGACGCCGCCGGAGACCTGGTGGCCATCGCTCAGGTCGGCACCGGGTTCAGCGAGAACACCCGCAGCCGTCTCTACGCGCTGCTGCACTCGATTGAGCAGCCGACGTCGCCGGTGGCCAACCGTGTCGAGATCCCGGGTGTTCGGTGGGTGGCTGCCCGCCACGTCGCCGAGATCGCCTATCGGGAGTATGTGCCGGGCCGCTGGCTTCGCCACACCTCGTTCAAGGGTCTGCGTGAGTCGGCGGATCCCGCCCGGATCCGCGTGCCCGAGTACGCATGAGGTGCTACTTCTCGCGCAGCCCGGCGGCGACGGCCAGGCCGGTGGCCACCACCGACAGCAGGGTGGTGTTGCCGATGTCGGCCAGGCCGTCGGTGCTGCCGGTGCGGGCCACGACGTAGAAGCACAGCGTCAGGTACGCGACGCTGTGGACGGCCAGGATGAGGATGATGATGATGTTGGTCTTCACGCTAATTTCCGCGTGAAGTCGGCCCTTTCACAGGGTTACGAGTGCACAGACCACCAGCGATAGAGGCTTTCCATGGCGCGGCGGTCGGCCTGGACGACGTTGAGCAGCAGGTCAGAGTCGGTGGTCCACGCGATGACGGCCTTGTCGCCGTCGATGCCGCAGTAGAGCGTCCCGGCGACGATGTTCGGGGTGGCGTTGCGCCGCCACGCACCCGGGCTCTGGATGTTGCCGGGGCACACGACGGTCGTCGACCCGCTCACCACGTCACCGAAAGCCGCCTGCAGCGCCGCCTCGTCGTCGGCCAACGTGAACGTCCCCGACGCGGGCCCGTCGGCGTCGGTGTTGGCCGCGCACGTCATCACGGCCCGCGCCCCGGCCGGCGCCGCGCTCGGATCGCAGCTGCCGGAGGGGTAGCCCGCCGGCAGCAGGCCCATCAGCTCCTCTTGGGCTGCGGTGTCGACGGTCGCCGTGGGCTGCGGGGCGGCGGTGGGTGCCGGCTCCGACTCCCGCATCACCAGCATGGCGATCAGTACCCCGGCGGCCACCGTCAAGACCCCCGCCACACTCCACAGCACCACGACGGGGTTGACCTTCGGGGCCTGCGGGCGCGGCCGGCGCACCTTCTGGGCCGGCCGGAAATCGGGTAGCTCACCACTGAACCGCTGCCCGCCGGCGGGGACCTCTGCGGCCAGCCCCGCATAGCCCGGAGGTGGGGGAGGCGGCGGAAGGGTGGGGCGTGGCCGCGCCGACGGACCATCCGGCATGGCGCGGTACGGCGCCGCTGCGCCAGCTGGCGGCGCAGCCTGGTGCACCGCCGCGGCCGCTGCCGCGGCGAACTCGCGCGCCGATCCGAACCGCTGCGCCGGATCCTTGGCCAACGCCCGGGCGATCACCGCATCGAGATCCGGCGTCGCCCAGGGCAGGTGATCGGAGACCCGGGGCTGAGGCTGCGCCAAGTGCGCGCGAACGGTGCCGACCGCATCCCCGGCCTCAAAGAACGGCTGCCGTCCAGTCAGCAGACGGAACAGCGTGCACCCCAGCGAGTAGAGGTCAGCGCGCCCGTCGACCGCCAGCCCGTTGATCACTTCCGGAGCGGAGTAGGCCAGCGTCGCGGTGAACGCACCGTCGATCGCCCGGTCGGAATCTTCGATCGGGCGCGCGACGCCGAAGTCACTGAGGAACACCCGCTCCCCGTCGCCGACCTCCCCGCTGAGCAGCAGGTTGGCCGGCTTCACGTCGTGGTGCACCACGTTGCGCTGATGGGCGTAATCCAACGCCTTGGCGACCTCGCTGACGATGTGGATCGCGCGGTGCGGGGTCATCGCGCCGGCGCGCAGCGCGTCCTCGGCGTCGGTGCCGTCCACGTACTGCAGCGCGATCCAGAGTTGGCCGTCGGTTTCACCACGGGAGTAGACCGAGACGATGCCGGGGTGATCGAACTGGGCCACGATGTCGGCCTCGCGGGTGAACCGCTCGCGGAACGATCGATCGCGCGACATCTCTGGGCTGAGCACCTTGAGCGCGTCATAGCGCGGCAACGTCGGATTCTTCGCCAGATAGACCGTGCCCATGCCGCCGGTACCCAGGACGCGTTCGATGCGGTACCCCGCCACCACTGACCCCACCTCGATCATGGTGTCAAGCATGCGGCACGCGACGGCCACAGTGGGCAAACGCCCCGCCTCCCGCATGGTCACTGTTTGACCAAGGCCGCGAGCGCGCCCAGGACGACGGCGACCGCGGCCGCGTTGCCGATGTCGGCCAGGCCGGCGGTGCTGCCCGTGCGGGAGATCCCGTAGGCGCACAGCCCGAGGTAGGCGAAGCCGAAGCCGATCAGTGAGGTGGTGAGGACCATCTTCACGATGCGCGTCCCTTCCCGTGTTCGTTGGACCATCCACCTGTTGTTGGCGGTCGACCCAAGGTCTACAGGGGAGGGGTGCAGAGTCCCGGTGCGCGCGATCTCCGCCCAACCCTTCTGATGTCACGTGACGAATGACCGGGTGGTACGTCAACCCGGTACAACTGGCTGAAATTGCAGGGTGCTCGGCCCGTGGTTCTGTCCGGATCCGGTGAGAGAATCCAGATGAGACCGAGGACCGCAACATCCGGACGGACGCGCGCATGAGACTGGTTACGCCCGAGGAATGGACGGCCCACACCCAGTGGTACCGCCGCACCCTCACCGCTGAGACGGTCGGGGAGATCTTCGCTGTCGACGAGGGCGTCCTGCGTGTGCTGCCCGGGTTTCTCGCCGCGTTCCCACCGAGCCGCCACGTCGAGATGCAGTGGAGCCTGGCCGACGTCTACAACTACATCGCCGAGGTCACGCCCAGCCACGTCACCTGGATCCCGCGCCTGTTCCCGCTGCCGGCGGCCCCGACATGGCCGGCCCGCATGCTGTACGCGACAGCGGTGGAGATCGGCCCGGGCGGACAGGAGTTCGTCGTGCACGCCTGGGATCCGCCAGATGGCCGCGGCCACATCGCGGTCGGCTACCCGGTGCGCGACTGCCCCGGCGCCACCACTCCCGAGGCCGCGTACCGGCTCATGAGCCAGCTCAGCTGGGCCAGCGCTGTCGTCATCCCCACCGGCCACGACGCACCCCGCGGTTACCGCAGAGCCCAGCCTGGTGTGTGGGTCGCCGACGGACGCCGGGTCATGCTGGGCGGCGGCGTCGAAGGGGTCCACGGCGTCCAGCACGGCGTGTGGGGCGATGTCGCCAACCTGCTGCGCACCGACGTCCCCTGGTGGCCCCAGGGGCTCCGCGAACGCGACGCGATGTTGGCGTGGCGGCCCGGCGATGACCCGTTGGCGATCGCGCCGGCCACCGCCGACCGCGACCCAGCCGCGCTACTCGACGTCCTCACCCCGGACAGCTCCACCGGGCTGCGCCACACCGTCGCCAAAATGATCCACGCCATCGAGTACGAGCTGTGCAGCCAACTCGAGTCCGGCGCCACCTACGGACCGTTCCCCGGACTGACGCAGGCCGCGTTCGCCTCCCTCAACCCCGAAGCACCCCGGCCCCGCACCGCCGGCGAGACCGCACTGTTCCTGCACCAGCAGATCGCCAACCCGCTCGTCGCCGCCCGCGCCGCGGCCGTCGCCGGCGGCTACCCGATCGCCCACAAGACCCACGTCATCAAGCCCGCCCACCACGACAACACCTTGGTGCGCCTCTGGCTCGACCGGCTCCGCCCGGCCTCCACCGCGCGCCGCGACGAGATCGGATTCCAGCTCGCGCTCTCGACGCTGGCGACCGAACTCGGCCCGGAGGACCACCTGGCGCCGACCGGGTTCTTCGTCGACTCGGACTGGCCGGACTGTTGGGTCGTCGCCTCTGGCGAGACGGTCATCGCCACCTGCGGGACCTCGGTGCCCGCTCGCGGTGTGCTGCGCAAGGCCTACGTCGCTGACGGGGCGGCGTTCTTCTCTGACAGCTGCGGCGTGGTGTGGCCGCTGCCGTACAAGAAGGACCGGCCGACCAACACCGTCGAGGACCTGGCCCAGGCCTTGTCGCGCCTCATGGCCGATGCCGGCGCGGACGTGGAGGACCCGGCTGCCGACGTCGACACCAACGCGCTGGTGTGGCGCCAGCTCCAGATCGCGGCCCGGCCGATGACCCTCAACGCCGACGACTTCATCCCGCGCTGATGCTTACGGCGTTTGGAAGGCGTCCAGCTCACGCGTGATCTCCACGCCGTCCTTCTCGACGAGGGTCTCCGGAGATCTCGTTGACTCGCTCGCGTTCGGCAGCGAGCTGGCGCACCTCATCGGCGATCATCGGATCGTCGACAAGCTGCGCAATTCGGTCGTTGGCGCTACGAAAATGCGTAGGCACATCCTGCTCACTCGCCATGGTCCTCACCTCTCTGCTCACCATATGAGGGTGATGTCGGTGATGCAGCCTGCATCACGGGACGATCACAACCGAGGCACACGTGGCACACCAACGACCACCACCCCCACACGGCACGCCAGCGGGTGCGCCACCGCGCTAGATGCCGCTGGGCCAGCCCACAGACCTACGCCAGTTGACGCCCTATCCGTAGAATCACATTGCCGACAGGCGATGTGAGGAGCGGAATGTCCATCAGCGCCAGCGAGGCTCGACAGCGCCTGTTTCCGCTCCTCGAACAGGTCAACACCGACCACGAACCGGTACGCATCACCTCCAAAGGAGGCGATGCCGTCCTCATGTCCGCCGCCGACTACGACTCCTGGCAAGAGACGGTCTACCTATTCCGATCACCCGAGAATGCGCGAGGCCTCATGGAGGCAGTCGCCCGCGACAAAGCCGCGCACCCCGCGCCCGTGACGGATCCGCGACAGTGACCGGCTTCCCGAACGCGCCTGTCACTCGTCAAGGAACCACGCGCGTACCTTCAGCCACCATTTCGGCAGCGGGGGAGGCGGCGGAGGCGCGCTCGGCCGTGGGGGCGGAGCAGGAACAGGCCTTGACTCGATCCGCGGCGGCGGCACAAATGCCCTCGGTGGCGGTGCCGGCTGCACTACTGGCACTGGAGCACTAATCGGAAACGGCTGAGCGGCAGGTGTATTCGGCCGCTCCACGGAAACCGGCAAATCGTTCGATGAGGGCGGACGGAGTTGCCGCGCGTGCGCCTGGACTGTCTCCAAATCGGACGTCAGAGCCCATGCAGCTCCAGCACGAGGCAGACCTGGGGTCCCGGGAGGGAACCACTGACGGCGACCGTCGATGATCTCGCCAAGGAACTCCTCCAGTGGCATATATCCGGTGCGCAGCGCCGGCCCGTCAGCCGCTTCGTCGAGGCGTGCGGCGGTGGCGTACACCGACATTGCAGCGAACTCGTTCTCGGCAGGTTTGATCCAAGGACGCAGCGGCTGATACCGAGACCTCACGTGATGCACCTTGACCTTCGCGCCGGGGTACTTGAACACCGCCTTGCCCAGCCTGCTGCTCGCCTCCGGACCACTCCGCCCCACCGCACCGGAGTCGGGATCGGGCACCAGCCAGAGAACCGCCTTGGCGCCGTTCTTCAGCCGCGCCTCGGTGCGTTGATCGAACTTCGTATCCCAGCGTTGAACCTCGATCGACAGATCGGCCGCCGGCACGTAGATATCGGAATCCGTTGCCGCGTGCTCCGGCACAGCCTCCACGCCCCTGGCCCGAAGCATCCGCACAATCTCCACCTGAAACCAGCGATGCTTCTGCGACATCAACCCACCCCCACCCGAAGGCCGGCGCGAATTGGCGTGCGAGCAGTTGGAATCGGAGCGTCGCGCCAGCCACCGCGTCCCGTTGGCGTTGCTGCGAGGCACCTGAAACTGCACGGGACAGCCCGGCTCTGGGCAGACAAGAAACCCCGACGGAAGCTGGGTCATCACCTCCCAGTCCTCGTCGTTGTACACCCAATACGGGTAAGACCGCGGGGGCTGGTCACGACGTTGGGCGGTCTGCTTCGTGCCGCCATCGTCGAGGTGCGGATGGTCCATGCACCCAATTGTCAGTCCCAGCACAGACACTTTCGGGCAATCCCGATCCGGCTCCGCGGATCAGCCTGGCGCAGCGCGCCAACCCTGCGCCGGGCGTGTGCGCCCACTGCGCCAGCACTCTGGCGCGCGCCACCAGCCGCGCCGGTCGCGCCTATGGGTTGGCGCAGCCGCGATTCTGAACGGTGTCCATTCCGGCCCTTAGATTCGACCCGACGCCTCACATTGCGCAGCGGCCCGGCCGGGAAAGGACTTCACGATGTCGACCATCCGCTCAACTGCGGAGCTGGCGCTACTGCCCACCATGTCGGTCGTCCAGTTCCGCGGAGCCGCTCTCGGCACCCGTAATCGCCTCGTCTGGCAGCTCGACCAGGAGTGGTTCTCTCCCGGCAGCACCGAGTCCCACCCCACCGACTGCTTCCCGCCCGAGGCGTTCCCCGCCGTCGTCCTCTGGACCCCACGACGCCGCACCCCCGGCCGGAGCCGGCGCCACCTGCAGCCTGTCCCGTCCCGCCGGGCGGAAGCGGCTACTGATCAAGGGGACAGGCTCGATGAGCAGGCCTAATTTCGATGCCCGCACGTTGACCGAAGCTGTGGAGTCGGCACCCGACTATCCGGAGGTCAAGGCCGAGCAGGTCCGGCTGTACGCCCTGAAGCAGGACGCTGATGAGGCCTACGCCGCGGCGTCCAGGCGCATGGACGAGATTTGGGATCGCGAAGCCACCCGGCTGTTCGGGCCGCCGCCGTCGCGCGGATCCACACCCCACGTTGGTCGCCCGTGATCGACCTGGACAGCGAAGCGCCCTCGACATGAGCCGCCAGGCGCCATCCGGCTACGTCAATGTGCCGCTGCCGCTTGCCTGCGCCACCTGCGGCCACCAGTGGCCCGACGACTGCACCTGCCCGCACCCTGCGGCCTGCCGTACATGCGCCCAGCCCCTCGCCAACCCGTCAACGGCCGCCGGCTACTGCAACTCACGCTGCTTCCGGCTCGCACCAGCCGCGCCAGCAGCCCACTGAGGGTCCGGTAACCGCACACCTGCGGATCGCCGACCTGCGCGAATAACAGAAAATAACGGGTGTCCGACCTTGACGTTACTGTGGGGGAATGTTGAATACCCCCGCATTCGGCGAGTTCGTCAAAGAGGCCCGCGGAGCCCGCTCCCAGGCCGACCTGGCCGACAAGGCCGACACCTTCCGCCAACGATTCGGCCAGATCGAAAGTGGACAACCCCACGACCTGACCGACTCCGCGCTCGCGCAGCTCGACGCCGCTTTCGAGTGGCCCACCGACTTCGCGCAATCCGCTCTGCGCGCCACCCTGAACGACGAGCATCCCGTCACCTACAAGCCCTACGAAGCCTCCGACTGGGACCCCTGCCGCCTCGGGTACTTCGCCGACGGGTCGGTCCTCATCAGCGTCAACAGGATCGCGTCGACCGCCCCCGCAGCTGCTTTCTTCCCCATGATCGTTGCGGCCCGCCGGACAACGCTCATCGACATCCGCGCCCTCGACGACGACGAACGCTTGTCTCTTGGCCGACTGGCCGGCCAGTGGAGTGGCATCACCAACGACTCCGGCCGCGCCGTCTGCGCCGTCGCCGCCCACCCCGACTCGGGCGACCATCGTTGGACCCCCGTCGCCATCGATCCTCTGCCCGGCATCACCAGCCTCAGCCAGGCACTCACGCTGACCCGCCGCCTGCGCCCCATCGTCGGACGAAATTTCGCCGCCGACGACGACATGGCGGTCGCCTTGACACTGCTGGCCGCCGCGATCGACCTCGGCGACACTTTAGACAAGCTCGACACCCCCAATGGGATCGCCCTGCTCGCTCGCCCGCACGGCCCCTCAACGGCCAACTGGTCCAGACTGCTGGAGATCGCCGGACTGCCTCCGCACCGCTACCGCCAGGCCGACCTCACCCGAGTGTTCCGCGGCCTGTTCGACGCCCGAGACGCCCTCATCGACATCGCCTACGACCCCGGCGCACCAACACCGATCTCCATGCTCAGGCAGCCCGACGTCGTTGCCGCCCAGGACCTCAGCGGCTCTCTGCTGCTGTTCGACTCTCACCTCACGCCAGAGCTGCCCGTAGTTGTGCACGCCGCCCTGGCCGCCGCCGGCCACCCACTACCGATCGTCATCAGCACCGAAGTCGCCAGCCTCTTATCCGACGACTTCACCGGCCTGGCCATCGACATCAACAACATCGCCACGCCGTTGCCCACCGGTTCGGGCTGGCTATGGCAGTGGCGCACTGGCGACCTGCCGTACGCCACGATCACCAACTACGACAGCACCACTCGCCGCGCCGTCTACACCGAGCGCGGCCTGTCGCACGGCATCGACCTGCCCAACCCGTACCCGGTGTCAGTCCCGGCCGGGACAATGCCCTGATGACCGCTGACGCCCACCCCCACCACACCGTGCAGAAGCCGCGGCGGCGCACCGAGCCGGTCGAGATCGCCGACTTCACGATGCTGGTGCGGGTGCCGGGCCGACCCGACGCGATCCGCGCATTCACCGACGCAGAAGACACCGAGGCCCACCAGTACGCCGCCGAAACAGGCGGAACCGTTGTCCCGCTACCACTTCCACCACCGAACGGCTACACCGTCGGCCCTGACGGCAATCTGATACCAGCACTGCCACCAACCTGCGCCGGCATGGCCGACACCCCGAGCCCGATCGCCGATACCCCCGGCGCGTGATGCAGCCTGCATCACGAAGCCATCACAGAACCCGCGCTCCGAATCGGCGGTCCGGGCCATCGACTCGGTGCCGCATCGCGCACGTCCCAAGCGGACCCGCAGCTGTATCATTCGACCTAATCGCCGCGCCGTTCGGCGGGAACCCGCGCACCGGATCCCATGAATCCACCAGCGGGCCACGCCCTCGGGGCGATGCGGCAAGTGGAGCCAACACCCACGACAAACGAACACCACGCAGGGCGGTCATGGGACGCCCATCAGATACCCGGTGTCCGCACGTTGAAAGAAGGCCCACCATGAGTCCCGCCCGTAAAGCCAAGCCGCGCAACAACGCCCGTACCTCATCCGCCCGCGCCATCCAAAAGCGCGAAGGCGTGCCCTACCGCCAGGCAGTAGCCCGCGCAGACGCCGACCACAAAAACCGCAACACAATCTCGTGGCTCCCGGCGGCCAGCAAACGCAGTGCCGCAGCACTCGACGAGGCCCACGCAGCACTGCTCCGCTGCGGTGATCAGCCGGAACTGCAGCAAGGCGCCGCGTACATCGCCTGGCTCGCCCACGATCTGCGACGCCTCAGTCCCCTCCACCCCTACGGAAGCACACTCGTCGAGGAACGCCCACCGCTGCCCACCGAGCTGCCTGCACACCGCAATGACGAGGAACTGGCCAACGCTGCAGCCAGCCTGCGCGAGGCCTCACGCGAACTCGAAGAGGGCTGCAGCGGCCAGACCGCTGCCGCGATTCAGGCGACCCTGAGCAGACTGCAGACCTGGTGCACGGCAGGACCGTAGCCAGACCCCGCGCCGCCGGCCGCCAGCCGCCACCTGAGCCGCATAGATGCCACCGTTCTGTGCGGCGCAGGTCTACTCAGGGGCACGTCGCCGAGCCACTCTAAAAGCACTCGAAAATTCCTCGTGCGTTCAGCGTGCCCAGAAAAGGCCTGTACCAGGGCAAACATGCCGGACTCGAAAGCTACTCGAAAGCTACTAGAAAAGTCGTTGAGTTATCCGGCGGCGATCCAGGCAACGCACCGGAGGTGTCACACCGTAGCGCTGCCGGTGTTACACTCGATGGGTGCCCACAGCTCGCCGGCGCCACGCCATCACCGAAACCGATGAGATCGCCCAGGCGCTCGACGCGGCCCGCCGTACATGGCCACACCTCGCCGACAAACCTGGCGAGCTGTTGCGCCAGCTGATCCTGACCGGCGAACACGCACTCACCGACGCCACCGAGAAGCGCCTGCAGGCGATCGCCTCCACCAGCGGCATGTTCCCCGAGGCCTTCCCAGCCGGATACCTCGACGACCTCCGCCAGGACTGGCCCGAATGATCGTCCTCGACGCCAGCGTGCTGATCGCCCACTTCCAGCCCGCCGACCCCCACCACTCCCGGGCGAGCCGACTCCTCGCCGAACACCATCACCACCAATTCGTCGTCAACACCATCACATTGGCTGAGGTCCTCGTAGGCCCAGCCCGCGTCGGGCAAACTGACGCGTTCCGCCAAGCACTCGACACCCTGGCGATCCAGACCCACGGCCTCGACGCGAACGCCGCCGTACCCCTGGCCGAGCTGCGCGCGCAGACGGGACTCAAGCTGCCCGACTGCTGCGTGCTCTACACCGCTGAACGTCAAAACGACTGCCTCATCGCCTCATTCGACGTCCGGCTGAATACGCAGGCGCAACGCCTCCAGATCAGCACCGTCAACTGATCGCCCAAGATGTCGCACCCCGGCCCTACAGTTCCGGACATGGACGTCGAGCTACGCGCGTACCGGTTCGCGCTCGACCTCACGCCCGCTCAGGAACAGCAGGTCCGCCAGCACGCCGGCGCCGCCCGCTGGGCATACAACCACGCCCTGGCCGCCAAGTTCGCCGCGCTCGACGAGCGTCGGGCCACCATCGCCGCGCTCGTCGAGCAGGGCGTGGACCCGAAAGCCGCTGCCGCGCAGGCCCCGCGGATCCCGACGAAGCCGGCCATCCAGAAAGCCCTCAACGCCACCAAGGGCGATGACCGGACCGGCGCCGACGGCCCCTGCCCGTGGTGGCACAGCGTCTCCACCTACGCATTCCAATCCGCGTTCGCCGACGCCGACACCGCCTGGGGCAACTGGCTTTCTTCGGTCACAGGCGGCCGCGGCGGTCAACGGGTCGGTAAGCCGCGGTTTAAGAGCAAGCACCGCTCCCGCGACTCGTTCCGAATCCACCACGACGTCCGCAACCCCCGGATACGGCCCGACGCCGGGTACCGCCGAATCATCGTGCCCCGCCTCGGATCCCTACGCCTGCACGAATCCACCAAACGGCTCTGCAAGGCCATCGACCGCGGCGCAGTCATCCAATCCGTCACCATCAGCCGCGGCGGCCACCGCTGGTACGCCAGCATCCTCACCAAGGCCCCCGCATCCACAGCCACCCCATCCCGGCGCCAACGCGCAGCCGGCACAGTCGGCGTCGACGCCGGCGTCCACCACCTGGCCGCCCTCTCCACCGGCGACCTCATCGACAACCCACGACACCTCAACCACGCCCGCACCCGACTCACCAAGGCCCAGCGCGCACTGGCCCGCACGAAGAAAGGCTCCACGCGGCGCCGTCGCGCAGCTGCCCGCGCCGGCCGGGTCCACCACCACATCGCCGAACAGCGCGCCACCACGCTGCACACCCTCACCAAACGCCTCGCCACAGGATGGGCGACCGTGGCGATCGAAGACCTCAACGTCGCCGGCATGACCCGCTCAGCCCGCGGCACCGTCGAAAAGCCCGGCACGAACGTCCGCGCGAAATCCGGGCTCAACCGCTCGATCCTCGACGCATCGCCTGGCGAACTCCGCAGGCAACTCACCTACAAGACTCGCTGGTACGGATCCGCCCTCGCGCTCTGCGATCGCTGGTATCCCTCCAGCCAGACATGCTCGACATGCGGCGCGAGATCCAAGCTCCGCCTGTCCCAGCGTGTGTTCCACTGCGCAGCGTGCGACCTCAAGCTCGATCGAGACGTCAACGCCGCGATCAACGTCGCCACGCACGCCGTGGTGGCCGTCGCCTCCGACACCGGGGAGACGCAAAACGCCCGCCGAGACCCGCCGCCCACCCCCGCACCAGCGGGACCACAGCGCCAGGTCACCGACGCGGGAAGACCACACCGCACCGGTGCGGCCACCTCAGCCGAGCAATCGGCTGATCACCTCAAAACAACCGACCAGGCCCCATTAACCCTGGTCAGCTAGTGTGCGCTCCGCACGCGCAGAGGCGAGTCCTCCTCATCAGCGTCAACAACAACAAACAACAACAGGATCGCTTCGACCGTGCGCTCCGCACACGCAGAGGCGAGTCCCGCTTAGTGTCACTAGTGCTGCGCTGGGCAGACGGTTGAGTGCGCTCCGCACACGCAGAGGCGAGTCCCGAAGCTCGCGGGCTGCGGCCGGTGCCCGCCCCCCGCGCACAGAGGTGGGTCCTCCAGTGCAAGCCCCCAAGGCGCCAAGCCGCGCAAGCCACCACCCAGCCCGCCAGCCCGTCTCGGGGGAGCGCCCGCGCGCACAGACGCGAGCCCCTGCGCCGGGTTCGCTGAAAGCAGCCTGTCGGTCCGCTCCTTGCACATAACCAGCGGTCGTTCAACCGCCTTACCAGCAATTGCTGTTTCCAATGTCGCCAGATGCTGGGACAATGCAGGTATGGGTGCACAGACCACCGTGAAGATCCAGATGGATCAGCTGGAGTCCGCAGCGGGCAAAGCCGGGCAGACACTGACGGGCAGCACGATCCCGCCGATTCCGCCGCCGCCCCCTGCGGCGATGTCGCAGCTTGATGCTGCCCTGGCGCTGGTGTCCACGCAGGGCGAAGTGCTGCGGACCAAGGTCGACACGCTGGACTCCACGTGGGCGACCAAGCAGCAGGCAGCGCTGATCGAGGGTCCACCGGTGCTGCAGCAGCAGGACGTCGCAGGTGCCCAGGACATGGAGCGCAGTAGCGAGTTCCCGATGCCGCAGGTCAAGCCCCCGGTCGGCCCGTCTGACCCGACCGGTGTGCAGCCCGCGAGCTTCGGATCTTCCCCGGTCCCGGAGAACGGACCGTGGGGCCTGGAGGACGGTGAGTGGGAGCTTGACGAGTGGGGGACACCCCAGCCGGTATGGCCCGACTTCGGCGGTGGTGGCGCCGGACCAGGGTCTGGTGTTTCCGGCGGCGTAGCGCCAATCTAGATGTAGAGCAGGACGGACCAGAGAGGAATCAGGATGTCGTCGATCGCGCCGCCCCCGGCATACCCGACGTGGCCTCCGCAGCAGCCGTACCCACCGGCGCCGCAGAAGCCCCGCCGGCGCTGGCCCGCGATCGCAGCCGCCGCAGGCGTCGGCGCACTCGCGGCCGGCCTGATCACCACCCTGATCACCATCGCCGTCACCCCCGGAACCACCACCGCGGCCGCTCCGGCGCCTCCCACCGTCACCGAGACCGCAGGACCGCCGCCCCCACCCGCAGCGCTGCCAGCCGCCCAGGCGGACGCACAGACCTGCCACGCATGGGGAACCGCGACCACCTTGGTGACCGCGGGAACGGCGGCCATGAAGGTCATCCCGGACGGCACGGACATCACCAGCCCCGCGGTTCAGGGCAACCCGTCCTGGAAGTCGTCAGTTGGCCGCGCTAGCGGTCTGTTCGGCCAAGCGGCGGACACGTTCGAGTCGCAAATCGCGCCCGGCACCAGCTCCTCGCTTGCCGGAGTTGCGGACACAACGGTTAGTTCCCTACGCACGCTCTCCGAGGCCTACCGGTCCTTCGACCCTGCAAGCGGCAACTCAGTTGCGGTTTTCCGAACAAGCCAGCAAGCGATGGATTGGCTTTGCCGATGAATCCCAACAGATTTGGGGTGGACACGGCCTTCCCCCCTCCGCCGCCCCCGGGGTTTCCTCTCCCTCCGCCGCCGCCGGGGCTTCCCCTCCCTCCGCCTCGGCGTCCAAGCGGCAAGAAGCTGTGGCCTGTGTTGGTTATGGCTGGCGCGATCAGCGCTGTCATCGCCTCGACAGCCGCTGCCGTAATTACGGTGCAGGCTCGGGGCACCTCCGAGTCACAAGACATTTCGGCACCTGTGACAGTGACGGTCGCTGCTCCCACTCCCGCTGCCCCCGCGCCGCTGCCAGCAGATCAGGCGAATCGTCAGACCTGCCAGGAGGGTTTCATTGCTACGCAGGCACCGACGAAATCAGCTACTGAAGCACTGTCGATCCTTCCTGCCGAAGTGAAGGTCCTCGATCCAGCAGTGCAGCAGAATCCCGAATGGGCCAGCGCTGTCCGTACAGCAGGCGGGTACTACACCCAGGCGAGCGAAGCACTGCGCGCAAGAATTGCTCCCGGCACTACACCTGTCCTTGCTAACGCCGCTGACACCACTGTGAAGGCTTTTCGTGTGCTGGGTGACGCCTACACCAAGTTCGAGCCCATAGCAGGGAATGCTCACGACCTCGCGGTCGAGGCGTCGGACCAGATGGTCGCCCTGTGCACACGCTTAGCGCCTTAGTCGAAAGGGTTATGCACGGTGGCTTTTGGTGAGGTCATGATGCCGGCGACCGAGCATTCGGCAGAGATTCTTGCTGGGTCGTGGCCGGCGCAGAGCGTGATGTCTTGGTCCGGGTATGCGATGGATTACTCGCAGGCCGCCAATCGGCTGTTCAAAGAGCTGGACACTCAGGCGGACATCAAGGACATTCTCGGCCCGATGGAGGGCGCCTTTATCGACTCCGCTCGGGGCTTGGCGATGGGCCGAGAGACGGCCCTGCAGAATCGAATTGAGGCCTATCGACACATCTCGAAAAAGGCGCACTGGGCGGCCAACGAGTTGCATTCCACGAAGTCCGATCTCGTCGAGATCGTGAAGCAGGCCGAGGAGAACATCAAAACCTCGCGCGAGAACGCCGAGAAAGCTAAGGCTTTGGCGCGCGCCAACCCGCTCGCTGGGGAGCCGGCGGTCGCGGCCATCGAGAGCCAGCTGCAGAGCGCCATTGCGGCGATCGTCGCGCTGGCCAAGTCGAATGCGATGGCACGGGATTCGCAGGGCGCGGGAACCGTGACAGCTCTGTCGACTGACATCTCCCAGTGGGCGGCGCCCTTCGCCAATCACGTCCTCCCGCAGTCGGGTGGCATCCCGGACATGGGTGGCCTGCCGGCGGCGCCGGCGCCGCCCGTGCCCGCATCGCCGGGAGGGATCAAGCCAGTTGACTACACCAGCACTGGGGATAACCTCCGGCAAGCTGGTGGCACTGACACCGCCCAGAACGCGTCCAACAACACTCAAGGCCAGCCCGAGAACAACGTCCAACAGACGGCTTTCAAGCAGCCCGACAAGATCGAGCCTCATGAAGCCGGAAAGCCGCAGACCTCGTCCCCTCCAGCTTCGGCTCCGTCGTCGCCGTCTCCGAGTTCTGCTGGTAGCAGCAGTAATCCGAGTTCGGTGTTGGGTCAGATGATGAAGCCGGCGTCGTCGGGGAGTTCGTCGTCTTCTCCTGCTTCGTCTTCGTCTTCGTCGGCGTCGAGTAGTGCATCGAGTCCTGCTTCGGCGTCGCAGTCGAGTCAGATGGCTAATGCGAACGGTGCGAATGCCGGGGCGGGGACGGGCGCTGGCGCGAACGCTGCGGCGAATGCTGCTGGGCGGGGGCCGGGTATGGCGAGCTTGGGGTCGGGGATCGCAGACACGTCGGCGAAGATGGCTTCGGGTGCGGTCAACGCAGCCAGTAACGCGGTGAGCACCGCCACCAATGTTGGCTCCAATGTGGCGCAGAACGTGGTGCAGGCGGCCGCTCAGGCGCCGGCCGCGGCGTCTCCTGCTGCCGCGGCGACGGCGCCGGCTTCGGTCGGTGGTGCTCCGGTCAGTGGTGGGGCGCCGATGGGCATGATGCCGGCAGCTCCTGCCGGTGGTGTGGGGCCGGTGAACCCGGTGACCTCCGGTGGTGGCGCGCCTTCAGCTCCGGCCGCGACGCCGACGTCGCCGGCTGCGGGCCCGGTCGGTGGTGGTGTGCCGCAGGCGAGCGCGGCTGGGGCGGCGGGTTCAACGTTGGCGCCGGTGGCGGTGCCGCACTCGTCGATACGCGGGATTGGTGCCGACGGCGCTACGGGGGACGTGATTTTCGATCAGGCGATGGACGCCGGCCAGGACGTCATCAAGGCCCTGGTGGCGCAGACCCTGGGCACGGGCTATATCGACATTCACTATGCGGTGTCGCTGATTTGGGAGCGTGGCGGCACGATCACGGCGTGGATGGCCACCAGCGAGGGTGCGTCCTACATCCCGCTGGGTGTGCGTGTCCCGCACGATGTTCGGCTGTCGATTACGGATCCGATCATCGGCCACGAACTGACCAAGACCTCATCCGAAGCCGGCGGCGCGAACCCGCTGGAGGTTGTGGTGCGCCAGGCCGAGGCCCGCGAGCAGGCGGCCCCCGGCTCGCGGGTGCTGGCGCTGGCGTCGTCGTTGCCGATGGACCGGGTGATGGACTGGGCCGGGGTTGTCGGTGCGCGGCCTGTCAGCGTGAATCCGAAAGAGGTTGGTCGGACCACGGGTCCCGATATGTCAATGCTGCATCGGTGCGCGGTCGCGATGCCGTGGGAGTGGCGGCAGGCCAGCGCATTCAGCGAGGAGGACCGGCTGCGGGTGGCGGCGCGTCACATGCACATGGCGGCCAACGCCGGGCACCTGGGCGGCGGCGCGGCTGAGCGTGTGATCGAGTTGTTCGAGGAGCGCCAGCCGATCCCGGAGGCGTTGTGGGCGGATGTTGCTAAGCAGCGGTTCATGGCGTTGATCGGGTACCAGATGGCGATGAGTAACGCCGGCCAGGGTGGCGCGGAGCCGCCGGCGCGGCTTCTCGCGTCGGCGCGCGCTGCTGAGGTTGTGCTGTGCCTTCGGGACTATGGGAGCGCGGAGGGTTGCGCGGATCTGCTGTATGCGTCGAGGTTGGCGGGCGCTCCGCTGAGCCCGGCGGCCGCTGTCGCGTAATAGGTGGGTCTGGGCCGTGCGGAGACGGGTGTGAGGCGGTGGATACCGCCAGGATCAAAGGGGTCGAGCCGCCGATCCACATAGCTGCGCAGGAACTGCGCGCGTGGCGTCCAGACGAGGTGAAGGCCACCGAGTTTTCCTGTATCGGGTGCACGGCCGATGTGCACCCGAAGGCCTACGAGATGAATCGGCGTGTCCAGGCGCATTTCTCGCTGTATAGATTCCGTTCTCCTCATGACGCCGGCTGTTCGGAGGGGCCGCTTGCCGCGGCCGCGACCAGCAGTAGCGACGAAGCGGACAACGAGATCCCTACCGTGGCGTGTTGGCCGACCCGATTGGTCGAGACGCCGATGCAACGCAAAGTCGTCGACCCCGATGCCGCACTCCCCGCGGCAGTCGATCGACGCAACAGCACACGCAGCGTTGGCGTGGGTAAGGGTGGCGGTGGTCGGCCCTCAGCGTCGGCGCGGGCGTATTCGATCCGCCCGTTCGCGCACGCGTTCTCACGGATGAACAGAGGACAGCGGGAGCGGGAGCCGATTGTGCTGCCGGGCGTGGACGCCAATCGATACGCCTTTGCTTTTAAGCGGTTGCCGCAGTGGACCATTGAGCCGCTCAAGTATCCGCTTCGGGTGTTCTATGGGCAGCTGCGGTGGGCTGCTGATGTCGACGACACGGGCAGCGAGTTCCGGATCCCGTTGCATGCCGGCGAGTGGGACTCTGAGCAGAAGCGGTTTGCGCGGACCTGGGAGTTGCGGGTTGATCACACCGGGTGGGCGACACGGGCGCGCGCCGCCTTTCTCAACGAGCTGGAATCCGCCAAAAACCAGGCCCGCGATGAAGGTAAGCAGCCCTGGTTTTTCGCGTTGACCGCTCAGCGTCGGGGTGAGCCGGGTGTGATCGAGACGGGGGACCGTCGCTTGGTGGCGTTCTTTCCGCTGACCGACGCGGAGGCTGCGCGTCTGGCCCGATGACGGACACGTGTACCGCACATTGTGTCACTAACATGCGCTACCGCGGGCGTCTGCGGCATTTGTGGCAAGAAGGTGCGATACGGGGTGGCCGGCGCATAGCTATGAAATCGGTCCACGAGCTGCGGGTGGCGGCGCGTCACATGCACATGGCGGCCAACGCCGGGCACCTGGGCGGCGGCGCGGCTGAGCGTGTGATCGAGTTGTTCGAGGAGCGCCAGCCGATCCCGGAGGCGTTGTGGGCGGATGTTGCTAAGCAGCGGTTCATGGCGTTGATCGGGTACCAGATGGCGATGAGTAACGCCGGCCAGGGTGGCGCGGAGCCGCCGGCACGGCTTCTCGCGTCGGCGCGCGCTGCTGAGGTTGTGCTGTGCCTTCGGGACTATGGGAGCGCGGAGGGTTGCGCGGATCTGCTGTATGCGTCGCGGTTGGCGGGTGCTCCGCTGAGCCCGGCGGCGGCCGTCGCGTAAAGGGGTCTATTGGCCGGGGCAGATTGCTGCGGAGCCGCGTAGGTCGAGGATGTTGTCATGCGTCCCGTCTGGGTCGCCCTCAAAGCCCCAGTCGCCGTTGACGTGCTTCCATGTTGCGGCATCTTGGAGCGTCTCGGTTCCATGGCTACCTGAGATCTCGATATCTGCAGTTTGTGCGCCGTCTGTCGGCCGAGTGGAGGACGCCTGTGTGCCATCGGGTGCCGTGATGACTGCGGTGAGGTTGTTATCTGCCTCGGTGCAAACGATTTTGAGGTCAGTCACGTCGATTGGTTCTTCGTAGAAGTCGACTTTGCCAACCGAGGTTTTGAAGAACGTCCCCGGCCAGGTTCGTTCGTCGCTGGCGCATCCTGCACTCGCTGTAAGGGCTATCACCGCAATGATGACGCCGATGAACTTCATAGGTCCCTCCCCGTAGAACCTGTTCCGATTATTGTGCGCTGAGAATCGCGTCAGCTGCATTGCACGGTGCTCCGGGGCGCCGCCCGCGACGGGGTGAGAGCGGGGTGCGATCGAGACCGGGGACCGCCCTTGTGGCGTTGTGTTCCGCTGGGTGACGGGGGGAGACTCCGCGCCTCGATACGTGTGCCGCACTTTATGTCGCTAACGTGCGCTAGAGTGGGCATATACGGCGTTTGTGACGAGAAGGTGCGATATGGATTGGCCAGCGCATGGCTACGAGACGCGTCCCTGGGTTCCGCGTGGACGCCAGGGCAATCGAGACGATCGCATGCTGGCCGAGTACACCGCGGCTATACCCCCGGCGATCGCCGAGCTGAGCTACGACCCGGCTGGCGCGGTGGCCCGGGGCCACGATGCGGCGCTGATCGAGGTCGCGCGCCTGGAGGCCGGTTGGGGTCAGTACCTGGCCCCGGTGGGGGATTTTCTGCTGCGCAGCGAGTCGGTGGCGTCGTCGCGGATCGAGCAGATCGACGCCGGGTGGCGTGCGTTCGGCAAGGCCGCGGCCGGCGGTAAGGCCACCGAGGCCGCCCGGTCTCAGCTCGCCGCCGTGGAAGCCCTTGGTGAGTTGGTCGCATCTGCGGACGCCGGGCCGATCGGGCTGGGTGAGATTCTGCGTGCGCATGCACTGTTGATGGCGCCTGATCCGTATGCCGGCGAGCCGGGGGCGCTGCGCAGTGTGCAGAACTGGATCGGTGGAAGCGATTTCTCGCCACTGGGAGCGAGTTTCGTACCTCCGCCACCGGATCTGGTGGCGGCGTTGATGGAGGACCTGCTGGCGTTCGCCGCGCGGGATGATCTTCCGGCCGTCGCTCAGGCGGCCATCGTGCACGCCCAGTTCGAGTCGATCCACCCGTTCATCGACGGCAACGGTCGTATCGGTAGGGCGGTGTTGTCGGCGGTCCTGCGGCGGCGAGGATTGACGCGGGTGGTGACGGTGCCGATCGCATCGGTGATGCTCGCGGACACGCAGACGTATTTCGCGCGGCTGGGAGACTATCGCCGCGGTGACGTTGACGCCCTGGTGGCCTATGTGTCGGCCGCGGCGGTGCATGCCAGTGCTGCTGCGCAGGAGTCGGCTCGACGGTTGGCGGAGTTGCCGCAGCGGTGGCGAGAGTTGGCGCGGCCGAGGGCCGGTTCGGCTGATGAGGCTTTGATCGATGCGCTGTTGGGGACGCCGGTGTTCGGCGCGGAGACTGCGCAGCGGTTGACGGGAACCATTGATACCAGCACCTATCGGGCATTGGGCCGGTTGGTCGAGGCCGGTGTCCTGGAGGTGTTGTCGGGTGGGTCGCGCAACCGGATCTGGGCGGCGAGCGACGTGCTGGCGGAGCTGGATGCGCTCACTGAGGCGGTGGGTCGACGAACGGCCAACGGGCTGTAGCGCAAAGGGGGGTCGCTGCGCTCCCAGTTATGTTCGTAGACCGGTGCTTTCGATGACGGGCCAGTAGCCGATGATGCTGTCGCCGAATTCGAGGTCGGTTTGGGGGAAGCCGGTGCCGATGGCCAGCAGTGGTTCGGCGGCGAGTTGTGCCGTGGCGTAGGTCATGCAGTCACCGAAATTGAGGCTGGCGCTGTGGTTGCCGCGCCCGAATCGCTGGTAGGCGCGTTGGGCGGCGTAGGCGTGTTCTGCGGTGAAATCTGTTACGTCAAGGTTGATTTCGCTGCGTAGCCGCTCGAATAGGGTCCGCGCTACGGGCCCTTGTCGTGCGGTGAGCACGATGAGCGTTTCGGCGAGCGTGGCGGCGCCGATGACGGGGTTGCGGGTGTTGGCCAGCGCGGCGGCTACTTGCTCGGCGGCGGGCTCATTCTGGATGAGGGCGATCAGGGCTGAGGTGTCGACGATCAAGGTCAGACTCCGGTGGTGGGGTCGTAGCCGAGGATCGTTTCGCGCTCCGCTTTGGTGGTGGGGGTGCGGCCGGGCAGGAGAGGCCAGATTTCGTTGCGCATGATGTCGAGTAGGTGGGTGGCTCGTCCGCCGTCGCGCGATTCGGTGATGGATAGTTGGGCGCGCAGGGCGTCGCGGATGGCCCGGGTTTTGTTGGTGTGGCCCATTCGGGCTGCTAGTTCGCCTGCTAGTCGGTCGACTTCGGGGTCTTTGATGTTCATCGCCATAGGGTAGATGGTACTATTTTGTCGCACTAGGTACCATGGAGGATGTGATGGGACAGAAGCGGCCGTACAAAGTGCGCTTCCACTTTGATGGCACCAAGCAGTTCAGCAACGACGCCCTCCCAGAGGCGTACGTCATCGACACCTCCAGGCCAATAGACGGCTGTTCGTCGCACACCGACATCTCTGTCGCCGAGGCGGCCGCGCGCCGGGTGTCACGGAATGGCGGTAGCGCACGAATACTGCTCCGCGACAGCTCCACTGGCGTCGAGTCAGAGATCACGAACTATGAGCCGTACGAGGCGGCAATGCAAGACCTCGCGCACAACGAATAGCGGGGAGTTCTCACCCCGAGTGCGGCTAAACGTGTTAAGCACGAGATTTTCTGGTGACATTGCGCCGTCTCGGTTTGTTGTAGGTCTGACGTGATGAAGGCTGCATCACGGGCCCGTTCCCGTGAGCGATTCCCCCGCGTGTCCGGGTTCAGTTCTAGAGTCCCAACGTAGTGAGGCTTGACTGGGATGCGTGGTTCGCCGAAACGGTGGCGCGCGGCCCGCGAAACATAGGAGATGAAGCGTGACCGATTTCGTTGAGAGTTTGAGCGCATCTGTTCCGGCATGGTCGTTTTGGCTCGCGTTGGCGGTGCTGGCCTTCTCCGGGGCGCTCTTCATGGTGAGGCGCTCAACTAATGCCGATGCACTTTTTGTTGGCTTCATTCTCGCTGGTGTCATCCTCTGGACGCCGAGTATCACGGTCATGTCATTCCAGGGTGGTGTAGCCAGCGTGAATGAGTACTTCGAGAGCTTGTCGCCCAAATCTCTATGGGTCGCTGCTCTCGCGGCGCTGGTGTGGATGGTCGGTGGCGTCGTGGCGATCGCAAGGACGTGGAGGACGTCGACGGGCCAGAACTCCACTGCCAAATAGTGTTTTTGGCTCACCGCCTTGCCGGCGTCGTGATTGACGACGCCGATTTCAAGGTGCTGATAGCGATCGCCCGCTCAGGGGACCTGATGATTGCAGGGTCTTCGACGCACCCGGTAATGGCAAGGCGTGCGCAGAATCTCGATCGACGCGGGTTGGCCCGATATGTCAGTGGCGCCGAAGGGGGCTGGTCGGCGGGGATGTGGGCTGCGTACCCGACCTGCAATGGGTTCAATGCGATGTGGCGGCACGCCGGCGACACCCACGTGGATGGGTGCGGGTCGGTGTGGAATGCCGACGGCAGCTGTTCGGGGTGCCGGGAGGTGCGCCGGCTGGACCTGCTGGCGTGCGAGCGGTACATCGAGGCGCTACCGGCTGAGGCGAGGGACGCGGAGCTGCGCACGGCGGCGCTGTGGTGCGGCGAGCACGGGTTTATCCGCCGGGCCGATGTGACGACCGGGAAGACGTGCCGGTTCGGCGGGTCCCCGATCCACGATGGCGGGCTGGACCGGGTGAGCCATTCAGCGTATGCGTTGTCGCTGCGGGGATCGAAAGCGGCACATGATGATTACTCATGACGGCCCGATGGGGGAGATGCCGATCGAGGACCTTGACCGGCCCCCAGGTGGCGCCCCTGGTGGCGCGGCCGCGCCGACGTCGCGGTCCGCTCAGCGGCGCCAATGCCCGTACTGCTTCACCAATCGGTCGGTCATCATTTATGGCGAGCTGAAGGGGTGCGAGGACCGGGCGCTGCAGGCGTTGCGGCGTGCTCATCCCGAGGAGTACGACGAGTATCTGAGGCGTGAGCAGCAGGCCGCGGAGACCGCGGCCGCCACGTTGTGGGAGTACCACCTGGCCGACCAGTGCGACCGGGGGCGATCGTCGAGGGCCGGCCGGAAGAGGAGTTGATGGTGAGCAGATGCGACGCGGAGTTGTGCCCGATGTGGGACGGCGAGACGTGCCCGTGCGACACGTTCGATCTGGACCGCGACAACCTGCCCACCGACGGCACCTTCGTCATCGAGCAGGCGCGATGAGTCAGGTTGTGCATCAACGGGATTACCTGGTGGTGGCGTAGTGGCTGGCGCTGTGCTTTCTACCCCGCATCTGCTGTTTTACATGCCGGAGGAGTCGATCGCGTCGCTGACGGAGCGGTGGGAGGACTGGGTGGCCCGCGACGCCACGGTGGTGACCCGCAAAGACCAGAGTCAGGACACCTCTGGGGTGTTGTTCGAGCTGCTGCGCACGCGCATCATGCTGCGGCCGGCGTTGACGGAGGCGGTGGCGATCGCCGAGCCGCGCCTGGATCGCACGAAGAGCGCCGGCACCTCGCTGATTTTTTACCCGTTCTTGCCGTGGCCCTGGCCGAACGCGTCTCTGGGGTATCTGGTCGACGGGGATCCCGACACGTTGTGGCTCGTTCCTCGCGAGCTGACGGTCGACGACTTCTAGCAGCGCACCGGTGTCGAAGGATCAGGCGCGCAGCGAGCGCGACCGTGTGAAGGCCATCGCCTCGGGCCAGCAGGGGTGGGGCGTGATCGGCG
This sequence comes from Mycolicibacterium tusciae JS617, assembly GCF_000243415.2. The sequence continues at coordinate 162,840 of NZ_AGJJ02000003.1, forward strand.
ACTCGCTCAACCATCAGCGCTACCTGAAGCTGCTGCCGGGCCGGTACCGGAATCGGCGCAAATGCTGGTGCGGCTGCGGCGGGAAGATCTCCCACGGCGGCTACGCGAACGGGCTGGCGATGACGTCGGGGTGCGAGTGGGCGATGCGGCGGTGGGTGAAAGATCCGCTCTGGCACGCCAAGGCGAAGCTGGCCGAGCTGCACGTCCGCCAGCGAGGTGAGGACGCCGAGGTCTGCGCCGCGTGCACGACGGCCTGGCCGTGCGAAATAGCGCGGCTGCTCGACCCGGCGTTGGTCACTGAGAGGTCATAGGTGGTGTCCCGCGCGCGTGCCACACTTGTGGCATGCGCGCGCGGGTGAGCACGACGGTCGATGCTGACCTGCTGGACCGTGCCCGGGCCCTCATGGCCGGCGCCAAGGATCACGCCCTCTTCGACCAGGCGCTGAGCGCGCTGCTGGCGGCCAATCGGGCTGCTGAGGTCGACGCCAGCTACGCCGCCTACGACGAGCTGCCGGCCGACGAGCCGGATCAGTGGGGCGACGTCGAGCAGTGGCGCGAATCGGCGGGGCAGCGGTGATGCTGCCCGCGCGCGGTGAGTTGTGGTGGTGCGCCGCCGGCGCTGGGCAGCGGCCCGTGGTGGTCCTGTCGCGTGATGTGGCGATCCCTCGGCTGCGTCGAGTGTTGGTGGCCCCGTGCACGACGACGGTGCGCGGGCTGGCCAGTGAGGTGGTCCTGACGCCTGGTGAGGATCCGGTGCCGCAGCGGTCGGCGGTGAATCTTGATTTGGTCGAGAGCGTTCCGCTGGCGGCACTGGAATCGCGGTTGGGTCGGTTGGCCGATGACCGGATGCGGGCGGTGTGCGCGGCGCTGGCCGTCGCGGTGGACTGGCGTTGAGCAGATACGCCGAATTTGAGGCCCTGGGCGCCGTCGGGAGCGCCTATGAGCGGTGGACTGAGGCCAACACCCGCCTTGACGACGCGATGGGTGAGGCGGCCGCTCAGGAGGCCGCCCCACCGGTGGCCGAGATGGACGCCGACTTCCAGGCCGGACTCGAGGTGACCCGGGGTCGGTCCGAGCATCGGCGCGTCGGACCACGCGCCCGGTTCGCCGAACAGGAAGGGCAGCTCGATGCAGTGGCATGCGCCCAGGGGGGCCCGCCGCGGCTGCCAGTCGAAGCGGTAGGTGCCGACGCGGCCGCCGTGGGCGCGCCACGTCTCGACAAAGCGGGTGGCCCCGAAGAAACGGTTGGTGACCAGTGGTCCAGCGGCGCGAATGATGCTGCGTTGTAGCGGCTTTAGCGTGCTGAGCCGCGCCACCTGCGGTTTCAGCGCGACGAAAGGTGTGGCGTCGTGCTTAGTGTGTCCGATCAGCAGTTCCACGCGGCGGGTGGCGTCGGCGATCCGGCCGGGCAGCTCCGCCGCGGTGGGTAGCGGACCGCGGCCCATCCGCGGCGCGAACGCCAACCCGCCGATCCACCCGAAACCCTGCGCTGCCGCTACCCCGACCGCCTCGGCCGCCAACAATTGATCCCAGGTCGCTGTCCGCGGATCGGTCCCGGCCAGAGACGAGACGATGGCGCGGTCCACGGCTTGCGTCAAGTCCTCGCGGGCGGCGATGACGTCCCCGTTGCCGGTGCCCACACCGAGTGGGGCGCTCTGGAGGATCGCGCGGTGGAAGAGCCCGTGGGCCTGCTCGCTGAGCATCAGCGCGACGACGGTGTCGGCGCCTGCGGACTGACCGAATGCGGTGACGTTGGCGGGATCTCCGCCAAATGCGGCGATGTTGTCGCGAATCCACTGCAGCGCAAGGATCTGGTCGCGCAGTCCCGCGTTGTCGGTGCCCTCAACGCCGATCGGGTTCGCGTACCCAAAGATGCCCAGTCGGTAGCTGACGGTGACCACGACGACGTTGCCCTCGCGGGCCAGCGCTGTTGCGTCGTATTTCGGCGACTCACCAGTGCCCGCGACGTAAGCGCCGCCGTGGAACCACACCATCACCGGGAGGTTTTCGGAACCGGTCGGGGCGGTGACGGAGAGGACCAGGCAGTCCTCGCCGAAGGTCAGGTCGCCCAGCATGTCGCCGGCGACGAAGTTCAGCCGTCCCGGTCGTTGTGGGCACACCGGTCCTCGCCCGGCCGCGTCCGTGGCGCCCGGGGCGCTCCGTGGTGGTGGTGTCGGCGCTTTGAACCGTTCCGCCTGCCCGTAGGGCAGGCCGCGGGCATGCAGCACGCCGTCGCGCTCGTCGACCGCGATGGCTCCGCTGCTGATCGCCAATTCCATGCCACCGAAGGTAGTGCGGCGCGCTACGCCAGCTGTGCTTCGGTGATGCAGGCTGCATCACGAGTCGGTTACGGGGCGGTTGAGCCGGCGTCGGTGTAGTCGGTGTCGTCGAGGTCCCACATTGCCCCGTTGGGGTCGCGCACGGTGTCGTGTTCGCACTGCGGGCAGCGGAATGCGGTGATGAGTCCGACGAGGTGGCGGTGGCCGCGTAGGCGGGCCGGGCCGATCGCCGGGGGTGCGCTTGCCTGGTCGGTCCAGATGCGGCCCACGTTGATCTGGGGTGCTGCGGTGGTGCCGCAGTGGTCGCAGCGTTCCGGTCGACGCGGCGGCGGGCAGATCATGACGCCGGCGGTGTCGCTCCAGTCGCTCCACTGCACGGGGAGGCCGTCCCATCGTGGTGGCAGGTCATGGTCGCGTGGCCACAGGTCGAGGCCGATCTGTCCGGCTGGGGTCTTCACTGGTCAGGTCCAGGGTCGGGTGATGGCGTCCATGTGGTGGTCCTGGGTGGCGCGGGCCGCGCGCCGCTGGGCGCGGTGGTCGCGGGTGTAGCGCCGGGACAGGATCCAGAGGTCGCGGGCGTTGGGTTCGACGCCGGCGAGGTAGTGCAGCTGGGGATCGGTCAGTCTGGCCGGGTGTCCGTTGGCGTTGATGCCGGTGATGACGACGTTGCCTCGTAGCAGGGGGACCTGTCGGGCGGTGAATGTCGTTGTGGCGAGGAGTAGTTCAGTGGCGCGGCGGTTGAGTTGTGTGTGGGAGGAGTGCGTGGCTGGGGTGAACCAAAAGACGGTGGTAATCAGCTGGGCGGTGACGGTCTCCAGGCGGTGCTCGCGCACCAGGTCGGCGATGTCGCCGGTGCCCTGTAGCTCCACCTTGTAGAGGCGGCCGTTGTGGCTGGCGTGGATGGCTTGAATCATGTGACACCTCGTCGTCTGCACGTGTTGCGGAGTCTAGGGAGCGCACTGGACACGGGCGAGGGATTGTGGTGCAGTGCCTGGAGGTTGCGCGGTTGCTCGGGTTCAGCGCAGGGTTTTGAGTGCGTCCAGGAAGGCCCAGCCGCCGCCGGTGCCGGCGCCGCCTGCTGCGGCCAATACAGCTGCAGTCCAGATCAGCCGCTTGATGCGTCGCACCAGCCGCAGCAGCGCCAGTGCGACGAGTACTCCGACGGCGCCGATGACCACCATCAGTAGCGGACTCGTCCCAATACCAGCGGCGTCCAACAGATTCGGATCGGTCATGATGCCGCCCCTGAGACGGCACCGGTCTCGGCGTCAGCCATCCAGCTCGCCCCAGCTGTTCGTGGTCGAGCGGATCTCGCCGGCCGGTGAAGCCTCCGAGGAGTGCGCGGCGTGGCGGCCCTCGGTCGTCGGGTCAGCGTTGTCAGGTGTCGTCGATTCTTCTGGCTTTGAGTGTCGGCCCACGCCGTCATCCCTCTCCTCGTTGATCATTCGGACACGTCGGCTGATGCATGCCTCGTCCGTTTCATCGGACGAGTCGTGCCTTCGCAGCGGTCAGTTCGCGCCTCGCGGTCTCGATGAGCGCGGCGAGGTCGCTGCCGCGCTCGCTTTCTGCGTACTCGATGTCGTAGACCGGGCCGGCCAGCTCCGCCAACGTGCGAGCAGCTCGCCGGGACGCGTCTATCGCCGCGTGCAGTTCGTCGTCGAGACGGGCTCGCAGTTCGATGATCGCGGCCTCATGGTCGATCTCGGCGGCGGTGAGTCGCCCCGCTGCACGGTCGGCGGCGTCTTGGGCTGCGGTCCCGTTGCGCACGAACTCGCTGAGGAAGTGTGTGGATTGGGTCATCGTGCCGCCGCTCGGATGCCGGCGGCCGCGGCCTCGGGTGACAGTCCTTGCTTCCAGTTGTCGTGGAACTCGTCGAGCGAGTACCCGTCGGTGTCGGAGTCGCCGTCAGCGGAGTGTCCGAGGAGTGCTTCGACGGCGTTGATCCAGCGCTCCCATGCGGTGGGTTCGCAGGCGGCTGATTCGTAGGCCCAGCGGTCGATGTGGTCGTTTCCCGCGCTCATCGGTCGGCCCGCCCTGCTGCCCGGACGGGGGCGGGGTCGTAGCAGGCCCGGTGGCCGTCGTTGGAGTAGTGCTCGGCGGCGCCGGCGCATCCTCTCGGGCAGCCGCCGGTAGCGGTGCGGCCACCGCCGGAGTGCGGGCATACTCCGCGCTGGCGGCCGGCATGGTCCTCGTCGAGGTGGTGGATGGGCAGGGCGTCGTCGGGGTAGAAATCGTCGTCGGCCGCGGCCCGCTCGTCGAGCACGTCGTGTGTCTGCATCGCGGTGATCTCCCTTCGGGTCGTGAGGGGATTGTCTCTCGGCGGCCTGACACCGCGGGGGATCGCCGGCAGGCCTGCCACTAAACGTCGTGGTCGCCGCGGACGTCGGGCCGGTAGGATCGGTTCTCGGCCGATAGCGCATGGAGGTGCGGTGATGGAGCGAAAGACACCCAAGAAGGTGGTGGTGTCGAAGGCTGCCGTCAAGAAGGCCGGGATGCGGTCCACCAAGGCGTCGGCCAAGCTGGAGGGCCGGGTCGTGCCAGCCGGTCACCGCCAATCAGCCGCGGTGAAGGCCTACCTCGCGAAGCAGCAGCCGCCCAAGCGCTGATGCCGCTAACGCCTGGTTACGGCGAAACTCCGCTGCCTCACGACGAACTTGATGCTCTACTGACTGAGGTCGTCGAGATCCTCGACAAGCCGGTCACCCGGGCGGACGTCTATGCCCTCGAACAGAGCTTGCAGGAGCAGGTGTTCGATGCGTTGATGCCGGCGGCGCTGGACGGCTCGTTGCCGCTCGACGAGCTTCTCGGCGACTACTTCATCCGTGATCTCCATACCCAGTTGTTCGGGCCGATCTGGCAGTGGGGCGGGCGGCCGCGTCAGCTCGAACTCAACATCGGCGTCGCTCCCGAACTGATCGCCGTCGAGCTGCGCAACGCGCTCGACTCGATCGCCTGGCGGTGGGAACACACCGACGACTGGACTCCCCGCCAGTTGGGGATCGTGGTCCATGCCGAGACGGTTCGCATACACCCGTTCGTTGACGGAAACGGCCGCACAACAAGGCTTCTCGCTGACCTCGTTTTCGCCGCGGCCCAAGACCCCACCGAGCAGCAGTACGACTGGGATCTGGACAAGCCGCGCTACATCGGGCTGCTGCGTGCCTTCGACATGCACCGGGACGTGACGGATCTCGCTGCGTTCGTCGGCGTTGAGCAGATCGAGCAGCAGGAGCCCTAAGGCGAACGGAAATCGGCCGGCCAACGAACGCGGCGCGGCGGTCGGGCGTTGGCGGCTATCGGCATCGACCTCAGTTGCGCATGTTGGCGAATGGGCGCATTCCGTGATGGGCGCGGAATCGCACGATCATGTCCGTTTCGGTCGAGGCCGCCTCGGCGTCGTCGGTGATACGCCATCCGACGAGGAGGTTGGCGTGATCGGCCAGCTGCCATATCCGTCGGCCTCCGGAGTGGCCGACCGGTTCCCCGGCACCGAACCGGCGGAATTCATCGAGCCGTTTACGCAGGCCGCGGCGTCCGCTGCTCCCCGCGTTGGCCTTGCCGATGTAGACGATGCGGGTGCCGGAAACCCACAGCGCCTGCAGGTCGGCGACGGGCACGGTCGGGTCCTTGCCCTTGAAGTGGCCGGCAGGGGAGACGTCGAGGAATGACGGGGGATCGTCGGTGGGTCGGACGATGACGTACACGCCTGGATCGGTGGGCACGTTGGCGGTGGGCAGCGCGGCGAACGGCACCCATCCGGTGAAGGCGTCCAGGTCGATTGGTTCAGTGGTCACGGCAGCTTTCTGGTGCGTTCGTCGAGCAGTTCGGTTCGATGGTGTCAGCGGCGCCGGCGGCGTTCGGTGTCGAGGTCGACGACGCCTTTGGGGCTGACGTCGGCGATGCTTTCGCGGCCGGAGACGGTGGTTGCGCCCTGGTGTTCGGCGACGGCCGCGGCGATCCGGTCGGCCATGGTGCTGATCGTGTCGTCGGTGAGGTAGACCTTGGCGGCTTGGCGGCCGATGCGCATAAGGCGAGCTACGTGGTCCACGTCGGCGGAGATGTCCTGGCGGGCGACGTCCTCGCTGACGGTCAGTCCATGGCGGTCAGCGAGCAGTTTGACCAGCAGGGCGGCGCGGTCGTCGAGCCACGGTGAGCGGCGCGCTTTGGTCATCGCTGGCACGGTGGTCGCGCTGGGTGTCGACGTCGGGCTGCCATGCCGGAACGGTACCGGCTCGCCGCCGCCGTTCCAGGTGGGCAGTGTCAGCGCCACGACCGCATGATGGCGGCCATCCGGGGTGGCTTCGGTGTGGCTGGATGCGCGCCGCTGAGCGCGGAGATCACGGGGAGTGCCGATAGCCGAGGATCCACTAGCCGGCGGTTTCCCGACTCGAAGCGGCGCCTACGAGGTGTGCGCGGTCAGTTGAGAGGGTGCAGAGTGCAGTTGGCCGGCGCTGACGGCGCGTGAACGCCATCGAGAGCGATCGCAGCAACTATCGTGCATGGGGGTTCTCCCGCGAAGGTGTGGAGTTGATGGCGGCACCCGAGGGGGAGGTTGATCGTGACGTTTGACCGCGGTCAGCGGGTCCGTGTTCAGGCTGCCGGTGTGCCCGAGTTCGCGACGATCCGCTTCGCTATTCCCGGCGATTCTGACGGTTCGTGGGACTTGATCCTGGTCGACGACGAGGACCGCCGGCATGAGATCAATCTGGCTGCCGACGACACCACCACCGTGCGCACACTCGTCAGCGATGGGCACGGGGATTCCGCGCGAGTGCTGGCCGCCATGTGGACGCAGTGGATGGACGCCGCGGCGACCAACGCGGAGTCCAGCGCGATGGCGTCGATGCCCCTCAAGCCATACGCGCATCAGACCACCGCGGTGTACGGCGCGATGCTGCCGCAACCTCAACTAAGGTTTCTGCTCGCCGACGAACCCGGTACCGGTAAGACGATCATGGCGGGGTTGTATCTGCGCGAGATGCAGCGCCTCGGCTTGGTGAAGCGCGCGCTGATCGTCTGCCCCGCCAACTTGGCCTCAAAGTGGGTCGATGACTTCTCCCGTCTGCTCGGTGGCGGTCTGCGGCAGATCACCTCGGCGACGGTGCGTGAGGACGCATTGAACTCCAATGATCTGTGGGTCGTTTCGCTCGAATTGGCGGCGGTCAATCCGGCCGTCCAGGACGCGCTGCGCCCGGACAAGGCCGGATGGGATCTAGTGGTGTTCGACGAGGCCCACCGGTTGACTCCGACCGCGGCGGGATTCCACCAAGTGGGTCGTCTGCTGGCGAAGAACACCCCGCGGGCACTGCTGATGACCGCGACCCCCCACCGTGGCAAGGAATGGCTATTCCGGCACCTCCTGCACTTGGTCGACCCAGCCATCTATCCCGATCCTGGTAGCGATCCAAATGTCGCCCTGTCGGCGCTGCGGCCCGGCCCCATCCACTTCCTTCGCCGGATGAAGGAAGATCTGGTCGACTACGACGGCAAGACGCGGCTGTTCAAGGGACGCTTCGCCGCAAATCACAGCGTCGCCCTCAGCCAAGCCGAGTACGCCTACTACCAGGCCGCGCTGGACATGGTGGAGCAGTACTTCCCCCAGACGGCGCAACCGCTGGCCCGGATGGTGTACGGAAAGCGGGCCGCGTCGAGCCTCTACGCGTTGGCCGAGACGCTGCGGCGACGGTCCACCCACATGGGAGAGATGAGCGAGGCCGAGGCCGCGCTCATCGCCGAGAGCAGCGGCGACGGCGATGAGAGCGAAGTCGACGAGGCGAAGGTCATTCACACCGGGTCGACGTCCACGCGTGCAGAGCGCACTGCCATCAAGGGACTGCTCGACCGGATCGACGCCACCATCTCCGATTCCGCATGGCTGCCATCGAAGTGGCGGCGCCTCACGGAGGATTGCTTGTCCAAGCACGCGATCCTTCCGGGCAACGGTGAGCAGGCCGTGGTGTTCACCGAGTACGCCGATTCGGCGCAGTGGATCTCCGATCGACTCAACGCCGAGGGTTACACCGCGAAGATGTATTCGGGCCGGCAGAGCAAGCCCGACCGCGATGAGGTCCGAAAAGCATTCATGCGCGGCGACTTTCAGGTGATTGTCACCACCGATGCGGGCAACGAGGGTATCGATCTACAGGCTGCGCACGTCCTGGTGAACTACGACATCCCGTGGTCGTTGGTGCGGTTGGAGCAGCGGATGGGTCGCATCCACCGGGTGGGACAGCTCCGCGAGGTCTACCTGTACAACCTGGTGGCCACCGACACCCGCGAAGGTGAGACGCTGCTGCGTCTACTCGACAACTTCGTCACCGCGGCCAACGAGTTGCACGGGCAGATGTTCGACAGCCTCTCCGCGGTCGCCGAGATCACCGGGGTGGATTACGACCGCTGGTTGACTGACCTGTACGGCAACGACGAGGCCAAGAAGCAGGTCGCGATCGACGCGGCTAGGGCTGTTCAGGCCCAGGAGCTGACGCGCGTAGCCCGCCAGGTGCGTGACAACGAGCGTCGGTTGGCCAGCCAGGTCGATGCCGTGGCGGCGCTGACACTGTTGCAACGAGATCTGTTCGCGCGCATCAATCCCGCGATCGTGGAGGCGTACCTGGATCGGCTGTCAGCGGCTGGGGTGCTGCAGGCCGCGCCCACCGCGGCGGGTCCGGGATTTCGTCGGCTGTCGTTGGCCGGACAATCCCTGCCGCCATCGCTGGGGGGTGGCGCAGACGCGCACATCGCTACCAGCGGGGAGGCTGTGCGCGCCGCTGAAGAGAGTATCGACGTGGGGGACACCGTCACCCTGGGACCGGGTGAGCCGGCGTTCACCGATCTGATTGCCTTGGCTGACCGCGCTCTGGCCGAGGACCTCTACCAGTCGGGTGCGGCCGCCGATCCGAGCAGTCTGACGCCGTATGACCTCTACGCCTACGAGGCGACCATGACCGAGAGCGACGGCAAGCGAGCCAGTGTGTGGGCGACGCTGGTCAAGGTCGATGACAGCGGTAACGCCCGCGCGGTGCGGTGGGAGACGTTGGCCAACCTGGTGCCGACCGAGACTGCTGGCACCGCAGCCCATCCCGCGCGTGAGGGGCGCGCTCAAGAGGTGGCCAGGGCGGTGGCCGAGACCACGGTGACCGAGCACCGGAAGGTGCGGACCGACTGGTTCGGGCAGGCGCGGCGGGATCTGAACAATCTTCCGTTGAATCTGACCGAGGGAATTGAGGACCGTGACACTCGGGTGGCTCTTCGTCGGCAGTTCCAGGTGCAGACATCGGCGCGGGTCGCGGAGTTGGAGCGTCTCACCGACGTGCAGTTGACCGACCCGAAGTTGGTGGGCCGGATCCGTGTGGTGGCGGCCGCCGACGCAAGTACGCAGGCCGAGATCGACGCAGAGATGGTGTCGATGAGTCATGTGCGTCAACTGCTGGTCGATGACGGCTGGGTGGTCGAGGACGTGCACACCGAGGGACGCGGTTACGACCTGGAAGCTCGGCGTAACAGCCAGATCCGGCACGTCGAGGTCAAGGGAGTGCTGGACAGCGCGGCCAGCAATGGGATTCGGATGACGGGCAACGAAGTTCTCATCGCCACTCAGCATCGCCGCAACTACTGGCTGTACGTGGTCGATCAGTGCGCCGATGGGGTAGGTCGGTTCTTCGGCGCCTACGAGGACCCCGCCACCTTGTTCTCTACCGACATGACTGGGGACGCGATCTTCCGCGTACCGGGCAGCAGCCTGAAGAGCGCACCGGGAAGCAATCTATGACCTGGATGATCGAACGTTGGTTCCCGTGCGCGGAGGTCAGCGCGCATAGTCAGTCCGGTTGGGGCAGCGGTAATTCCGAGGTCGGCATCATGACGTGGTTCGCCAAGCGGCCCACCGCTCAGGCTAAGGCGGCCACCATTTGCTCGCTGCTGCCCTGGCCAGATGACCCCGCCGAGCAGCAGGATCTGCAGCAGCTGGTCCGAGACGCGATGACAGGTCGTTTCGCGGCCGTTGACGCTCTGAACAAGAAGATCGCGGCAAGCCACACTTCGCCCGTGTCGACGCTGGACCCGTTCAGCGGCCGCGGCATGATCCCGTTGGAGACCGCCCGGCTGGGCCTTACCGCCTATGCGATCGACTACAGCCCAGTCGCCGTGTTGGCGTCGCGGCTTCTCACCGATTACCCGTTTCGGGACTGGGACAACGAGCCGGCACTGCCCTTCGACCAGTCCCAATTGGGAACTCGGGCTCGGCTCGTCGGTGATGTCGACGCGATCTTCCGCGAGGTCTCCACTCGGCATGAGGAGGCGCTAGCGCGGTTTTACCCCGAAGTGGGTGGTCGACAGGCTTGGGGTTATCTGTGGGCGGTCACCATTCCGTGCCAGGAATGCTCGCGGCCGTTCCCGCTGATCGGACGACTAAATTTGCGCCAACCGAGCACTCGGCGAAACCGCAGGACCAAGACCACGTTTGAAGATCCTGGCCAGGCCTATTACATCGAGACCGACAACGCTTCTGGCACGTGGTCAGTGGTCGTCCACGACGGCGAGCCGCAGCGTGCACCCACCCGCCAGGTCCCGCCGGGTCGGAGCAAGTACGACAGCAACGGCCGGCTGGCCGTGTGCCCGTTCTGCGGTCACGCGCACGACCGCCACATGCAGATGCGCATCCTGGCCGAAGGGCACGGTGACGACGCGCCCCTGCTGGCGGCCGATCTGGACGCCGACGTCGGCAAGTCCTATCGGGCGTTGGAGCCGGTCGAGTTGGACGCGATCGCCGCCGCCACTGCCGCGGTCGGTGACCAGCCTCGGTTCGGTCCGTTCCTGACGGCGGTGCCCGACGAGCAGATCCCCGCGGGCAATACCTGGACCGTGCAGGCCACGGTGTACGGGACACGCACCTACGGCCAGATGATGAATGCGCGTCAAACGTTGTCGTTCGTGACGCTGGCGCGGGTGATTGGTGACATCGGACGCGAGCTGGCCGGCAACGGCAATAGCGACGAGTACGTGCGTGCGATGACCGGTTACTGCGCCGCGGCGATGGCCCGCAAGATTCGGCGCGCCACTCGCGGGTGCACGTTGGACCCGAAGCTGAACAAGGTCAACGACGTGTTCGCGACCGAATCGAGCCTGAACTTCTCGTTTGACTACTTCGAGGTCGGGTTGGCCGACGGTCCCGGCAGCTGGGACTCCGTGGCGGGCGGCACGTTGAGTGCGTTGGAGGCGACGATGCCGCCGTCTACCGGTCACCCGTGCGACGTGCGCAGAGGATCAGCGGTCAGTCTGCCGTTCCGCGACCGCAGCATCTCCGCTGTCGTCACCGACCCGCCCTACGACGCGATGATCGACTACAGCGACGCCAGCGACTTGTTCTATGTGTGGATCAAACGGGCGCTGGCCGAGTCGTGGCCCGAGATCGGTTTCACCGCACACGAACTGGGCGTGCAGGAGAAGCAAGAAGAGATCATCGTCAAGAAGGGCGGCACCAGCAACAACGATCACCGCAACCGCCAGCACTACGACACTCTGATCACCAAGGCGTTCGCCGAGGCTCAGCGGGTGGTCGCCGAGGACGGCATCGTCACGATCGTGTTCGGGCACGGCGAGCCGGAAGTCTGGCAGCGGCTGTTGACCGCCATCCGCGACGCCGGGTTGGTGTTGACCGGCGCCTGGCCGGCCAAGACCGAGCCCGGCGGCAAGGTTGGGTTCACCAACATCGTCACCACGTTGACGATGACGTGTCGACCCGCACCCGCAGGACGCTCATCGGGACGAAAGGGTGCCGTCGAAGCCGAATTGAAGGCCGAGATCCGCCGCCGGTACCCGGAGTGGGAACGATGGGGCCTGGCGCCGGCGGACATGTTGATGGCGGCCGCCGGTCCCGCGATGGAAGTCGTCGGCCGCTACAGCGACGTCCTCGACGCGCGGGGCAACCCGGTCGACATCTACACGTTCCTTCCGTTAGCGCGCGCTGCGGTGCAGGAAGCCATGGCCGTCGAGATCAACCACCAGCCGTTGGATAGCTTTGATGCCCGGACTCGGTTCGCGCTGTGGTGGGTTCGCCTCTATGGCCGTCAGGTGCAGGCCAAGTCCGAGTTGCGTTGGCAGACATTGGCCTCTGCGCTGGAGATCACGCAAATCCGTGACCTGATCCGCGACTCGGGCAACGGTGTTCAGTTTGTCGATGCGGCCCGCTTCTCCACCAAGATCGACGCCGACTCGGCTGCCATCGACGTGGTGTTGGCTTTGGCGAGGGTGTCCGAGGACGGTCTGGACGCGATGGGTCAGGTATTGGCCGACGCCGGCCGCGACGCCGACGACGTACATCTGTGGGCGGCGATCCAGTTCTTGGCCGACCGACTACCCGACAACGATCCCGATGCCGTGGCCCTGACCCGGATGCTGCGCACCCGCACGGCCATCGGCACCGCGGCGGGCACCGCGACCGCCACCGGCACCGCTGCGGCGCTGCGGCAGCAGGATGCCGACGACCAGCTCAAGCTCATGTGAGGACCTAACCCCTTGTGACCGTTCAACCAGGAGGATCACCATGACGACCCCCGTGACGCCGTGGTGGAAGGCGCTCAAGATCCGCCAGGAGATCCTGTCGACATCGGGACAGATCGACGACGTGCAGATGTCGTTGTTCGCCGCGGTCCACGGTGCCGGCGCTACGCGGCCGCCCTACGCCGACGCCGGCTACTACGGGGACATCACCCACCCCACTGAGCGTTTGGTGGATCTGCTCACCGAGATCGCCATCCGCATCGGAGGCGGCGACGACTACTTGAAGGCCCGCGCGGTCACTCGCCTCGATCAGGGCATGGGCGGCGGCAAGTCCCACGCCTGCATCGGGGCTTTCCATCTGGCTGCGCATCCGGAGGCGCTGCTGGGCACGGAGTTGGGCAAGCAGGTGGCTGCGCGCGCGAAGGCCAAGACCGGTCAGCCGCTGGCCCAGGATCTGCGCGGTCCGCACGTCGTAGTTCTGCCGTGCGACAACATGACGCCGGGGGCCTCAGTCCAAGAATATGACGGGCCGGCGGTCAACCTCTACGAACGGTTCCTGTGGCGGCTATTTTCCAAGGATTACTCGCTTTTTGAGCGGTATCAACCTTTTTGGAGTGACAAGCACAAGATCGCCGAGGCGATCAGGGCGGTGAACCGGCCGGTTCTGATCATCGTCGACGAGGTGCTCGACTACATCGGCAACGGGTTAGACGGGGCCAACAAACCCGACCTCGCTGCGCAGGACATTGCATTTCTGCGGGCGCTGCTCGATGTCGTCAACGACGTTCCCAACGTGGCGATGCTGATGGTGATGATCGCCTCCGACGCCGACCAGACCGCCCTGTCGAAGGCCGCCCAGGAACGTCGCGACGACCTCAACCGTCTACTAGAACGCAACGGCTTCCCCGCAACAGTCACCGAGGTAGGCGACTTCGCCGACATCCTACGGAGGCGCCTGTTCGACTCCGAGCCAGCCGCGGAGGTGGTGGCAGCCACCGCAGCGCAATACGACGCCGTGTTCGCCGACAAGGGGTGGAGCAAGAACGTCTGGGACACCATCGGGACCACCTGGCGCGACCGCTGGACCGAGGAAGTCGCCGCCTGCTACCCGTTTCATCCGATGTTGATGTCGCTGGCCAAAGATGAGTGGAGCAAGGTCACCGGCTTCCAGCGTGTGCGATCGACGATCCGGATCTTCGCCGCGACGGTCTACGCGCAGCAGGAGCGCGGCAAGGCCGGCGAATGGGTGCCCACCCTCATTGGCCCTGGTGACTTTCCACTGGCCGAATCCGCCGTGCGCGAGGCGATCTTGGGTAGCGGGCTCGTCGAGGACGAACGCACGATCGCGAACTACCGCAGCCTTGCCGAGATTGAGGTCGTCAACCACGCCGGAGACAGCGGCACTGCCCGGCGTCAGGATCTCAATCGGGAGTCGCTCTTGTGGAGTGAGGCGAACCCACGGGCCGCCGAGCGAGCCGCCACCTTCATCTTCATGGCTAGCATCGTCGGAACCCTTCGACCGGGCCGCGGCCGCGGCGCCAGCGCACCGGAAGTGAAAGCGGCCACCAGCATTCCGAACGTCGCCTACACGATCACCGACGCCGACGCGGTGGTCGCAGAGCTGGTCGACGTTGACCGCGGACTCAGTGCACTGGACATCATCCCGGGCCAGGGGAACAACAAGCCGGCGCGGTACTTTCTCTCGACGCGGCTCACCCATCGGATGCTGGTCAACAACATTCGCCGCACCATCACCGAGGCCGAGCGTGACGCCGTACTGGTCGAGTTCGCGCAGAGGCTCGCCAGCACCGGCCCTTTCCGTGAACTCAGGTTCGTCGCCGCCGACGCCACACGCACGCCTGCTGAGGTGCTTTCCACCGCTGGCCTGGATACCGCTTTCACCACCCGCCTGGTCTTGCTGGATCCCGCCCAGTTCAGTCTCCGCAACGGCGCCGAGGCCGCCACCCTGGAGGCGTTGCACGCAGCCACCGGGTTAGGGCAGGGGCCAGAGCAGTTGCCGGTGCAGTGGGCCAGCAGCGCAGTGTTCGCGGTGGTGAACACGCAGCGACGCAGCCTGGCGCGCAGTGTGGCCGCGGAGTACCTGGCTCGAAGCAAGGCCCTGGCAGCTCCCGAGGTGCAGGCCGACGATGAGTTGAAAGCCACTGGCACTAAGGAACTTTCCGCGGCGAAGGAACAACTCGAGAAGGCTTTGAAACGGGCGTACCAGCACGTCGCGTATGTCGCTCAGCCCGATCCCGACGGCGAGCGGTACCTCGACCAGCTCACCTTCGATGACGACACCCTCACCGCACTCAACGGCACCATCGTGTGGAAGGGCCTCGCAGATCGAGACAAGGTGTTCGACGCCGGCCAGTTCGGCTCCCACGCCTTGCTGCACAACCTGCGCGAGCAGGACTATGGGAAGACGCTTTCGGACATCCGCGCCGCGTTCTACAGCGCTCCGAGGCTGCCGCTGCTCTACGAGAGTGACCGCGACCTCCAGCAGGCCATCTACGACGCGGTGAGCCAAGGTCTGTTGCGCATCGTCGATGCCGCTGGCACCGCCGTCGAAGTCACCACACCCGGTCAGGTGAACCTGACCAGCACAGCGCTGAGAATCGCCGCGCCCAGTCCTACACCTGCCTCCGAAGGTGACGGTGCCCCTTCCGATGGCGGTCAGGGGGATGCCCACGCTGGCGGCTCGGGCTCGACGACGACCGGCACGGCTGGCGTCGGTGCGACGGCTACGGCAGCCAGTACCGGGTCCGGGTCCGGTGCAGCCGCCGGTGCAGCCGCCGGCGCCGGTGGGCAGGCCACTCCTGAGGTTTCCGCCGATCGGCAGGTGGCGTTCTCGTTCACTAGCAACTTGCTGGCGGGCGCCGAGACAGCCGACGGATTCGCTGCCCTCTTCCGGGCGTTCTACATGGCACTCGACGAACGCCAGATCAGTTATCTACAGGGCACACTGCAGCTCGTCGCGAACTCCTCGGTCGTCGACCAGATCCAGCCGCTGCTAGACGACCTGGGTATCACGGCGACCATCAAAGAGCTTTGAGGCACAGCGCTACTGCGGAGCCGTGAACACCCATTTGAGCGCGCTGGTCAGGTGCGTCACGTAGTCGTCTTGTTCCGAGCGAGGCTGGCGGGCGATCCAGGACGGGTGCGGCGCGAACAGCAGTCGTGTCGGGTCGGTGGCGGTCGGAATTCTGCGGGGGCGGGTAAACGGCCACGGCAGCACCGGGGCATCGGGGCGGAGGTGTTCGAGGGTGGCGCGAGCGTCACGGCCCAGGGCGATGATCAGTCGTGGTTCCACGATGGCGATTTCGCGGTCCAGGTAGGGGCGGCAGTTGTCGATCTCATGGGGTAGCGAGGGCCGGTTCTGCGGCGGGTGGCAGTGCACCACGTTGGTGGTGAAGACAGCTTCCTTGACCAGTTCGGCGGCGGCCAGGGCACGGTCGAGAAACCGTCCGCTGCCGCCGGTGAAAGGGATCTGGGTGGCCATGCACGGACCGCACAGGCTCTGCCCGACGACCATCACCGGGGCCTGGGCCGAGCCGTAGCCGGGTGCCGCCTGGGTGACTTCGGGAATGTTCATGCCAGGGCAGAGGGCGCAGTTCTTGATGCGGGTGGCCAAGGTGCGCATGCGGCGCTCGCGAGTATCGGTCATCGACGCCACACGTTGACGCGATCGGTTGTGAGCGGTTTGTCTTGTGGGCCTTTGATATACGGCAGGATGAACTTCGGCCGGCGTTGGCTGTGGTTGGGTCCGCAGGCTTGTTGGCGCCAATGCGGACTGACCCACCACCGCCGGTTGTAGATGCGTTCGGTCGCGGTGTCGGACTTCTCGGTGGGCGGCCTTGTGGGGCGGCGCAGTTCGATGATCGTGACGGGCGGGTTCTGCCGGGTGTTCGGCGTTGCCGCCTGCGACGGCTGGGCGGGGGAGTCGTTGATGGTTCTGTTCTCGGTGACCCCGGGTTGGCTCATCAGCAGCCACGCGGCGCCGACGACGCTGATGAAGGGGTGGGAGTCCTCGGTGCCGTTGGCTTCGTCGGTGCGGGTGTCGTTGGGGTCCAGGACGATGGTGTTGGCTGCCCACAGTGGGGTGGTGACCTGGTAGGGCGCGATCAGTTCGGGTTGCTTGGTGCGGCGTCTTTGATGGCTTGGGTTTCGGCTTTCATGATCTGCATTTCGGTGGCGAGCTTGGCCTGCATCCGCTCCAGCCGGCGGGCACCGGGACCGTCGGCGTCGGTCATCGGCGCCAGGCCCTCGCTGAAGCGCTCGATGGTGCGGTCCAGGGCGGTGCACCAGTGCCGGCGGATGTCGGGGACGCTGGTGGCTGCCCAGGTGACGCCTTGGCGGCGGCTCACGGGGTTGGCCCGTCGAGCAGGGCCAGGAGCGCGGTGTCGCGGCGACGGCTCAGCAGGCCTGCTACGTCTTCGGGTTGGCAGTCCAGGGCCCGGGCGAAGCCGGCGGCCGGATCGGCCGTCTGCGTGCCGAGCAGCGCCAGCAAGCGCTGCTGGGGGTCGGCGTCGGCGGGGATCCGGATCATCTCGACGACGCCGGCGCGCAGGTTGAAGACCATCACGATGGTGTCGCCGAGTTCGGCGCCCAGAGTGGTGGCAGGTCCGCGGATCGAGCCGATGCTGGCGCCGTTGAGTGAGGACAGCCGCCAGAACACGGTGATGTCGGCCGGTGTGCCGACGAACGCTCGCTGCTGGCCGGGGTAGACACCGAGGGCGGAGGCGATCGCGGGAGTCAGGATCTGTCCGGAACCGCGCAGCGTGTCGACGGTGACCGGCATCTCGACGCGGATCTCGTTGTCTCCGTTGCGGTACGCGCCGCGCACGGTATTCAGGGGTGCAGTCGGTGGCCAGCAGTCGGACTTCTTGCGGCGGCGCACCATGCCCTTGTCGATCACGAAAGCGGGGGCGCTGAAGTAGGAGCGGATGGAGTTTTCGGAGACGTCGGGAAAGGCTGCGGTGATGTCGTCGATGAGGACCTGGGTGCTGAGGCGGCGTCCCCGAGCTGCCTTGATGCGGGTAGCGATCTCAGAGAACAGGCCGGTGTATTCGGCGATGCCCCAGGTGCGCACCGCCCAGGCCTGAAGGGAGGCGCGGGTGAACCGCGGGTCCTGGTAGAGGGCTGTGCGGACAGAGTCCTCGTTGGCGTTGATGGTGGCGGCAAGCACCGCGGAGGTGGTCGGCGTCCCCGATAGGTGCAGTGCGGCTTCGGTTTTGTCGGCGATGGTGGGGCCCCATCGCACCCATTGGTCGTCGAAGCGGCGCAGGCCTGGGTAGTTGTCGATGAACGCGGCGGCGATCTGGTCGCTGACGCCGAGGTCGACGAGTTCACCGGTGAGCGTCGCCGTCGTGGGTGCGCCCTGCTCGATGAGGACAGTTTCGAGGGCGGCGGTGGCTGCTTCCAGTCCGCCGGCGACCTCCAGCCAGGGGTCGTGTGGGCTGTAGGGGCCGGCGAGGTGCAGCAGCATGTCGCCGGCGTCGGTGTCCCACTCGACGCCCATGTCGTTCAGCGTTTGGCGCGCGGTGTGTTCATCGGTGAGCGGGCCCAGACGGCGGCGCAGATCGTGGGCGTAGTCGGTCACGGCCGTATGGGCTGGGTCGGCGAGTAGGTCGGTGAATCTGCGGTAGGCGCGAGGGTGGCTGCGCTGCACGTTGACCAGCGCGACGCCGAGGTGGCGGGCGATCTCGCGGGTGGGTGTGGGGCGCCGCGGCCACCTGCGGGTCGCGAGCAACGCGTGGTCGTATGCGGTGAGCCGGTCGATAAGTCTGCGGGTGGCGGTGGCGGCGTCCGCTGGCTCGCCGGCCGGGGTGGATCGGGCCACGGCGACGGCCTCGCGTGCGGCGGTCAGGATGGAGCGCACCGTGCCCAGCCCGCCCTTGGGTCGCTCGACCAGGGAGGTGATGGTGTGGTCGGCGAGGTCTGACCAGGTGGCGAAGTCGGG
The DNA here is from genome assembly GCF_000243415.2 of Mycolicibacterium tusciae JS617. The sequence continues at coordinate 181,578 of NZ_AGJJ02000003.1, forward strand.
GCCGTAGAAGGTGCGGGCGCGCCCGGGGAGCCAGCCGTAGGGGATGGCTTGGTCGGCGATGTCGTCGAGGCCGTCGATGAGGTCGCCGATGGGGGTGTTGGTGCGGCCCTGGATGGTGTCCCACCAGGTGGCGGTGTCGAGGTGCTCGCTGACCATCGTCATGGGTGCGCCGCCTGCCCTTCCTCGAACACCGTCAGGTGTGGAAGTTTACCGGCTCTGACAGGCCGGTCAGAGCGGACATTTGCGGGGCGCTCGACGGCGCCCGGCCCGGATCCGCGGCTAGCTTGGTGAGCCGGCCGGGCGTTGGCGAGCGCGCTGGTAAGCGGCGCGGTACTCGTCTGTGGCGATGCCGAGCACGGCAGCGAGGGCTTCGGCGTTCTTGTCGGAAAGCGGATATTCGCCGCGCTCGATGCGCTGCAGGATCGCCGTGGCAATGTGCGCGCTGGCGGCCAGCTGAGGCTGGGTGAGCCCGCTCATGACGCGCCAGTCTCCGGGGTAGCGCTGATCGGGGGAGATGAGGACAACGGCCTCGATCGGGGCTTTCAGCACCGCCATCACCGCGGCGAGGATGTCGACTTGCGGTGTGCGGGTCCCGGCTTCCCAGTGGTGAACGGTGCTCAGTGAGGCACCCGAGAGCCGGGCGAGGTCGCTGACGCTGATCCCTCTGCTTTGACGCAGCGCGCTGAAGGCGTGTCGGTCGAAGCCGTGCAGGACGCGGCGGGTCATGCGGCGACCGTGCGGTTGGTTCTCATTGCGGACCAGACTCATCGCTCCACCGCCGTAATGTGTATAGAGAGAGTTTCAGAGGCGTTGTTTAGACGAGTATCATAACGTAGGATTTGGGCTGGTCGAAGGTGCTGGCTGGGGGGCCTGCATCGGGGTTTCGACGGCTGGTTTTTGCATCCACACCCCCACCCGCCCGTTGCAACCCCTTCCTTGCCTTGGAGGCCTTTCATGGAACTATCCGCCCGCTCATATCTGAATGCCGGCATCGCGTTGACCGCTGCCAGCGCCATCGCCCTGACCCCGGTTGTCGTCTCGCCCAACAACGCTCTTCATCTCCCGGTGCCGCACATCTCGACCTCGCAGGTCCAGCTCGCGGCCGCAATCAACCCCGCCGACGTCGCCGCCCTGGTGAGCAATCTCAATGCCGCCATGGGCTCGGTCACCTCCACGGTGTCCTCCCTGGTCGACAACTCCGGCCAGACCCTGGCTGGCGCCCTGAATTCCGCAGCGGGACTGAACAACACGCTGTGGGACGGTCTGATTCGCGCGGCCGGCGCAAACCCCACGCTCGCGTCGGTGATGATCGCGCTCAAGGCCGCCTCTGCCGGCGGGCTGTCGCAGCTGGCGGCGTCAGTCGACGCCGCCGGCGGCACCATCGCCTTGTCCAGCGGCCAGGTGGCCGGCCTGCTGACCTCCACCGTCACCGGGTCCTTGGGTTCGGCCATGCAGGCGGTCACCAGCATCGTCAACGATCCGCTGTCCGCGGCGAGCTACCTGGGGCTGCTGACGACCCCGTTCGGCATCGCCGGCATGGCCCTGCAGGGCGGCATCAACGCAGTGGCAACCCTGGCCACCGGTGGCGTTGAACTTGCCAGCACCCTGGTCACTGGCGTCACCGCGCAGATCGGCAACGCGTTGGCGCTGGTGAATGGTGTCCTCGACTCCGGCAAGTCGCTGACCGACATCGCCCTGATCGACGGCGCGCTGACCGCGGTGCAGGGCATCGTGTCCGCGCCCGTCGCGGCCGCCCTGGCTGGCGTCAACGGCATCACCGGCGCCGTCGCCGACGTCGCGACCTTCGCCCTGGGCGCGGTGGCCGGCGGCGCCAACGCCGTGGTGTCGACATGGCTGGGCGACGCCTCGTCCGCCGGCGCGCTGCAGAGGGCCATCGCGGCGATCGGCTCGGCGCCGCTGAGCCCGTCCAGCTACACCGACGCGATCGGGGTTCTCCTCGGCGCCGGGTTCTCGACGGTGAAGACGGTCGCCGGCACGGTCAGTTCGTTCGCGTCGCTGCCATTCCGGGTCGGCGCGGACCTCACCAACACCGGTGCCGCGGTGATCACCTCGTTCACCAACGGGCTCGCCGACGCGGCCAGCGGCCTGCTGCACGCGGTTGGCCTGTCTCCGTTGATTTCCGGTCTGCCCCGAGTGCTGGCCGGCGCCTTCTCCGGCGCTGTGAAGGTGGCGGCGTTCACCACCTCGGCCGCGCTGAACACGATCGCGGCAGCGATCGACTTCGGCCAGGCCGTCGGCGGGATCTTCGATCGGACCTCAGTGCTATCCGCGGCCGCGGCGGGCCCGGCGGCGCTTCCGGCCTCAGGGCTGCGCACCGCCCTGGTCAGCACCTCGACCGAACTCGGCGACGCCGAGGCCACCGGCGAGGCGGCATCACCTGAATCAGCGAAGGATGCCGGCTCCCCCGAAGTGGCCGACGTGACGACAGCGATCGCGCCGGCCGAAGCCGAGCCCGTCGCCACGGTCGTCGAACCCGCCGCCGAGGACACCCTGCCCGAGCAGACTCCCAGCACTCCCGAGGTCACCGAAGCCGGTGACGAGCTGCCCTCCGCGGCCGCGGAGGACAGCGAGACCGTGAACGACGGCGCAGAGTCGACGCCGGCCCCCGCGGCAACCACTGTCGACAAGCCCACGGCCGCTGACAAGCCGGCGGCGGCTGACGAGGCTGCCGACAACGACACGGTGTCCGATACCGTCACCGCACCCGCCAAGAGTGGTACCACTCCCAAAGCTGACCGGACGGAAAGCTCAACGGGGACAGGACATCACACGGCCAGCACCACGCGCGCGGGCACCAGCACAGACGCGGGTGCGGAGTCCTACGGCCGGCACGCCTCCGGCGCGACCGCATCTGAGTCCTCACCCACGGGTGGACGTCACCGCAGCGTCTCCACTGCGCGGGACAGCTCATCTGCCGGGTCGACGAGCGGATCCGCCTCGCAGTCGACCAGCAGTGACCGCGCAGCGGCCTAGAGGCGCGGATCAGCTATTCCGGTGGCTGTCTACCGGCTGAAGGTGAGCCCGACGACATACGCCGCTGGGATCGTGACGCTGTCGCGCAGCCCTTCTGGAGTGAAAGTCAGGGCACCGTTCTTATGCACCGATTCCACCACCCCGTCAATCTCACAAATGTTCGGGCCTTCTGTGTCGTGCCACCGAGATCCGGTTTGCAGCTCGACCTGGACGCGTCCGCCGACGCGCCAGTTGCCGCCGTCCGCCAGCCCCATGCTCAGAAGCGACAGGTCGTCGATGCCGTAGACGAAGGATGCGCCCGGCTCCAATGATCGGCGGACGGCGTAGGCCGTCCACTCGGGATCGGCAGCGTCGTTGCTGTAGACGTCGGGTGGTGAAGCGCCGGGGGCCAGTGGACGAGACGTCCACTGGTGGTGGTAGCCGGTCGGCTCGGCCATGCTCAGCCTTGCCTCTGCGACCTGAGATGACGGTTTGCGCCTTGAGCCGAACTCTCCGCGGACGATCGGAACCCCCGCCTGTCTGGCAAGTCGAACGGCCTGAAGGCCGTCCCCGGTGATGGGCTCACTGGGCATCGGTACCCGCAGTTCGGCCGTGTGCGCTGCCGCCCAGCTCGGGACTCTCAGCACCGCGACGCTGGTGCTGTCATAGCCGCCGTACCCGTCGCGCCCGTCGAGCTGATGGGGTCCGCTCACGACGTCGAACTGCGCGAGGTAGGCGATCGAATCCATTCCGTCCCTGATGAGCGGCCACCCAGGCACACACAACAAGTGGGTGCAGTCGTCGCTGGTGTCACCGTCGGTGGAGATCAGTCCACCGGCCGCCAGCTCAAGGCGCTCCACCCAGTCCGCCACTTGGGCACGGCGATGTGCTTGGGCGCTCCGCAGCGCCCAAGTGTGCACGCAGTCGCCCTCTACGAGCGGCGGATCGTGGGTCGGGCAACATGGCAGTGCACTCAAGTCGTGGACGTGAGGGAATTGCTCGTCGAAATGATCGGCGAGGCGATCAGCGCTGATACTGCCGCCACACTTCTTGGCTTCGCGCCACGTACCCGCGGTGACGTGCCACGGCGACGGCTGTTCGTATCCCGTTGCCGGCACCCCCATCATTCGCAGGTACCCGTCGGGACGCTTCGCGCATCCCGAAATCTGCAGGATCGCCCGTGATTCTTCGAGCGCCGGGCTGTCCGTCTCCACCATTCGGATCGCTCTCTCCAGGAGTGCGGACCGACCCGGGTTGTCTCCGATGCCTTCGGCTAGGCGCTGAGTGACGCATTCCGCTGAGCGCCGATGAGTGTCGATCACTGCCGTCACCGCCATAGTGGTTGTTTTCCAACTGATTCCACGCATTCGATGCAGGTGTTTCGCCGTGCTGCTGTCGAGCAGTCGCTGTTGCGCTTTCCATCGCGCGAACTGCAACCACGTCCAATCACCATCGGCTGCGGCAGCGAGGCCTGCCTGCAACCACTCCTCAGCGCGCACCAGCTCAGCCACGACTGCGACGAAGGCATCCGCCTGCGGCGAGATCGTGGCACGCGACAGACAGTCCCTGCAAACGTCGTAGCTTGCGATGTTGAAGTCCAGCGCGGGCACCCGATGAGACACCGGTGGTGGTTCTCGTTTTGCGTCAGGCCCCCAATACCGTTGACCGGGTACGTGTTTACAGCCAGACCTGTCGCCCGCCCAGTGGTACTTCGATTTGGATGACGATTGCCATAGCGGGATCTCGACGTCGGCCAGTTGATCGGGCACTTCCAGCTTTAGCGCATCCAATCGGTCACGTGTTACTGCCGCCAGATCACCGAGCATGACCCCAAGTATGCCGTCCACCGACGTCGGCCAGAGGCGAATCGAAAGTCGCCCGGGTGGTCACTGCCCTACGCGGTTGGCGATCTGCTGGGCGATCGTCAACGCGCCCTGGCTGGAGGCCGTGTCGCTGGAGCAGGCGCGGACATCTACGATGACTGCCGCCGCGGCGGTCAGGGCGTGCTGGCAGAGCAGCACCGTGCCCTGTCTGATGGAGCTGGCGGTCAGCATCCCCTGGGCCTCTTCCAGAGGCACGACGGTCCAGCTGCTGCCGCCCTCGTTGGCGCTCACGGCGTAGCTGCCCGGTGCACACGCTGTCCATGCCGTGCGGGCCTTGTCGTAGAACGCGCTGGCGGCCTCGGGTGTTGGGAATTCGACGACGGACTGATGGGCCAGGTGGGTGTAGCTCTGGCCGGGCTGGCGCAGGCTTTGGATGCTTGCGGCGGTGAAGTCGGTGCCGGCGTAGACCTGCTCTTGTCCGACGCTGCTGACGGCCAGACAGTCGACTGGGGTGATGTCGGCGCTGTCATCGCCCAGGGCGCTCGACGTGCTGTCCACGGTCATGCCGGTGGTGTTCATCGCCTCGTTGATCTCGTCGGCGGTGAGCAGCAGCGAGGTCAGTTCGGTGGCGCGGCGCGCATCGGCGCCGGGCTGCTGGTGGCCGGCGGTGGTCGTGGTGCAGCCGGCGGCGGTGATCGCGGCGATGGCGAGGGCGGCACAGCCGCGGATGCGTGCGGTGCTCATGCTGCTGGGGCTGGGCACGTCGCGGCCGCGGTGTTGTGTTCGGCGACGGTGATGGGCAGTTGGTACTTGACGGCCACCGTCAGGTAGCGCTGCACATAGGCGCAGGGTTGGAAGGCCGGGAGCCACTCGTCGAGGCGTTTGTCAGATTTTTGGCGGTTCGCCGGGCCGGAGACGGCCAGCAGTTCGGCGGCGTCGTTGGCGAAGATCTGGCGCTTCTGTGAATCCCATTGCCACGCACCGGCATCCCAGGCAGCGGAGAGCGCATAGACGTGATCCAGTTCTACGTCTTCCAGCGCGACGCGTTGTCCGGTGTACGGATCGGGGTCGAGAAATCCATCAATCACCTTGCAATTATGCGTGTTCGGCTTGAACCTCACGTCACGTAATTGAGCTGCCATCTGGCGGTTGCGTGTGTCGCAACCCGTTTTGTCGAGCGGATCGTTCCAGGCCGGACCGAAAACACAGCCCTCGCCGCGGCGGCAACCACGGTCATATCCCTCGACGTCGGCGATGCGGTCGACGACGCTGACCTGCTGCAAAAGCGCGCCCACATCGCCGGTCACATCGACGGCGACAGGGCGGGCGCTCGACGGCGGAAACGGGGCGATGTCGGGAACAAGGTTGGGGTTCAGCCACACTGCGGCGCCGACTACAGCTGCGGCGACTGTCCACCATTTCTTGCGCCGGATCCTCATCGGAGCCTCAGCTTCAGTGAGGGCCGCACGCGCACCGTCTTGCGCAGCGTCTGGATCTGGAGAACACCGGTGTAGACCGCGGTGATGGCCCAGGATGCCAGCGCGGTGACGGGAACGAGTGTGTCGACGGCAGTGGGGATTTCACATCCGGCATCGGCCAGGCAGCTGGCGCCGAGGGCGAGCATGAATGTGATCCCGGTAATCGGCAGTGCCGCACAGAGTCCCAGTATCAGAGCGCTGGCGATGTTGGCGCCGTAGAGCCCTATCAGCTGGGGTCGTGAGACCTGCGCGTAGTAGCTGTCGTGCATGAAGGCGACGTTAAGGCCTGGGAGCGACACGGTGGCCGAACGCTTGCCGTCGACCAGTTAGGCCGCGGTGCGGAACTGCACCGGGGGCAGGGCGATGGGCGCGCGGACCGGCAGCGCCACCTCGAGTTGGGCGGCGCGGGTGATCATGCGCGGAAGGGCGGCGGCCAGGACGCGGGCGTCGTCGAGTGCATCGTGGGGGCGGGCCTGGGGGATGTTCCAGTGTTGGGCGAGTGCGCCCAGCTTGAGGCTGTCGAGGCCGAGGTTGAGCTGGCCGGCGAGTTCGAGGGTGCACAGGACTGAGGTGACGGGCAGCTCGGTGCCGCAGCGGTGCGCTTCGGCGGCCAGGAACGCGTAGTCGAAGCCGGCGTTGTGGGCGACCAGGGTGCGGCCGCGCAGCAGGGCGGCGAGCTGGTCGGCGACGTCGGCGAAGTCGGGTTGGCCGGCAAGCATCGCGGCGGTCAGGCCGTGGATATTGGTCGGGCCGGGGTCGACGCCGGGGTCGAGCAGGGTGTGCATGAGGCCGGTGATGGCGCCGTTGGCGGTGACGACGAGTGCGGCGACGCTCAGGACGCGGGCGCACTCGGGATCGAAGCCTGATGTCTCGACGTCGATGACGACGAACTCGGTGGCAGCGTGCATGTCGTCGAGCATGGCGGTGGGTACCGACAAGGTTCGCCGATCTTGTTGGTGGGCGGGGATTTAGCGCCGGGGTGAGGGCGCCGCGGAGGGGCCCAATTTGGCACGCCCGACGATTGTTACCAAACCGTTACCGTAAGGCTGTCGTATTTTCCTTTGCCGAGTTTCGTGACTTTGGCTTGCCTACCTGTTGGAATTTTGGTGTGCACACCACCCCAAACGGGGCGGTAGCGTCATTCACAGGAGGAAGCCATGGGGGTCAAGAACCTGCCTAACAGCACTTATAGTGCTGCGCGGGCATATTCTCCGACCCCAAATTCTTCCGTGTGGAAAAATTGCGGATTTCGTCGCCACCTGCCATTTTCCGCCTCGCAGCATTTGCTGGAGTTGCGGCGTGGATCAGACCGAGGTGCCGGCGGGACGCTGGCGGGCACGCTCGTAGGCCGCCCGGTACTGCTCGACGCTGATGCCCAGCAGAGCGGCGAGCTTGTCGGCGTTGGCGTCGCTCAGATTCCTGTCGCCGCGTTCGATGCCCTTGAGTGTGGTGGTGGGGATCTTGGCCGAGGCCGCGAGTTCGGGCTGGCTGACGCCCTTGATGGCGCGCCAGTCTCCGGGGTAGCGCTCGTCAGCAGGAATGGTGATGACCTGCTCGATCGGGGCTTCGAGGATGCGCATGACCCGGGCCAGCAGGTCGACAAGCGGGGTGGTCGTGCCGGCTTCCCATTTCCAGATCGCCGCGTCGGATACGCCGGTCATGCGGGAGAGGTCGCTGACGCTGAGGCCTCGGCGCTGGCGAGCCTCCGAGAATGCTTCGGCGTTGAATCCGCGCAGGCGTCGCGTCATGCGAGGTCTCCGCGGCGGCTCATAGTCGAAAAGGTTCACTCAACCACCCCCGAATCACTTAATCGTTGGGCCTTTACGTTTGGTCCTAACGTAGAGTACGGTTGCGCCAACAGCCGCATGATGAGGAGGGATTCGGTGAAACTGCCCCGCGTTCTCGCACACCGCCCGGCTCCCCGCATGCCTGAACTGGCCGGCTTCGAGCCCCGATTCGATGCGCTGCCCGCGCTGCGCGGACATCAGCCTGTCGAGGTGGTCCGGCCGCTGTACTGGTGGGCCAAGGACCTGCGGGCTCGTAACGATCTGCTGGTCGGCGCGCATTTCGACGCCGCGACGATGACGGCGACGGTGACGGTTCGCCTGGCCTCCTACCAGGTTGTGGAGGCGGTGCGCCGCCACGACGACAAGCCGCGGTTGGCCGATGATCTGCCCGCCTTGGTCGCCGAGGCCGTCTGGCGGCTGGGTTCCCTTGGTTGGACCGGCGAACTCGACGAGATGGCTGGCGTGCTGCGCACCTACGGCCTGAGTGCCACCCCGGCCGCCATCACGCCCAACACGGGCCATATCCCTGGGTGGGTGCAGCAGCCCGACCGCGCGGCGCGCATCGCCTACTGGTGGGCCGCGGCGCTCAAGCGGCACGGCTGGAAGCTCTACGCGTGCGGTGAGGCCGTGGCCCAGTACGGGTTCATCGCCGAGGTGCCCGGCGCTGACGGCGATGCGGCCCTGGTGGTCTACCCGGGCGGCATGCCCGACGACGGGACCGAGGCCTCGGCGTTGGCCAACCATCTTGCGCGGCTCGGTTCGAGCCAGCGTCTGTTCGTGCAGCGGGTCATCGGTGACGGCGCGGCGGGAGAGGGCCGGGTGCTCTGACATGCCTGGCACACCGTTGACCTCGGAGGTGGTGATAGCGCTGCTGCACTAGCTGCGCCCGCCGATGTGGGCGCTTCTGAAGACATTTCAATAGCGATGACCTTTCCCCAGAAAGCAGAGAAGCCCCCGTAGGGGCCGCTCCAAGGGGTTGGACGAAGAAGCTGGCACTTCGCGTCCGGGGTCTCACTCACAAAAGGAGAGATGACTTTGCTCGGTCAATCTCAGGGTAGAGGCTATGCCTCATCGGAAGCAAGAGTTCCGGCCCTTAATGTTCAATCTTCCATCCTGACCTGCACCAATACGGTCCGCAGCGGCGCTTCGGCGGCCGCCGGCACCCGATCGGTGCGCGGTAGCTGGCAGGCGTCGATCTTCGACGACTGCCCGATGTGCGGCAAGGCTCCGGTGGAGCCGGTGCGCGTCGAGGGTCAGCTGGCCTGCCGGACGTGCACCAGTGCGTGCACCATCTGCGGATCGGCGTGCGTGCCCGGCGAGGACGCCTGCACCGAGTGCGTGCGCCACCTCGATCCGGTGGCGGTGCCGGCATGAGGACACCGCACCTGCTGGCCAGTGCCTGCACCGCCAGTGACCCCGAATCCCGTTACCACCAGGCCGAACTGGCCATCTGGGACGAACTGATGCTCAGCCTCGCTGAGTTCCCGCAGACCTGGTGCTCCCCGGAGGAGGGCGCCATGGTGCTGGGGGAGGAAGTCGACGAATTGTGGGACGAGATTCGCGGCAACCACATCGGGCGCGCCCGCGCCGAGGCCGCCCAGGCCGGTGCGATGGCGCTGCGCTTCATCGCCGATCTCTATGAGCCCACCGGCCCGGCGCACACCCGGTACCGCACCGCCGCCGACGAACAGCACGCGGTGCTGTCATCGGTGGGGCCTCGGGCCCGGCAGTTCTCGTCGAGCCATGAGGCGTTCGGCTTCCTCAAGCGCGAGTACGACGCGCTGTGGACGGCGATCCGGTTCGACGAGCCCGCCCGTCCCATCGCGGCACGCGTGGCAGCCATGTCGGTGCGTTTCATCGCCGAAATCACCGCCGCGTCAACACCTGTGGCGGTGGCGGTCCGATGAGCGCGGCGGCCGAGTCGGAGTGGCAGAAGCGGGCGGTGTGCTTTCTGGAGACCTCGGCTGCCCCGGAGCTGTGGACCTCAGATCGCCGGCCGCGCGGATTGCTGCGCAAGGAACTGCAGCGGATGTGCGCCCGCTGCCCGGTACAGGCACGGTGCGCCGCCACCGCGGTCTTCAACGACGAAGAGACCGGCACCTACGCCGGGGTGTACCTACCGCAGAACATCTCGGCCAACGCCGCCCGGCGGGCCGCGGCGCTCGACGAGCTGCGCCGCATCGCGGGCCTGCCCGCAGCCGCTGATGACCTCGCCTACCTGGGAGTGTCGGCATGAGCCCGACACAGACGCCGGCAGCCCGGCGCCGGCAGCCCCGCGACACCACCTTTTCCACGGTGACGGCGTCGACCCGGCTGCACCTGTGCGCAGTCGCCGAGAGCCCCGAGGTGCGGATCCGCCATGTCGCCGCGCTGCTGGCCTTCACCCCGACAACGCAGCGGGTGGGCAATCGCCTCCAGATCCGGTTCGAGCACGGACCGACGGCGATGTGGCTGACCGAAGTACTGGCCAACAAGGACGTTCAGCTGCTTGAGGTCGGAGCCGATGGTGGCATCGTCGAGGTCGCGACGCCACAGATCGTGCTGGGCCGCTACGGGTTTCGCGACGGTCGGTGGGTGTTCGGGCAGGGGATGGCCTCCGCTGTGGGGATCAGCCGCGGCGCGGTCCACGCCGCGGGCACCTTTAACGGACACGGACTGAAGGTGGCGTGCCCGAGCGCGCCGATGATGCTGACGCTGACCGCGGTGATGTCGCGGTTGGGAATCACCGCCAAGCCCACCGAGGGGGACCCGCGCGCGGCGATCGCGTCCGCTGATGTCCCCACCGCGCTGGAGCAGCTTGGCATCGCCGCGGTTGCCGAGGAGTACCGGCGGCTGCGGGAGACGAACACGATGGGGGATCGATCATGAATACTGCTGTGGGCCAACCGAATGCGCGATGGATTAGTCATCGGATCGCCGCGCACAGGATGCACCGGCGCGGGCAGTCGCTGGACACGATCGCAGACAACCTGCGGGTGACGAAGCGGTCGGTGAGCCGCTACCTGGCGCTGCCAATTCCGGAGCCACTGGCTCCCGAGGTGAGCCTGGCCGACTTCCACCTCGACGGTGCCTGCCGGGAGTTCCCGGAGTACGACTGGCTCTCGCGCAGCCCCGGTGTGCAGGCCGAGTGCAAGGCGATCTGCGAGTACTGCCCGGTGCTGCAGAAGTGCCGGGCCTACGGATTGACCAATGGTCGCGACGCTGCCGGCATCTTGGGTGGGTTGACCACGAACGAGCGGCAGCGGCTGATCCGCGAGCGCACCGCCTGCGGCCAGCGCCACGACGGGGTGGCCGCAGACCAGCAGCAGGGCGCAGCATGAGCGCGCCATCGCAGCTACGCCGAAACGACCATTTTCAGCAGGCTGAATCGACACTGGTTGAGGAGATTCGGTCCGCTATGGCCGAGATCCTCCAATTCACCACGGCCACCGTTGAAATCGTCGATGCAGCCGCCCTGGACGGCCGCGTCAAGGTCGCCGTGAGAAGCAGCGACCCGCAGCGCTCGGCGGTGTCGGATTGTGTGGGCGTGGGAGGCCGGTACGCCTCGGAACTTGAAGCCCGACTGTCAGCACGCGTCGAATTCGTCGAATTCGACCCCAATCCCACGCGGTACGTAGCCGCCGCCCTCGATGTCGAGGTCGTCTCGGTTCGGGTAGAGGCCGCGTCATCTGGTCCCAAAGCAGTCGTCGTCGTCTCCTCGGAGGTGTATCCCTTCGCTGTCGGACGGCGCGGGATTAACGCCCGCCTGTCCAGCGCCCTGACCGGGTATTGGGTCTCGATCTGCACACCGGCGTGCTCGGCGGCGACTCATCACCATCCGGTCGGCGTCGTTCCCGATACCGCTCGGGGGCGACAGAAGGGGAGGCGGCAAAGCCAACCGTCCCTCGCAGAACGGGCACCCTTCGCTCTGCCACCACTGCCGCCGCACGTTCGCGAAGCCCGCGCTAACCGCCGACGCCGGACACCCCGATGAGCGCCGGGGGCGCAGTAACCGGAAGCGATACCGCAGTAGGCGGCGGTACGCGCTTCGGGGGTGCGCGATGACGTTGACCCTGGACCTTCATCTGCCGCCGTGGACGCACGTCGAAGGGGATGCGGCGTTCTCGCCAGACCGCGCCTACCGGTGGTGGCTGACGCGACGGTGGGGGCCCGGCCCGGCGCTGATGTTCGTGTCGCTGAATCCTTCGGATGCCGATGAACATCGCGACGACCAGACCACGCGGCGCGATATGCGCTTCGCCCGTGACTTCGGTTACGACGCAGTGACATTGCTCAACCTCAGTGCCGCGGTGATGACGAACCCCAAGCATCTTGCTGGGCTGGCTGATCCGATCGGGCCTGAGAATGACGCGCATCTCGATCGTGAGGCCGCCCGCCATGACGTCATCGTGTTCGCGTGGGGCGCCAACGCTGACCCTGCGCGGGCGCGTGTGGTGGCCACCCGGTTGTGGCGGATCTGCCTGCGCACCGGCGCGGCGGTGGCCCACCTGGGGTGGACCGCTGAGGGGCAGCCTCGGCATCCCTCGCGGCTGGCCAAGAGCACGCCGCTGTCGACGTTGACCGCTTCGGCGCACCTGAACTTCTCCGACGTCGACCCCCGGTGGGTGCAGCTCCTCAGCGACCCCAGCGGTGCGGGCGAGGTCCTGGCCGGGCAGGAGTCTCGGTGAGCGCGCCGAGCATCACCGATCCGGTCGCCGTGGCGATCGCCGAACGCGTCGTGGCGCTGCTCGTCGATCGGGTCTATCGCGCGCCGCGGGAACGCCAATTGCAGGACGGCATCGAGATTGTGCTTGGCGGCAGTGGTTTTCGCGTTGAGCGTGAGTTTCGGCTGAGCGAGCGCGACCGTCCCGATTTCCTGGTCGAGGGGTGCGTGGCCGTCGAGGTGAAGATGCGCGCCAGTGGATCCGCGGTGCTCTCGCAGCTGGCGCGCTATGCCAATCACCGCCGCGTGAAGGCGATCGTGGTGGCCACTCCGCGGCTGTCGTCGCTGGCGGGTATGCCGGCGGAGATCCTCGGTGTCCCGGTGCGCGGTGCTGCGCTGCCGGGGCCGGGGCTGACGTTATGACCGCGCGGGTCGTGGGCCAGTACCGGTGGATGCCACCGGGGGCGTGGGAAGTCGAGGCCGAACCGGACGTGATGATCCGGCTCAAGCGGAATTTTCCCCGAGTTTCGGCCACGACGCGGGGCACGGTGACCTTGACGTCGACCTTGGAGGTCGCCCGCGACCTGGAGTGGTTCTTCGACCGCTGGCCGATGAATGCCAGCGCGCAGGACCGCAAGCGGCTGCGGTCGATGGCAGGTGCGCACCGGCGCGCTGAAGGCGCTGTGCAGCAGGTGCTTTCCGGTCGGCATCTGGAGGTTGAGGGTGGCCCGGGTTGGGTGTCGCCGTCGATTCCGTTGCGCGGCTACCAGCGCACTGCCCGCGACCTGGTGTGGGCCACCGGAGGGGCGTTGATCGCCGACGAACTGGGCATGGGCAAGACATTCACCAGCTTGGCGCTGCTGGAGCAGCCGCAGGCCCGGCCGGCGTTGGCGGTAACCCTGACCGGCACAATGCCGCGCCAGTGGCGCCGCCAGCTCAAGACGTTCTACCCCGACCTGACCTCGGTGGAAGTACCGCTCGGACCGGTCCTGGATCTGAAGCGTCGCGGCCGCACGGCAGATCTGATCGTGATGAACTACGCGAAGCTGGCCAAGTGGCAGCACCACCTCAAAGGCCTTGTGCGCACGGTCATCTTCGACGAGGTACAGGAGTTGCGGCGCGAGGAGTCCGACCGGTACAAGGCCGCTGCGACCGTCGCAGACGCCGCCTCCTACCGGGTAGGGCTGTCGGGCACACCGATCTACAACTACGGCGGTGAAATTTACAACGTCATCGACGTGTTGCGGCCGGGGACGCTGGGCAGCCGGGAGGAGTTCGCGCGGGAGTGGTGCCACACCACGGGTCTGGACACCAAGACCCAGGTTCAGGATCCGCCCGCGCTGCGCGCACATCTGATTTCGCAGGGACTGCTGCTGCGGCGCACCCTGGAGGAGGTGGGAATTCAGATCCCGCCGGTCATTCCGATCGAGCAGTCGGTTCCCTCGGATCCGAGGGTGCTCGCCCAGATCGAGGGCAACGCGGTCGCGCTGGCCCGCTTGATTCTCGATCAGACTGCCAATCCGCGTCAGCGGTGGACCGCGGCAGGCCAATTCGACTGGATCATGCGCCAGCACACCGGGATTGCGAAGGCGCCGTTCGTCGCTGACTTCGTGGAGCTGCTACTGCAGAGCGAGCAGCGGGTGATGCTCTTTGGTTGGCATCACGCGGTTCACGACATCTGGGCCGAGCGGCTTCGCCGGCACAACCCCGCGATGTACACCGGCCGGGAAACCAACCGGCAGAAGGACCGCTCGTTGGAGGACTTCATCGCCGGCCGCTCCCGGGTACTTGTCATGTCGCTGCGCTCCGGCGCCGGCATCGACGGTCTGCAAGAGGTGGTGAACACGCTGGTGTTCGGGGAGCTGGACTGGTCACCAGCGGTGCACAAGCAGGCGATGGGCCGGCCAGGGCGCCCCGGACAAACCAAGACCGTGCGCGCCTACTTCTGCACCACCGATGAGGGTTCGGATCCGGCGATGCTCGAAGCGCTGGACATCAAAGCCATGCAGGCGCATGGGCTTATCGAAGGCGGCAGCGACGAGGTGGTCGCGGCGGCACCGAAGCAGATGACCCCTGAGCGATACGAACAGATCCGACGGTCGGCGGCCCGATTTTTGGCCCAGGCCGACCGCGCGGCGAGGAGGACCGCATGAGTTCCATCGAACCGTTGCCCCCACTGGGCGGCGATCACGTTGGGCCGGTGCATATCTCGGCTGACCGATACGGGATCGTCTCCGGCCTGTCCGGGTGGGGCTGGCATGCAGTGGATCTGGAGTTGGTGCACGCGCAGCGCGCTGCGAGCGGATCGGTCGAGCGCGAGGTGTTTTCGCTGTGCGGCGCCCGCAGCAGCCAGCCCATCGGCCGACTCGGGTCATTCACCTACGACAACCGGTGGCTGCACCGGTTGCGGTGTGAACGGTGCAGCTGGGTCGTGGCCCTGGATCGGGGCACCGTCGAGCAGGAGATCGACCTGTACACCTCGGTGGCCGGCGTCGAGGCGCTCAGCCAGCTCCTGCGACAGATCTTCACCGCGATCCTGGCCGACGCGCCCCCCGGCCCGAGCGGGCAGGCCGGGCACCGCTCTGAGTTGCTCGCGCACACCGCGCGTCACCGGCCGGTCATGACGGTATGCCAGCAGTGCACCCAGGAGGGCCCCGCGGCCGCCCACGGGGGCGCCCACGGGGGCGCTGCCGCGCAGTGCCCGCATGCGGCGGTGCTCTGCCAAGAGTGCTCTTTCACCGCCGGCTCATGGGCGGGGGAGCACGCCGGGGTCACCACCGACGAGTGCGTCGTGGCCGCCCCGTGCTCGGCGCTGCGGGCCCTGGCCGATCACTACGACGTCTCGCTGCCCGACGGCGAGGGGCGGTGGTGGTGATAGCCAACAATCCGCGGCTGACCGATCACGGTTCGGAGGCCAACCGTTTGCGCGCCGCCCAGGCGGGCCGCCAGCAGGCCGTGCTGGCGAAGCTGGCGATGCGCGCGCTGCAGGCCCAGCGGCCGGCGCCGCACCGCGACAGGTGGATTCAGGCGTTGCAGCACCGCATCAGCAACCCCGACGCGGCCTTGGCCGAACTCGGCCAGACCATGACCCCGCCGATTACCAAACACGCGTACGCGGCCCTGCTGCGGCGCGCGCTGCGCGGCGGCGGATTCGACCTTGCCAACAATCCGGATACAGAGGAGGCCTCGCGATGATCAAGCGACTGATCAGCCGAGCAGCGTTATGGGTGGGCCGGCGGCGGCCCGATAGTGCGGGCCCCGATCCCCTCATTGAACGGGAGATCGCGGTGTCGCTGACCGATGAGGCCCTGGCCTGGGCCCTTGGTACCTGGCGCAAGCGCTACCTGTGACACCTGTGACAGGTGTCGATTCCTGCGACATAGGCCCAGGTGGTGCTGGCAACGCCGCTGGCGGGTCGTGTCGTTCCAAGTCCATCGACTGGTGGCGTGGTCGGATGGACGGTAACGACTCGGTAAAGGAGGTTTAACTAGCCACTCTAACGATTCCTCGCCAAAGGGATCACTCACAAAAAAATAGCGGGACTGAAGAGGACATGAAGCCCCCGGAGGGGGTTTTGGGAGAGGTTCCTAGAACGTTTCCCTCGGAGCGCCAACTCCGAGGCCTCGTGAGATCCGAAGCGCCAACTTCGTCTCTCGGTCCCTGTAATCACAGGAGAACACCATGCCAGGTGCTCTCAGGGTAACGCTTACCCTGGACACAGATCAACACATCTGGTCGAGGTTTCGTCAGGACCTCCCATGACCTGCGAAAACGCAGAAAGTTCATGGGCGTGTCGCGAGTGCGAAATCAGCGGCCGACGAGTTTGCCAGAAACGCAAACGAGTGCGTTTTGACGACGCCTCAACCGTGCGTGAGCGCGTGCAGTCACGCGCGGCTCAAATGCGCCTTCGTGGTGCCCGACGCCTGGTCATGGCGGCCGTGCTCACCATGCTGTGCGAAAGATGGTCCAAGATCACCGACGACCGGATGCGCCTGGCGCAGTTGGTCAACGTCATCGCCGAGGGCGGTGGCCGCCGCTATGACGTCAAGACGGTCGGTCGGGCACTGGCCAGTCTGGCCGCCGACGAGTTCATCGTTTACCGGCCCGCACAGGGCCGCGGAGCGCGCGCTTTCGTCGCCATCCATGAGCAGTTTGTGGGCGGCGTCGAGGTGCTCGAACGGGACAGCTCCGGGCGGGTAATCACTGACTACAGCGGCCATTCTCAGCCCGATTCCGTCACCTTTTCTGGGCCGCGTCCTTATATAAACCAAAAGAATTACCTCCCTACCCTCCGCTCCGACAGGCGTCGGCCGGCTTCCCGACCGACTGAGGTGAAGGTTCCCAATGGCGAACTAAAAACCATCCTGGACGCACTGCCTGAGCCGATGGCCAACCTCCCGAAGCGCCTGCGGTGGAAGCTCGGAGGCGAGATCCTGCAGCGTTTGAAGCGGGGATGGCGCCCGGATCAGATCCTCGACGTGCTGAGCGCCGATATGCCCGCTGACGTGCAGCGCCCGTACAAGCTGGCGGTCTGGCGGCTCCAGCGCAACGTGGTGGGCTCTGGACCGCGGTTACGCCCGCTGCAGCAGGCCTGGGACGCCGAGGCCGCCGCCACAGCCCGTGCCGAAGCTGACGACGCCAAAGCCCGCCGGTACGCCGACGTGGCGGCCGTGACCAGCCCCGAGCTGCGCGCGGAGGTGCTGCGCGCCGACGAGGTGAAGTTCGGTCGGCGATCGAAGGACCCGGTGGCCGCGTTGGCCGCGGCGGCGCGCCGAGTGGCCCACACGTTCCCGGAGATGCCCCTGGCGGACGCGTTGGCGCGCTGGGCCGGGGACATCCTGGCTGATCACCGACCGGAACCCGTTGCGGTTGAGCCGATTCCGGCGGTGACGTCGCTGAGCACCGACCTGCTGATGGATCTGGCGATCAACGGTGGCTGCGACTGCGTGGTCTGCGGATCCGGAAGCGCCGTTTACCGCCCTGAACTGCCGCTCAAGGCCATGGCGAACGTCTGTGACAAGTGCTGGCCGCACATTGCCGCCGACCTGGCCGCAGGCGAGGACGAAACCGAATTCGAGGAGGCAATCCCGGCATGACCGATCTCGACGATGCTCCCGCACGGACCCACCGCCGGCAGCAGGTTGACCCATACACCGACCTCGACAACGGCCGCCAGCCACCGCAGGATCTCGCGGCCGAGCAGTCCGTGCTGGGCGGGATGATGCTGAGCAAGGACGCGATCGCCGATGTGCTCGAACGGTTGCGTCCCAAGGACTTCTACCGGCCCAATCACCAGCAGATCTACGACGCGATCCTCGATCTGTTCGGCCAGGGCGAGCCCGCAGACGCCGTGACCGTCGCCGCCGAACTCGATCGACGTGGAGTGCTGCGGCGGGTCGGAGGAGCGCCCTACCTACACACTCTGATCGCCACGGTGCCCACGGCCGCAAACGCCGGCTACTACGCCGACATCGTCGCCGAGAAGGCCGTGCTGCGGCGCCTGGTGGAAGCCGGCACCCGGGTGGTGCAGTACGGCTACGCCGGCGCCGAGGGGGCCGACGTCGCCGATGTCGTCGACCGCGCCCAGGCCGAGATCTACGACGTCACCGAGGACCGCGGCAGCGAGGACATGGTGGCACTGGAGGACCTGCTGCAACCGACCATGGACGAGATCGACGCCATCCAGGCCGGCGGCGGCCGAGGCCAAGGAATCCCAACCGGCTTCGCCGACCTCGACGAGGTGACCACCGGGCTGCACGGCGGGCAAATGGTCATCGTCGCGGGCAGGCCCGGTCAAGGGAAGTCAACGCTGGCACTGGATTTCATGCGGTCATGCTCAATCAAACACGGACGGGCCAGCGTCATCTTCAGCCTGGAGATGAGCAAGTCAGAGATCGTGATGCGGCTGCTGTCGGCCGAGGCCCGCATCAAGCTGGCCGACATGCGCTCCGGGCGGATGAGTGACGACGACTGGACCACGATGGCGCGGCGGATGGGCGAGATCAACGACGCCCCACTGTTCATCGACGACTCCCCGAACCTAACCATGATGGAGATCCGCGCCAAGGCCCGCCGCCTCAAGCAGAAAACGGATCTGCAGCTGATCGTGGTCGACTACCTGCAGCTGATGTCCTCGGGCAAAAAGGTGGAGTCCCGACAAACCGAAGTGGCGGAGTTTTCACGCAGCCTCAAGCTGATGGCCAAGGAACTCGACGTGCCGGTGGTCGCGGTCTGCCAGCTCAACCGCGGCCCGGAACAGCGTGTCGACAAGGTGCCGCAACTCTCTGACCTGCGCGAAACGGGTCAGCTGGAGCAGGATGCGGATTTGGTGATCCTCATCAACCGCCCCGACGGCTATGATCGGGACAGCCCAAGAGCCGGGGAAGCGGACCTGATTTTGGCTAAACATAGAAACGGTCCGACACGTACGTGCACCGTGGCATCCACTCTTCACATGGCATCGTTTCGCGAACTTGCACGCTGAAATCCAGTGCGGCACAACGTTTTTCGCTAGTCCCGTGGTGAGCTAAGGCGGGATGTCAGCCGTGGGCTGCGCCGCAACCGGCTGGTGGAGTTGACGGGGCGATCGGTGAAGTCGCCCGAATGGAGAGTGCGGCCGAGCCGCCGTTCAAGACATCCGATGCAGAGGTGACCGTCCAGGCCCTTGGCTGCTTGCTCCCAAACGCGGTCGTCGACCATGTAGTACTCGTCGATCGAGTCGGTGTCCACTCCGCAGTCCCGGCACCGCCAATCGGACTCAGCCATCACAACCATTGTCCCCTCCGATTCGTCAAGGGTCCGCGCCCAGGGGGTGCGCCGTGGGTTTGGCGTAGGGCGGGGGCCACGGGCGATGCTGCTGGCTGAACATCGAGGTGCACGCCGCGACCACCTAGCGGGCACTTCAGCGCAACCCAGCCACATGACCGCTACCGTGCGAGATACCCGATCGCCGTGCGATCATGCCACTTCGCGAAACCCGTTGCAGCAGAGCAGGGTCAGCAGTCGATGGCAGAATGCTGCCGAGTCCGGTGATGCAGGCTGCATCACCGGGAAGACTGCTATCACCGACGCGGCAGGTTTGGGGATCACGTCGCGAAAGGACGGACAACACCAGCAGCCGCTGAACGATGAGGTGCGTTACTGAGCCGAGCGCGTTGAGGGAGACAATCAACCCGTGACTTTCACTGATCCGTTCCTGGCCGCGCCGTCGACCAATCGTCTATCCAAGCGCCGTGTGCGTGTCGTAGTCGCGCTGGCTGCGGTAGTGGTTCTCGCCGCGGCCGCGGTCGTCGCTGTAGTCATGTGGCCGTCGGGGGATTCTCCCAGGGAGGTCGCCACGCGCTACTTCAACGCTTTGGCCGCCGGCGACGCCGAGACCGCGCTTAGCCTGGGCGCGGCGGAGCCTGCATCAACCCAGCTGATCACCAGGGATGTACTCGCGCAACAGCTTCAGCAGATGCCCATCACAAACATTCGTGTCGGCGACGAGCAAGAGACACCTGCCACCACCGACGACCGCGTCTACGTCGATGCGGCGGCAACATTCGGTGATCGGGATTCGCGCGGAGTCGTCCAGATGAACCGTGTCGATGGAGACTGGAAGCTGGCGAGCGCGTTCGTGACGGCGAACGACGCGGGCCACTCCGTCTCCCTTGGGGAGTCCGGTCGGGCGGTGGACACGCTGGAGATCTTCGGCATACCTGTCGGTGACACGGGGAGCTTCTCGATGTTTCCTGGGGCACTGGCTTTGTCGACGTCGAACCCGTTCCTCGACGTCGAGCAGGCCGCGCCGTTTCTCCTAGACAAGACACTGCAATTCGGAACCCAACCCAGGTCGTTCGACCCGGTTTTCTCCCTCAACGAAACCGGGGAGAAGGCCATCCATGCAGCCGTCACCAAGTGGATGACGGCCTGCTACACGCCCGGGTCCCCGCCTGCGGGGCCGTGCGACAAGATCGACCCCACCCAAGGCGGCCAGTATCTTCCAGGAGCCCATCTCACCGGCCCAGTCGATCTGGGGCAGTGCACCTACCAGTTCAACGGGTTCCTGCAGGTGGTCGCGGCGTGCAACTTCGGCACTACACCGTTTGAGGCCCAACGCCTCGACGGAACGGTCGAACCGCGGATCTGGACGGGCTTCACCACCCCGGTGGACATCACCAACGACCCACCCGTCGTCGTTGCACCGTAGGAGCCCGGTGTGGCCAGGCCGGTTGGTCAAAGGCCTACGGGAGGCCACACGCATGGTCGAGTGCTCGACGGGCATGGTCGATCTCGGCCTGGTCGGTGGCAGTGAAGGTGTGGTCAGTGAGTCTCGTCGCCTCGGCAGCCTGCTTCTCGACGAAATGGTGCGCCGCAGCGGCTACGTCCGTTGGCGTAGAACGGATCTTGCTGTCAAAGATGCCGAGCACCGTGGTGAGCTGCGCCGACCGAGCGGAGATCTGGTTGTCAATGAGGGGCGACTGGTAGGTCCAACCGTGGGGCAGCTGCGTGACCCCCTGCAGGGAGTTCTTCAGCGATGTCCACGCCGCGCACGTCGATCCTGGCGTGCTATCGACCTCCGGAGCGGCTGGCGCGGACACCGCAGTGGTGGTCCTCGGTTCGTCGTTCTGTCCGGAACATCCCGCAGCGGCCGCCATGCCTGCGACGAGGAACGCCATCACTGCGAACTTCACGTGAGGTCCCATCCGCCTAGTGGTGCGTCACTGACTCGCTGTTCGAGATCAACTGTCCCGCAGGTAGTCCCGCTGATCCGGAGCACAGTCGTAAACTCACGCGGTGATGCAGGCTGCATCACCGCGATCCCGACGCTCATGTCAAGAGAGGGCGTCGACCTCCGCGCGGGTGTAGATCCTGCCGATCCCATGCTCCGCCAAGTTGATGACGATGCCGGCACGTTCGGCGTCGAGGATGTCGAGGCGTTGGGTCAGTGCCACCTTCCCCGCATGACGGGCGTCGAGGTCGCCGCCTTTGGCTAAACCCCAGGCGGCGCCGCGGGCGAGTTCGGTCAACTCTTCAGTAGATGTGGTGTCGCTCATGGTTGTTCCTTTGCTCGATGGATGTGTGGCCGGACGTCGTGCTCGCGAGGGCTGGCCGGGAGCAGCGACTGTCATGCCCAGGGCTGCAGCGGCCTCGCCGAGGCGAGTGTCATAGGTGATCAGGGCAGTTAGTGGTGCGGCGGAGGAGGCGACCTGAGCAGTGGCGAGGTGGATTGCGTCCAGTGAGCGCAGGGTGGGTTCGGTGTAGGTCGCCGCGGTTGCGCGGACAACGGAGTCGATCTCGAAACGGTCCAGCCTGGCCAGTATCGCGGGCACCGCTGGAAGGCCCTCCGGTGCAGCCGACCGAATGGCTCTGGGCAGCTCAACCTCGGCTAAAGACGATGTTATCCAGGGGCTTTCGGTGTGTTCGTCGAGCCAGTCTCCGAGGTGATCGGACTCTGCTTCGATCCGAATGAGCTTCACCAGCGCGGAGGTATCCAGGTAGATCACGGGAGTCAGTACCTCTCTTCGTCGCGCATGCGCTCCAGCAGAGCGCCCGCGTCGGGGTCGCCCTGGCGGATTGCGATGGTGGGTCGAGGCGCCGGACCGTGGGAGGTGGCGGGCTGCACTCTGCCGGAACTGATCAACGCGTCGAGTGGGCCGGCTGCGGCGGGAACGATGCGCGCGATCACCTCGCCGCGCTCGGTGAGGGTGATTTCCTCGCCGCTTTTGACGCGTGCCAACACTTTTGACGTTTCCTGATTGAGCACGCGGATGGACACTTCACCCATACCCACAGCGTACTACAAAAATGTTCTACATAGGGGCGGGTGTGTACAGCCCGGCGCGCAGAATCGGTGCGCCGGCGGGGTCCAGGAACGCGCGTTTGAGGTCTCTGATGGGCCAGCCGAGGAAGTGCGACAGGGGCACCAGCGTCAACAGGCTCAGCGCTGGGTCCGGGGCGGCAGCGACGGGGCCGTGGCCGCCGCGGGTCAGGGTGCGGTAGTCGCGCACCATGTCGCTGAGTGCATAGCCAGGGGCGACGTCCTGGCTGCTGTAGGGGAGATCGAGGAACGGCAGGTCCAGATCTTCGCGGATGTCGTCGGCAAAATGGCCTATCAGAAAGCGCTCCAGTACCGCGATGTCGGCAACGAACAGAAGCGGGCGCTCGATGTCGCCGCCGGCGTCTCCGAGGTCGGATTGGGTGAGTTCGAGGCGGTCGGGTCCGCGGCGTCGGATGAAGTACCGGGTGGGCGCGCCGGCGAGCGAGCGCAGCTGCACGTCGCCGTTGTCGGCGATCGCGGAGTCGTAGTGCGCGGTGCGTGCCCAGCCGAGCACCTCGGTGCTCAGTGAGGGCGGGTCGGGCATGGCGTTAGCCGAGACCTCCGTGCCGGCAGCAGGTCGGGGATGAGGCATGTGAGGCAGCGGCCTGGGCGTCGCGCTCGATCTGTGCGGGGGTGCGGTCGTCGAGCGCGGTCAGCCGGCGGGGCTGGGTGTAGAGGACCAGGCCGAGTGCGGGGTGGTGGGGCAGGGTCCGGTCGATGCGTGGGGTCGTCATGAGGGCGTCGTCGCTTTCTGGGCGGTGGGGGCGAGTTGGCGGCGCTGGCGGCCGCCAAGTGGGCTGCGGGTGGCCTCCCAGCGCTGTTGGAAGGCTTTGACTGATTCGCGGGTGTAGATCCGTCCTGAGGCGATGGTGGCCACAGGGGCGGGGAAGTCGGGGGAGTCGGCGAGCTTGCCGGCGCGCTGGCGGGAGAAGCCGAACTCGGCGGCGATCTCGGTGATGCCGATCAGGTCGAGAGGTTCTGGGCGCAGGGCCTGGTCGACGAACTCGTCGGTGGGCAGGATCTGCAGGCGGTTCGGCTTGAGTAGCCCGGTTGCCGCGCTGGCGGTGCGCAGGGCGCTGTCGGCGGCGCTCTTGAGGGTGGCTGCCTCGACCTCGAGTTGGATCCGCAGCCGGCCGGCGGCGTAGGCGACGTCGGCGCCGGCGAGGGCCTTGGCCAGCGTCTTGGTGTCTCTGTCGGTGAGACCGTCCGCGGTGTAGTGGAGTTCAGCGGTCCAGGTCATCGCGAGTCCTGTCGATTGGGTGTGTGGCTGAGGTGGTCGCCGCGGCCGGAACTGTTGACAGCGGCAACGGTACCGTCAGGCGGTGTGGACCTGGGGATCGCCGGGCTGGTGTGCGGAGATTTCGTGGTACGGGATTTTGTGGGTCCACGTCGCGCCGGCCTGGACCTGCACGCTGACGGTCTTCTGATTCACCCGAACCACTTGGTACCAGGCGCCGCGTTTCTTGATCAGATCGCCCTTGGCGATGGAGTCGGGACCGTAGGTGTTGGCCAGTCCCGCTTCCTGTTGGGCGGTGTAAATACCCTTCCAATAGGCGATCTCGTCGGCGCGTTGGGCCATGCGGGCCACGATCTGCTCGCGGTAGGTGCCGGTGGCGGGGCCGAACTCGTCAACGTACGTCGCGGTGGAGGTCCGCGCTACGACCCGGCTGTGGCCATCGCGGGCTCGTTCGTCGCGGCGCTGTTCGGCTTCCAACTTGTCGATGCGGTTCTTCACCGTCGCCGGGTTGTGGCGGTGTGCGGTGGTGGCCGCGGCGACCTCGGCGCGGCGAGCTGCCTCGGCGGCCGCGTCGGTGGCCTCGACCGCCCGGCCGAGGGTCTGGTGTGCGCGCTCGATGGAGCGGCGGTGCCGGCGCTCGCTGTGGTGGCCAATCTTGATGGGCTCACCGCCAGGGGGAACTGCTGCTGACGCGCGAGCTTCGGCCTCCCACGCAGCCGCGGCGTCTACGGAACGCCGGCCGGCCTTGTCGGCCAGGGCGTCGGCCCGATCGCTTTGGCGTTGGGCGCGGTCGGCCTCGGCGTCGGCGACGTCGCGGTGCGCGGTGTCGAGGTCGACGGTGACGGTGTGGCCGGCCTCCCGCAGCGCGGCCGCGGCGCGCTCGATCTTGCCGAGGTTGGGTTGGCGGTCACGGCTGCCGGGGATGCCCCAGGCTCCGACGGTGCGGAACCACCGGAAGCCGGCGGTCTTGAGGATGGTGTTGGTGCCGTCCCCGCGCGCGGTGCCCTCGACGAGGGTTCCTTCGGCGGCGGTGTGGGTGATTTCGATACTCACGGTGGGTCGTTCTCCTCGGGTTGGGTTGCGCTGGTGGCAACTTGGGGTCTATGCGGGGCGGTGGGCGGTGATCGCGTCGCGGCGGATCCGGGAAGTCCAGGAGCGCTCGCCGAGGGTGACGTGGATGTGCACGTCGTCGCCGTTGACGCGCAAGACCGGGTACCAGTCGCCGCCGGTCTCGATCTGGTCGCCGGAGTTGATGTCGAACGTCGGCGCCGCGGCCTCGACCCGCAGCTTGGTGCGGGTGAGCACGGTCTGGAGCTGGCCGCGGTAGGTGTCGAGTTCCTTGACGGTGCCGCTGACGGTGACGCGATCGCCGCGGTTGACGGCGAAGAGGGTGGAGCCGGTGCCGAAGGCCTTGATGGCCTGGCCGCTGTCGAGGGTGACCACGATCAGGCGCTTGATGTCGGTGCCGTGGCCGCGGAATCCGGTGACCTCGATGTTGGCGGCGACCACGACGGTGCCGGTCAGTTCGGCCAGCTTCTGGCCGGGGTCGCCGGCGGGGGTGTTGTTCAGTGCGGCGCGGCGCGCGTGTTCGGCGTGGGCTTCCTCCCAGTCCGCGGCGAAGTCCTCGGCGGCACGCGCCGCGGCGGCCGCGGCGTGCACGTCGGCGTCGGCGTCGCGCTGCAGGGTGGCCGTGACGCCACGGCGGATGCGGGCGCGGACGCTGGAGACCTTGACCCAGCGGTGTCCGACGCCGCGGCAGGCGAAGCAGCCCTTGATGGCGTCGCCGCGGGGGCCGTACGGGTTCTGGATCACGAAACCGGAGGGGGCGTGGTACATCCCGTCGCCGCCACACTTCCAGCAGTCCTCTTTCACGAGGTCGGTGCCCTTGGCGCCGGGGTAGGGGTCGGTGTACACGCGGGGATCGCCGCTGACTACCGGGGCTGCGGTGATGACCGTTGCGGCGGCGGTGTCTGTCATGTGCTCCCCCTTCCGGGTCGTGGTGTTCCGTGCTGTCCACCACGCTACGCCCAACCATTGACAGACGCAATAGTAAAGGTTGACAGAAGCAACGGTTAGGGGTGATGATGGACCACATGAGCAGCGAGACCGCCACCTCCGGTTACACCAAGGCCCAAGCCAAGGTCCACGATGGGCAACTGGCCGAGGCCACGACCGCGCTCCGCGCGGCGATGGACCGCAATGACAGTGCTTCCAATGACATTCACCGCGCAGCGGGGGATAAGACCGGCTACTACCACGGGCGCCGCTACGCCACCTGGGGCCTGACCCTTGACGAGGCGATCGCGGCCGCGCGCCAGGTCGCCGACGGCAACGTCGAGGGACTCGACAACCGGGTGGCGCGGAACCTGCGCAACGCACCCCAGCGCGCCTCTGCGGCGCTACAGGCCCGCGACACCGCCATGGCCGAGATCGCCGATGCCCGCGCAGTCGTCGAAGCCCTCGATCAGGTCTGGCGCGACAACGGACGGTGGAGCCGGTTCTTCATGGTCCCCGGTGGGCACATCCATCGGTCCACCTCCTGCCACACCCCTGCACATCACCACCCAAATCGGTTGGTTACCGGACCTTTCCGGCGAGACGGAAGCCGAGGCCGTGGCCGCCCATGGCGCTATGCTCTGCACGCACTGCTTCCCGGCAGCGCCAGTGGAATGGACCACCAAAGCGCCCAAACCGGTCGACCCCGACGAGTGCCCCGGATCCAGGAACTACGTGCCCGGGGCGAATTTGCGGCTCTGCAGTCCCCGCGGTACCTGTCCCCAATGTGGTCGGACAGTCAGCGTCACCAGTCGCGGCAACGCCCGCAAGCACTAGCGCCCTCACGGCCACCACCGACCAGAAAGGCTCACCATGTCGAAGGCACCCAAGCTCAGCCGGGAACAGATCGCCGAGACGCTGCGCCGCGCCAACCTCGACCCCGCCCAGTGGGATCTCGCCGGCATCATGGCCAGGACCAACGATTGGATTGCCGACTACCACTTGGAGCTGACCGATCGGGAAGTCAAGACCTGGAGCCCGCAGCTGCAGGCCGCGCAGTACGACGAGTTCGGCAAGCTCGCGGCCGTCGATTTCTTCGAGCAGTGCGTCATCGAGACCGGGCCCGACAGCGCGCCGTGGCAGGACCTGCAGGATTGCGTCGAGGCCGGCGAGTTCGAGACCTGGCCGCCGATCTGGGAAGCGACCCGGCCCGTGTTCGAGCAGGTCGAAGAGACAACCGAAGACGAGGAGTCATGACCGCCACGGCAAGCAGCGGCCGCAGCGGGTTTACCGCGCTGAAGGCCCGACGGTGGTACGACTCCGGATGGTGCGCCGCGGCGGCCACCGAGATCCTCATCCACCCCGGCAGCGACACCGCCAAGGTGCGCCGCGCACTGCGCACGCTGACCGAGCGTGGCATCACCGATAGGGCCGCGCGCCGCAACTACGCCTTGGGTGTGCGCGCCAAGCTCGCGCAGTACCGCGAGCTAGGGCTGATATGACCCGTGCGATCGGCGCCGATCGCGACCCATCGACGGTGTCCACCTCGGCTGTTAATCTGCGGGCCATTACGCCCGATCACCACGTCATTTCCTCTGCGCGGCACGTGTATTCGGGTCATTTGGCGCCGACGTCGCTGCACCTCCACCTGAAGGGACGCAACTAACCATGACCGTGCTCGACGCCCCCACCCGCAACGGAGCCGACCTCACTCCGCCGGCCCAACCGGCAGACCCAGCTCCTGCACCTGCCGCGCAGCAGGCGCCCGTCCCGGCGGCGGCCACCCAGGCGGCGCCGGTACCGCCGGCCACCCCGGATCCGGGTCCCACCGCCGACGAGGTGCGCGCCGCCGGCGCCCGCCAACACGCGCTGTGGTTCTTCTGGGCATGGCTGCTGTTCGCGACGGTTGTCTCCATTGGAGGCAACGTGATTCACGCCTGGATGACCGCTCCGTCACCGCATCTGAAGGTGCTGGCCGCGCTGGCGGCCGCGGTGCCTCCCGCGGTCTTGCTCGGGAGCACGCATTCGGTCGCTCTGCTCATCAAGACCCGCCGCCGCGGCTACCGGCGCATCGACGGCCTGGTGCTCGGCGCTGCGCTGGCGCTGACCATCGGGGTGGCGGTGTGCGCCTTCGCGATGTCGTTCTTCTCGCTGCGAGACCTGATGGTGATGATCGGCATGAGCACCGACACCGCCTGGCTGTGGCCCATCGCCGTGGACTTGTCGCTGATCTGCTCCACCCTGGCGCTGCTGTCGCTCACCTCGCCGCAGAGCGGCGCGGCGGGCCCGATGAAGGGCGCGACGGTGAGGCCCGTTCAGCCCGGCGCCGCGGGGGCCGCGACCGTCGCCGACGGCGATCCGACCGCGGTGGTGCACGCCGGCCCGAGTTCGCCGGCCGAACGCCGGTTGTGGTGGGAGTCGATCGCTGCCGTCATCCGTGAACGACGGCCCGACGTGCGCAAGTTCGGAGACCTGACCAACGGGCAGCTCGCCGAGATCCTGGAGCGGATGTATGACAACGGCGAGTCGGGGCGCGTCATCGTCGACACCACCATCCTGCACAACCGCGAAATCCAGGTCATCAAGAAGATCGTGCCGGAGCTGCTGGCCAGCACCACGGTGGCGGCGCCGGCGGGATAGCCGAAAACCAGCAGCAACAGCGCGGTCTGCGCCCTGGTGGCTGATAGCTTCAGCGGTGCTAGCCGTTCCCGTTGGGGGATAGAAAAACGTTGGAACGAACGAGGAGTCGACACCCGGTGAAGAACACGACCATTTCCGCTGCCCTGGCCTCCACCGCGATCGCCGCGGCGCTCGGGCTGGCCGCCGCCCCTACTGCCGCGGCCGACGTCACGGTCACCACGCTCGGCGATGAAGCCGAACTGGTCAACGGGGCGGTGGTGCAGGGCTGGACCGTCACCGACCTCAAGCCCAGCAGCGACGTCATCCCACACGCGGTGCGCGGTGTGCTGTGGGAGGCGACCGCCACCGACAACGCGATCGCCGGACCGGTGACCCCGATCGTGTCCAACTTCAACGCCCGCGCCCGCAACGGCGAGACCTATCGGGTGCTGTTCGGTGCGGCCACCCCGCAGGGCGTCAACCCCTCGACGATCCCTCAGGGACAGAAGACCACCGGCAAGCTGTACTTCGACGTCACCGGTGCCCAACCCGACAGCGTGGTCTACAACGCCGCCGGGGCCGACCTGCTGCTGTGGGTGACCCCACCACCGGCGCCCAGCGGAGGTTCCAACACGCGCTCCACCTGGACACCCGGAGGCACCACCGGCGGCTCCGGCGCGGCCGCCAGCTCCACCCCCACCGAGGTCACAGTTCCTGGCGGCGAGGTGCCCGCAGTTCCGGCGTCGACCGGCGCCCTGCCTGGTGTAGCCGAGGTACCCACGGGCAGCTCGGGAACTCCGCTGCCCGCCGGCAGCCAGGGCACCCCGGTCGGGACGCCCGCACCCGGCGCCGACTCGACTGTGGTGCCGCCCGCCGGCAGCCAAGGCACCCCCGTCGGGACGCCCGCCCCAGCGCCTGGAGTTGCCGCTGCTGAGGTTCCGCCCGTCGGCGGCAGCCAGGGCACCCCCGTTGCTCCCGGCGCGGCACCAGCCAGTGCGGTGCCCGCAGCGGTCACCCCGGCGCCGGCGGCTGGTGAGCCCGTTCCCGCGGCGCCGGCCGGAAGTCAGGGCACGCCCGCCTCGGCCGCACCCGCGACGACACCGGTGCTACCGCCCCCGGCTGCGTGAGGCGCTCAGATCGGTAGCTGTCCCCACATGGACAGATCACCGGGCCGCAGCGGCGACAGCTGTAGGCCGGGCCCTCCATCGTGGGTCGACACGACAGAACCGTCGGGCTGGCGATAGGCGCGGCCCATCGTGCCGTCAGGGTTGGGCCAGAACACCGCGACGTCGCGGGGAGCGGCATTGGCGAACGGATCCGATCCCGGCGCCGGAGGCTCGGGCAGTAAGGTCTGCTTCGGCGTCTGGCTGGGCAGTAGCTCGGCGACGAACCCGCTGTCGACTTGGCGGTTCTTCCACTCGCCGTCTTCGACGAACAGGTACTCGGTGGTGTCCTCCGAACACACCGAGGTGTCCCCGTCGGCTGTGCCGATCCAGCAGACCCGCTTCGGGAACGAGTCGGTTGACTCGTAGTCATCCGGTGTCGGCAGCTGGGCTCCCTCGGAGAAGTCCAGCGCCCGATAGCCCTGCGCCCCTGCGTGATCGACGTCGCGATAGGTCGCTTCATGCTCCAAGAAACGCTCGGAGTACTGGCCGAACTCGGCCGCTTTGGCTTGCACGCGCGCCTCACGGCGGGCCAGGCCGGCGACCACACCGACGGCCACCGGGTAACCCATCGGGCCGTGGGAGGCGATGATGCGCTGCGCTTCCTCGGCCGCCAGCGGGCTCAACGCCGCGGCCTGGGCCTGCAGCTCGGCGTACTCGCCAGACGCCCGTGACAAGTCGGAGTAGTTCACATTGACCTTGGCCACGACAGCACCTTCCGAGCGGGGGCCGTAGCCAGGGCCTGCAGGCCACGGGTTGCTGCGGACCGTACGTTCGAGCGTGGACACCGTCAATACCAAAGCCGACGTGTCAGGACGCCGCCCGGAGTGGGCTCGGCAAGTGTGTAGCAATCAAGCTGTCGCAGCGGGCATTTCGGATCGCAGGGTGGTGTCGGTGCGGGTTGATAGGCTCATCGTGTTGGCGAGGTCATCGGGACCTAACCGTCAGATTCCCGGGAAGGGGAGGTGCGTCGCGACATGAGCGGAGACATCGACGAAGGCGCCCAGGGCGCCACAGGACCGCGATGCATCCTGCCGGGCTGCGGCGCGCCCACCGCTGAACAGGGGACCCCATGCGCGGCCTGCGCGGCGAGCTTCGGCGGCTACCTCCGACAGACCGAGGGGCCGGCGATGACCGCCGAGGCGCAGAACCGACGCGACTCCGAGACCCACACCGCCTACGCGGCACTGCTGGCAGGCGAAGACCCCGCGCGCGCCGCGGCCGCCAGCGCGCAACCCGCGCGCGAGGCGGAGCCCGAACGCAAAGCCAACCAGCGGTGCTGGATCTGCGAGCAGCGCCGAACCTGCACCAAGCAGGAACACGGGTGGGAATGTAACGACTGCCTGAAAATCGTCTAGCGAAGCGCGGCACCTCCACCCGCATCACACGCACGACACCACCAACCCACCCGACACAGGGGTGGGGTGGTGGTGTGTAACGCGTTGATGCCGAGCGGCTTTGGGTGCAGTGGTTGTCGGGGTTGGCCGGTAGAGTGTCTGGTGAAGGGCACGCCGCGAGGGCTGGCCCGCAGACCCGCTGAGGGGTTCGATCATGGCGAAGGCGCCGGTGTTCTATCTGGGTACGCACATGGACGGTTGGCTCGCGCACGTCGGGGTTCCGCTGTTCGTGTCGCACCGGCGGCTGTCGCGACGCAAGACGCTGCCGAAGGCCCGGACGGTGTGGGCGCTGGATTCGGGCGGGTTCTCCGAGCTGTCGCTGTACGGCGGGTGGCGCACCACGCCCGAGGAGTACGACGCGGCGGTCAAGCGCTACGACCGGGAGATCGGGCAGCTCGAATGGGCCGCTGGTCTGGACTGGCCGTGCGAGGCCGACATGCTGGCGCGCACAGGCCTGACCGTGGAGGAGCACCAGCGCAGGACGGTAGCGAACTTCGTTCGGCTGCAGCAGCTCTGGTCCGAGGGAGACGATCCGGAGCAACACCCGGAAAGCCCGTACATGCCGACTGTCCAGGGTCAGGAGATCGAGGACTATTTGCGGTGCTGGGACATGTTCGGCGAGGCCGGGGTGGACCTGAGCAACTACCCGTCGGTCGGGGTCGGATCGGTGTGCCGGCGCCAGCACACCGGGGAGATCCGCGACATCCTTGATGCACTGCGTGACCGCGACCCGGGCGTACCCCTTCATGGTTACGGCGTGAAGACGCAGGGTTTTCGGCTCTACGGCGATCGGCTGGCGTCCGCCGACTCGATGGGGTGGTCTCTCAATGCCCGTAAGAACCCGCGGCTGCCGGGCTGCACACACGGCAAGTGCTCGAACTGCCTGAAGTGGGCGCTGCGGTGGCGTCGCGGCTTGGTGGCCGGCGGATGCGCCGAGCACGGCGAGCCCTGCGACGGCAACGTCGGGGCGTGCCACCAGCGCGACCTCTGGGAGCTGCGCCAGCTCGCCGCCGCCGGCGCCACGGCGGCATGAGCGGCTAGGGCCTGGCGGCCCGGCCGACCGCCAGGGGAGGCCGCGCCGCTCCCACCACCCCACCCGGCACAGGGGTGGGGTGGTGGTTGTTATCGCGTTGATGCCGTGCGGTTTTCGGGGCCGCGTTCTTGTCGGTGCTCGTTGGTAGTGTCGTGGGTGTTGGTCAAGCCGTTGGGGCGGGACCCGAAATCCCGGAAGGGGAGTGTCATGACTTCTGTACTGGAGAGCCCGGTCGCGATCGACGAGTCGGCGCCTGAGGACGTCGCTGCTCCAACGGTGAACACGATGAAAGCCAAGGCGCTGCACACCGCGTTGTCGGACGCGGTGCTCTTCGCTGCGCCGACGACGGCGCGGATGCCGTTCCTGGAAGCGGTGCGGCTGGAGTTCGGCGGTGGCCAGCTGGTCGCGGTCGCGACGGACCGGTTCGTGCTGGGGGCGTCCAAAGTGGAGTGCTCCGGTGAAGCCTTTATGATGATGGTGGCCGGTGCCGATGCGAAGGCGCTGGTCAAGATAGCCAAGACCGCCAAGCGTGACGAGAAGACGCGCGAGGTGACGATCGAGGTTGTCGATGCGGGTGCGCAGGTGACGTTCCGGTTCAGCACGGGCGAGTCGCTGGTGGTGAGCGGTGTTGATGTCCAGTTCCCGAAGTGGCGTCAGCTGCTGCCTGCGGATACCTCGCGCATGGGCGGGATTGTGGGGATGGGCTATGTCCCGGCCTACATGGGCCGCTTCACCAAAGCTCGGGCCGAGGA
Organism: Mycolicibacterium tusciae JS617; assembly: GCF_000243415.2. Next base: position 214,279 of record NZ_AGJJ02000003.1, read on the forward strand.
GCAGGCCACGGGCGCGATGATGGTGGTGTTCCCGTCGGTGACGTCGAGCGGCAAGCCGGGCCCGACAGCGATCCGGATCGGTGAGGATTTCTTCGGCATGCTGATGCCGGTCCGCCCGCCGGGCGACGAGTGGACCTATCACCGGCCGGGCTGGCTCGACGTGGACGTCCACGCGGCCGTCAGCGGCGCCGCTGGGGCGCGCTGAGATGGCGACGAGCACGCAGCGCCCCGTCGTGGCCGCAGATGCTCAGCTGGCCGCGCTGGAGGCCCGTGAGCGCCAGCTGCGCGAGGCGATCGAACGTCGGGCCGCTGAGGTGGTGCGGGCGTGGTTGGTCGACCACGGCCGGAGCTGGGTCGCCGTCGAGTTCACCAAGTCCCGCGCTGAGCCGCCGTTCGACGGTGACGCTGGGCTTGCTGCGGCCGTGGGGAGGCTGCCCCGGCGGGCGTTCGGGTGTGGGCTGGATGTGCGCGGCAGCTTCATCGTGCGGCTGGCTGCCCTCAACGGCTACCTCGGTCGCCTGCACGACGACAGCACCCCAGCTGCGCCGGGCCCGCGCGTCGAGGTGGTCGTGGTGAGAGATCCCGATGGCGGTACCAACGCGACGATGTTCCTCGACGGCGCCGCGCTGGCCGGGAGCGAGGTCGAGGAGTACGTGATCGATGCCGGTTGGGGTCACGCCTACGACGATTGGATCGAGTCGCGCGACGATGCGGTCGAGGCCGCGTCCCCGGCGGCGGCCGCGCTGCTGCGCGAGTCCTACGACTACCCGCCCGGCCACCAGTACATCGAGGGGGCGCCGGATGGCTGGCCCGCCGAGGGGCGGTGACCAGTGATGACCCCGAATGATGCTGAGCCAGCACCCTGCGGCGGGGGCCAGGCAAAAAGGCCGGCGGCCCCGGTGCGCGATGTCTGTCGGGTGTCTCGCTGCGCCGCTAGCATCCCGGCTGTCCCCACCAGTTGCGGAGGTCAGAGCCTTATGTCAGCGTCACCGGCCGAGATCCTGGCCGAGGCCCGGCTGAACATCCACGCGGCGGTCGCCGAATGCGGCGACCGGCGCCGCATGTTCGCCCATCACGCGGCCACGCTGTCGGCCGACGCAGCGCTGCACCGCGAGTCCGAACCGTCGCAGCGCGCGACGGCACAGTGCTACCTCGACGAGACGGCGGGGCTGCTGGCCCGCGCTCGCGAGGAAACCGGTGGGCCGCATTGATGGCCAACCCGTGGGCAAGCCCGGCTTTCGAGCCCAGAGATCCGCGTGTGCGCGCCCTGGCGCTGCGCGTCATCGCCGAGTGTGGGGGCTCCGGACTCGACGTGTCCAGCGAGGACGTCGCTGCTGGTCTCCGGTCCTGGTATCGGCGGTGCATCCCGGATCTGCTGGGTCACCCACTCGACGCCGGGGCCATCGACAGCCAGGCCCATTTCCTGCAGCAGTCCGAAGGTAACTCGCTGGCGGACTGGGCGGCAGCCGTCGTGGAGCAGTTCCGCACCCATCGCCGCTGGACAGAGTGCCATGAGCAGCGGCTGCACCGGGGCGCGTACTACTTTCGGTTTGCGCCTCAGCCAACCCTTATGCGCGGAATGTGGTTGTACTCCATGGCTTTCCGGCGCGTGGCGGCTGAGATGGGCATTTCGTCGCTGCGGGTCTATCGAGTACTGCCGACGTCGCGTTCTGACTGGGCGCCGAACGCGATCGCCAATGTGTCGTGGGGGCCGGAGCACTTCACCCGCGACGGCATGTCTGTGAGGTCCGCCGACATCAGTCCGGCCCTGGTCGTCGGTATCACCCTGATTCGGGAGTGCCATCCGTTGATCACGCCGTTCGACGTCGCTATGGGCCCCGGACGGTTCGACGCGATCTTCAGTCCGTAGCCTGACCCGCCGTTCCACCACCCCACCCGGCACAGGGGTGGGGTGGTGGTTGGTAATCATGTTGGGCGATCGGGTGATTCACGCTGAATCTGTCGGTGTGGCTGGGTAGAATCACAGGTGACGGGCACGCCAGACGGGCAGGCCCAGTGTTCCCAGGAAGGGGAGTGTCATGACTGCTGCGGTGTTGGGGTCGCGGGTAGTGGACCGTATGACGATTCCGTCGGGCTTGGTGACGCGCACGATGGTGGTGGTGCGCCCGCTGACGGGACATGTGTCGGTGAGCAATGCGCGCACGGATTTGGCGGTGGTGTCGGTGCAGTGGGGCGACATCTTCATGCGGTTCACCTCCGCTGCGCAGGTAGCGGCGTTCCTGGCGGCGTTCGGCGCGGTGCGTGAGGCACTGCGGGGTGCGGCGGGGACTGCGCCGTTGGACACGGTGAGCGGCGACGAGTGGCCGGGGGTGTCGACGGTCTCGGTGACGTGGACGCGGCCCCCAGAGTGGACGGTGGTCAACCAGACGGCCTACGACGAGCGTCGGCGCCGCACCCTGCACTACGTCGAGGTGCACATGGGGCCGATTCAGTGGCGGGTGGTGGACTGGGCCGGTTACGAGGCGGCGATGACGCTGCTGCGCAACGTGCACCGCACGGCGGTGACCGTGTTCACCGATGGCGGCAAGTTCAGGACAGACCCGTCGAAGCTGGATGCGTTTACCGAGACGGCGGGGGTGTCGGCATGACCACCCTCACCGCATCCTCGACACTGCGGTTCACCGGCACGGGCAGCGATTGGCAGGCGCTCGCCACGTTCGACCGGGAGGCTGAGGCCCAGGCGTTCGCGGCCCGGTTCCCGAAGTCCGCCGGCCTCTCGGTTCACGGAGCGAACGTATCGGCGCGTGCGCCGTTGACCGGCAACGTAGCCAACGGCGGGACCAACGAGTCGGGCATCGTCCGGTACCGCCGCCTGGTGGCCCGCGCCCAGAAACTGGGGGTGACGCTGACGTGGGGGACGACAGGCCCCGGCTTCCGCCATGAGGTGCTCAGTCAGGCCGAGTTCGACGCTCTGATCGGCGCGGCCCTGATTGACCCGGCAGGGGCGCCGGCATGATCAGGGCAGGCGTGCGCTTCGTGCGCTCGGCGGTCCTGGTGGCGGCTGTCGCTGGCGCTGCGAGCCTTCTTCTGCAAGTTCCCCTAGATGTCGCGCTGGGCTACTGCCTGGTGGGTTGGGGGGCGCGTGCACTCCTGAGAAGGCCGCTGCGCCGGATGGCGCGGCGCAGCGCCACCGGCGCCAGCCGGCGGCGTGGAAGGGCAAGGGCGTGATGGACGGACCTACTGAAAGCGGTAGGGCGCTGCTGGAGCGGATGATCGACGAGGTTGGCCTGTGGGGCCAATGCGAGGACTATCCGCGCCGGGACTGGGCGTATGAGGTGGGTAACAACGACACACAGCTCGGTTACTGGGAGTGGGTGATCGCCAAGCATGACTTGGATAGCGCCCCCGAGGCGAGTAGTGAGCGGCGGGTCAGCAGGGCCGAGGTACAGCAGGTTGTGAACGCGACCGCCGACGACGTGTTGGCAGCGGTTGGCGAACCGGAGACCGGAATCAGGGACGCGATCAACCTGGTGGTCAATGGGGCACTGCACCGGTTGTTCGAGAATAGAGATGCCGACCTGGCTGAGATCGTGACGGCCAACTACAGCGATGAGGTCACCGTGAGTGAGGTGGTGAGTTGGATCAACAGCTGACCTAACCTTAAGTGGGTGCCCCGCAGAATCCCTCTGCGGGGCAACGCTATATCTGGGGATAATAGACCGACGCGAAGCGGCGGTGTACCGCCACTCGGGAGGCACTGAACGACAACGTATTCCGCATAACGCGTGTACAATCATGGTATGACGTTGAGCTGCAAGGCAATCCGCAACCACCACGCATGTGGTAGTAGCAGCCGCGAAAGCGGTTGCAACGCAATCGATAACGTGACATTCGGCGGAATCGCAACCACCACGGCGCCGCGCCAGCGGTGCGAATCCCCAAACCCCAACCGCAGCAACGCAATCGGAGACAGCCGCGTAAGCGGTTGGCGCACAGCATAACTCGCGGGCGGGCTTGCCCGCCCGAGCATGGGAGCCGGCGCAGCCGGCTCACGAAGACA